>JBFIHZ010000258.1:0-6275 GCA_041601535.1 Lysobacterales bacterium | reverse complement strand
GTCGGCTTTCTGATCTATCACTCTGGCTGGGTGCCCGGCCAGGACGAGCGCGCCTACGACCCGGAGGCCAGGCGCGACGGCATCGACTCGCTCGTGCGCACCCTGCTCGACAACGACATCGCGCCAAACAGCAACGTGTACGCCGAACTCGGCAGCACCTGGCGGTTCCTGATGCGTGATCCGGACAATGCCGCCCACCTGTTCGATCTGGGTCAGGCCCACTTCTGGCTGGGGTACGCCTGGTGGGAAAGCGAGAATCTGGATGCGGCCGATGCCAGCATGCAGAGCTATTACCGTATTTCGGAGCAACTCTACGCCATGCAACCGGACAAGGATGACTATGTCCTGGAACTGGGCTTTGCGTACAACAATCTGGCCATTCTGAGTAACCGCCGTGGCCACGTCCAGCAAGCACTGGAGTACAACCAGCGCATGATCAGCCTGAGCCGCGGCGTGTATGAGCGTGACCCGGCCAATGCCAGCTACGCCCGCGCACTGGCGGATGCCTATTCATGGAGCGGCAGCCTGTTGCGCAATGATTACCAGTTTCAGGCTTCCCGCCAGCGCTTCGGGGAGTACCTGCAACTCGCCAGCGAACTCAGCAGCGGTGAACCGGAGAACACGCAGTGGCTGGATCACGTGATGCTGGGCCATCGTTTTGTTGCAGAACTGGCACTGGACCTGGGTGAGGTGGCGGACGCCAGGCGGCATTTCACCGAAGGCCTGGCTGTAGCTGCTCAACTGGTGGAAATCGAACCGGCCAATGAAAACTGGCAGGTGGAGAAAGCGTTGCTGCAACTGGCTCTGGCGCGGCAAAGTATCCGCGATGGATCAGGCAGCCAGGCTGTGGCGGAGCTGAACAATCTGCTGGGCAAAGTTCAGCAGTGGCGTGAACACAGTCCGGAACGAAGTGAATGGCCGGAAACGGAGGCCAAAGTGCAACTGGCGCTGGCCGAAGGCCTGCTGCTTGAACTCAAACCGGATGAAGCCGCCCTGCAGGCGGTCAGTGCGGCGAGCCTGGCGTGGCAACTCATGAATCAGGATGCCGGAGCAGCGTCCTGGCAGGCGTTGCTGGCCGATGGCCTGATCCTCAAGCTGCGGGCGGCTGATCAACTCGGTGGCCAACCGCCGTCAGAAGCAACACCGTCCACGCCACCTGATCCGCACACCCTCGCGCACTGGACGCAACTGATTGGCTGGATGCACGACAACTTGCCAGCCAGCATGCCGCCAGCACAGCGCAGCGCCTGGGTACGAGCGCAACTGTACGCCGGCCAGGATGCCGATCTGGACGAGTCCCTCGGCTTGCTCAGGCAGCGGGGCTATCGCCATCCGGATTTGCTTGCGGCACTTGCTTTTGCCGGGCTGAAGTAATCCGGCATCTCCGCCCGCTGAAGTTCACCTATACTTGATTATCGCCAGGTGTCTGTGGCGAGGTCCCAGAGGAGAAGCATATGGCCAAAATTGAAATGTCAGTTACGGTGACCGGTACGGAACCGAATGAAGTAGTGCATTGCGATGACACCACGGTAGCCAAGGGTAGTTCCAATACCACCCTGCAATGGAATATGGATACGACGGGCTGGGAAATTACCTCACTGGATGGATTGCCAGACACCGAATTCAAACAAAAGCAGAAAAAGAACGGTACCGGCTACACCTGCACGGACAAGAACGACACGGCGCAGGACTACGCCTATACCATCGTAGTGGCGCATACCGCCACCGGCAGGCAGCTGCAACACGATCCGACGATACGTAACGGGGGGAATTGATCTGCGCGGGTAGTGGCAGGAGCGACACCACGGATGGCCAGCTTGAACGGATGAAAGCAGCGATGCGGATCACCGGATCGCTGCTGCTGACTGTGCACGCTCCGGGTTGGCGGCTTACACGGCCCGATATGTGCCGGCCGTTCGGCAGGCTCAACTCTGCAAAGCAATTGTCATCAAACCGGGGTATGCTGGTGGTACAGCAGTAGGGAGATTTCTTACACTTAAGAACGCGCAAGCGTTTTACCAACTAAGCTTTAGACTATCCGCACAGGTAACTGATCGGGCTCGGGTCGGTTCGGTAAACATTTAATTACAGAGAGAAAAAATGCATATCAATCAATCTGTTATAAAATTCCGACATCGCATTTCAACTTCTTTTTCAAACTTTCAACGCAGCCTTTTCTGGGTAGTCCTGGTGGCCGGTGTGGTGGGGATAAACCCACTGCAGGCGCAGGTCTGGATTAACGAACTGCATTACGACAACGATGGCGCTGATACCGGCGAAGCGGTGGAAGTAGCCGGCGCGGCCGGCACCAACCTGGCGGGCTGGACCATTGCGCTGTACAACGGCTCGCCATCCCAGCTCAATGTCTACGACACCATCAATCTCAGCGGCACTATTCCTGATGAGGGCGCGGGGTATGGCACCCTGAGCTTTGCCAGGGCCGGCATTCAGAACGGATCGCCGGATGGCCTGGCGCTGGTCGACAACACGCCGGCAGTGGTGCAGTTTCTCAGCTACGAAGGCGGCTTTACCGCCGGTTCGGGCCCGGCCAGTGGCATGGCCAGTACCGACATCGGTGTGTCCGAACCATCCGATACGCCCATTGGACACTCATTGCAGTTGACCGGCACGGGCACGGCCTATGCCGATTTCACCTGGCAGCCGCCGATGGCCAGCACCTTTGGTTCAACCAACACCGGCCAGGTCTTTTCCGGCGTGGCCAGCGTGCCGGAATTGCTGCTGAGTGAATTGGTGGTCACCCCCACGGCCGGCGAGTTTATTGAAATTCATAACCCGGGCAGCAGCGCGGTGGATTTATCCAACGTCTACCTGACGGATGCCACGTTTGCACCCGGCGGCACGTATTACTACAACATCGTGACCGGCGCGAACGCGGGCGGTGGCGGTTTTGGCGATTTCCATGCACGCTTCCCCGATGGCGCGAGCATACCGGCTGGGGGTTACCAGACGGTTGCGCTGGCCGGCTCAGACGATTTCTTTGCTACCTACGGCGTTAACCCAACCTACGAACTGTTCGAGGATGGCGCGGCGGACGGCATTGCCGATATGCGCGAAGCGTTTGCCGGCAGCATCAATAATCAGGGTGGCCTGACCAACAGCGGCGAAGTGGTGGTGCTGTACAGCTGGGATGGTGCCAGCGACCTGGTACAGGATCTGGATTACGCCCTCTGGGGTGACAAGGATGAAGCCGTCGACAAAACCGGGGTGGCAACAGACGGACCCGATGGCGACAGCGATACCAGCAGTTATCAAGCCGATACGGCCATTGCCAGCCAGGATGTGATTGCCGGCAGCGGTCATTCTGGCGGCAGTTCCTTTTCACGCGACGATCTGGCCGAAGGCAGCGAAACGCAAACCGGTGGCAATGGCGTGAACGGCGATGACGAGACATCGGAAAATCTCAGCGTGACCTGGCGCTCAGCGCCGCCCAGCCCGAACGCGGTAACCCCGCCGCCGGTGGTGGAACTGACTGACATCATCATCACTGAAATCATGCAGAATCCCGCTGCTGTCAGTGACGGCTCCGGTGAATGGTTCGAGCTGTACAATTCCACCGACAGTGACATAGACCTCAATGGCTGGACCATTGCGGACAACGACTCAGATTCCCATGTCATCAACAACGGTGGTCCGCTGGTCATTCCGGCCGGGGCTTACCTGGTGCTGGGCAATAACGCAGACAGCAACACCAATGGCGGCGCGCCGGTAGCGTATTCCTACGGATCCGACATGTTCCTCAGCAACAGCTCTGATGAGTTGATCGTGCTGGACGGTGGATTGACCGAGGTCGATCGGGTTGAATGGGATAACGGCTCCACCTTCCCGGATCCGAGCGGTGCATCCATGTCGCTGGCGGCATTAAATCTCGATAATGCACTGGGTGAAAACTGGTGCACTTCGGTCACGCCGTTTGGTATCGGTGACCGCGGTACGCCGGGCAGTGAAAACACCTGCGTGGCGGTGATCCCGCCGTTTGGCGCCTGCGGTGATCCCGCCACGCCCATCTACAACGTGCAGGGCAGTGGCACAGCCAGCGGTTACGACGGCATTGCCGGTGTCATCCTGGAAGGCGTGGTGGTAGGAGATTTCCAGCAGGGCAACCAGTTGAACGGCTTTTTCCTGCAGGAAGAAGACAGCCAGGCTGATGGTAATCCGGCCACCTCTGACGGCATATTCGTATTCGACAACGGCTTCGGGCCGGATGTCGCACCGGGTGATGTCGTACGAGTGCAGGGCACCGTCACGGAGTTCTTTGACCTGACGGAACTGAACGTGGTGACCGACCTGGCCAACTGCGGCCCGGGCGGAATCGCCAGCGCCACCGTGGTTAACTTGCCGGTGGCCGACCTGGCAGACTGGGAGCGCCTTGAGGGCATGCTGGTCAGCTTCCCGCAAACCCTGTACGCCACCGACAACTTCACCTGGGCGCGCTTCGGCGAAGTGGGCCTGGCGGTGGATGGTCCGCTGGACAATCCCACCAATGTGGTACTGCCGGGTGCCCCGGCCAATGCGCTGCAGGCCGCCAATAACCTGAGGCGCATCCAGCTGGATGATGGCAGCACGGTGCAGAACCCGCTGCCGCTGCCACCCTACCTGGGTGCCGGCAATACCCTGCGGGTGGGCGACAGCGTCACCGGCCTGACCGGCGTGCTGAGTTACGGTTTTGGCTCCTACGAGCTGCAACCCACAGCACCGGTAACCTTTGTCCGTGAGAACCTGCGCGAGGAAACCCCGCCGGATGTGGGTGGTTCGTTGATCCGGGTAGCCGGTTTCAACGTGCTGAACTACTTTATCCACCTGGATAATGGCGGCAATATTTGCGGCCCGGCGGCCAATATGCAGTGCCGCGGCGCGGATAACCTGCTGGAGTTCAACCAGCAAAAATCCAAGCTGGTAGCAGCATTGACCACGCTGGATGCCGACGTGGTTGGCGTGATTGAGATCGAAAACGCTGCGGATGATGCGCCCATCGCCGACCTGGTGGATGGTCTGAATGCGGTGGCCGGCGCCGGGACCTATGCCTATATCGCCACCGGCGCCATCGGCACGGATGCGATCCGTGTTGGCATCATCTACAAACCGGCCGCAGTCAGCCCGGTGGGTGGGTATGAAACGCTCGACAGTGCGGATGATCCGGCCTTCCTGGATGATAAAAACCGTCCCTCACTGGCACAGACCTTTGCCGAGAGCAGTACCGGTGAGCTGTTCACCGTGGTGGTCAACCATCTCAAGTCCAAAGGTTCCAACTGTAATGATGTGGCTGACCCGGATACCGGCGATGGCCAGGGTAATTGCAACGGCGTTCGTGCCGCGGCCGCGGCCGCACTGGTTGACTGGCTGGCCACCGACCCGACTGGCAGTGGCGACCCGGACTTCCTGATCCTGGGTGACCTCAACTCCTATGCGCTGGAAGACCCGATTGCGGTCATCGAGGGCGGTGGTTACACCGACCTGATCAAGGCGCTGGTGGGCAGTGGCTGGTCCACAGGTGCGTATTCCTACGCCTTCCAGGGCCAGTTGGGTTACCTGGACTATGCACTGTCCTCGGGCAGCCTGCTGCCGGAAGTCAGCGGCGCGGCGGCCTGGCACATCAATTCGGATGAACCGGCCGGGCTGGATTACAACGACCACAACCAACCCCTGCTGTTCAACGCCGATCCATGGCGGGCTTCCGATCATGATGCCGTGGTGGTGGGCCTGTACCTGGATGCCGATGAGGACGGCGTGTGGGATGCCATTGACCAGTGCCCCGGCACGGTGATACCGGAATCGGTGCCGACACTTGAACTGGGTACCAACAGTTTCGCCCTGACCGATGCTGACGGTGTGTTTGATACCACACCGTCCAATGGCAAGGGACCGCAGGCCTCGTTTGATATTTTCGACACCGCCGGCTGTTCCTGTGAACAAATCATTGCCGCACAGGAACTGGGCGAAGGTCACAGCAAATACGGCTGTAGCCTGGGTGAAATGAAAGAGTGGGTGGAGTGGGTTAATTCACCCTGAACATATTGCAGCGCAAGCCTCGATAGGACCCAACAGCCCCGCCGCCATGGCGGGGCTTTTTTAACCGTAACCGCAGCCCGCGAGATCATTCGAAACGGGTATTATCGCGTCAACTGACCCAGGCTTTGGTGCGCACTCACTGGCTGGATTGGTAGCGCATTCGCGGTATATTCAACATCACAAGCAATCAGCCCGGACGCCCGGGCACTTACATCTGCAAGCGGCAGACAGCAGGGAAGATTATGGAT
>JBFIHZ010000257.1:0-6287 GCA_041601535.1 Lysobacterales bacterium | reverse complement strand
GGCCGCGGCTTTCTGGGGTTTGCGGAGTGGATCAGCTGGGACCCGCAAGCCGGTATTCGAAGCAATACGCGTTACCGGCAGGACTTTCCCTATATCGGCCGGCCGGTGGAAACACTGCGCGCCGCCGTCGGCAGCAGCCAGAAATTTCAGTCCATCAGCAACCCCAACAGCCTGAGCCCGCCAGCCTGGCCGCTGGTGGACCAGAACACGCCGCCGCCGTCGGTGGGTGGCAGCCTGCTCAGCCATACGGTGAATCAGTGGTCAACGGTCAATACCGTAGCCGGGTCTGAACGGGTGCTGCCGGTTCTGAGCCGCGCGCTGGAGCGGCGTTATACGTTGCAGGGCGAAGTAGCTCGCAAGACGTATGTGCAAAACACCTTCGACAGCTACGGTGACATTACAGCAGCGAGTGAGTTGACCTATGCCGGCGATGCCAACGAAGAAACCCTCAGCAGGCTGACCCTTCACCAGTATATGCCGCCGGATACCAACCGGTGGTTGCTCGGCCGTGTGACACGCAGCTCGGTGACGCATCAGCGGCCCGGCCAGCCCGCACTGACCCGCACCTCGGCGTTTATATACAACAACCAGACCGGCATGCTGGAGCAGGAGATCGTGGAGCCTGACTCCGGCAGCTACCGGGTTCAGACCAGCCACCAGCGCGATGACTTTGGCAACCGCACAATCACTACCGTGACGGGCGCCGGAATGGCTGCCAGGCAGAGCGTTCAACTGTACGACCCATGGGGGCGATTCGTGGTGGAAACCCGTAACGCCTATAACCAGGTTGAGAGCAAACTTGAAGCCTGGGATGCCTACGGCAATCCCCTGCGTTCGGCGGATATAAATGACGTAGTGACGCTTTCAGCAGCGGACCTGATGGGCCGCTTGTTTATCAGCTACACCGAAACCGGCGCTTGGAGCCGTACCGTGCAGCGCCGGGGTGCCGGCAACCACTGCCCGTCGGGTGATACGGTGTATTACAGCGCGACCACCAGCGGAGGGCAGGCCGACACCTACGTGTGTTCCGATGTGCTGGGGCGGGAAATCCGCAAGGTCACGGCGGGTTTTGGCGGCAGCATGATTTATGTTGACCGCTACTACGATGATGCCGGCCGGCCCGAGCGGGTGTCCGAACCCTATTTTGCCGGCGACAGCCGCTACTGGAACCGCACGGCCTATGATCAGCTGGGCCGGGTGGATTCCGTGCTGGTGGCTGGTGGCAATGACCAGCTATATGACTACGACGCCGCCGCCGGGGGCTGTGTCACAGGCGGCCCGCGCATGACTGCGGTCAGCAACGGGCTGGGGCAAACCCGGCTGGAAATACACAATGCCCTGGGTGAGATCATTGAGGTTTATGACAACGCTTGTGGTCAGGCCAGTTACGCGTACAACGCCATCGGTAACCTGATCAGCATCACGGGTGCGGATGGCGCAGTGACCACCACCGTCTACAACCACGTGGGTCATAAGACCAGCCTGAGTGATCCGGACAAGGGCTACTGGCAATACGCCTACAATGCGCTGGGCGAACTGGTCCGCCAGCTCGACAGCAAGCAGCAGGCGATTGATTTTACTTACGACTTGCTGGGCCGGGTGACCGACAGGAGGGAACTCAGCGGCGTGCAGGGGCTGACCGGCTCGGGTGGCGTCATTCAGAACCATGAAATCACCGAGTGGCAGAACAGCACGCTGTCTGGCATCACCGGCAAGGGTCAGGCCAGGTCGGTGACCTACCTGCACGGTGAGAGTGGTGACGTTATTCATCGCCGGGATGTTTTCTACGACACCTTCGGCCGCCCAGACGTCAACAGCACCACTGTGGACGGTCTGCAACTGGCCGAGAGCGTCACCTATGACCAATTTGGCCGGGTATTCCAGCAGTTTGATGCGTCCGGCGATTCGCGCGGTGTGCGTTATCACTACGATAACCAGGGCTATGTAGAGGTACTCAGGGAGGCCCGTGAAGGCACCGAAGGCCTGCCTTACCAGACCATGCGCGGCATGGATGCACGCGGCAACATCACCCACATGGAATTCAATAACGGGGTGGAGGTATTTGCCAGTTATCACGCGGTTAATGGCCACGTCGAAGTGCTGGAAGCCTACGATGCGGACGGGCTGGAACTGCAATACGTCGAGTATGGCTTTGATGTGGCGGGCAATCTGCTGTACCGGCACGACACTTCGGCTGCCAATGATCTTCACGAAACGTTTCAATACGACCTGCTGAACCGGCTGGAAGACGTGTTCCTGTCAGTTGCAGGAGCCGCTTCACAAAATACCCTCGCATTGCAATACGACCCGTCCGGCAACATCACTTACAAGTCCGATGTCGGCAGTTATGCCTACGGGCAGAATGGCGCGGGCCCGCATGCCGTCACCTATGCCGGCGGCGTCAGCCATGCATACGATGCCAATGGCAACCAGGTTTCATCCGGCGATGGCCGCAGCATCAGCTACAGCGTGTTCGACAAGCCAACGCGCATCAGCCGCGACAATGAATTTACCGAATTTGTCTATGGTATTGGCAACCAGCGCATCAAGCGCATCGACGATAATGCGGTCGACCAGCAGAAAACCACCTGGTATCTCGGTACCACCGAACGCATCCAGGCCGCAGGCGGGCAGCCATACTTCAAGCGCCATGTTGGCAGCCTGGTGATCGCCAGTTACTACCCCGAAACCGATCAGCAGCAAGTACGCTATCTGGTCAAGGACCATCTGGGTTCGACCCATGCGCTGACCACCGCATCCGGGCAGGCGGCAGACGCCGTGCTGATGAGCTTCAGTGCCTTCGGCGAACGCAGGACAGCCGATAACTGGAGCCCACTGCCCTGGGCCAGCCTGGGCCTGGTCAACGCCGAAACCACCCGTGGCTTTACCGGCCACGAACACGCCGACGGGCTCGGCATCATCCATATGAACGGCCGCATCTACGACCCGAAACTCGGCCGCTTCCTGCAAGCCGACCCGTTTGTGCAGTCACCAAAAGACAGCCAGTCACTGAACCGTTACAGCTACGTGCTGAACAACCCGCTGAGCTATACCGACCCCACCGGCCACTTCAGCTTCAGCCGCTTTATCAAGAAATGGGGAAGGACAATAGCCGCCGTGGCGATCGGCTTTCTGCTGCCGGGCGCCGGCGGATTGCTGGCCATGTACCTGGATATCCAGAGTGCGTTTGCACAATTTGTCATCACCGGATTTATCACCGGCGCCATCACGGGTGGCACCAAAGGGGCAGTCAGGGGTGCATTTATTGCGGGTGTCACCTATGGTATTTCAAAAGCATTTGATAATTTCGGGAAACTGAAAGTGGAATTGGATGTGGAAAAAATCACACCGACAAAAGAACAAATGGACAGGCTCTTCGGCCCTGGTGTAGAGCCAGAGCCAGGGTTATACCGTATCGCGGTTGCTCCCAATGGAAGGTTTGAATCAGCAATGCGAATATCCGCAGATCAATTGCAAAATGGAGATTATGTATTCACTAACGGTATTAAAAACATGTTTGGAGATGCTGTTAGGAATGGAACTACACAGGTTGCCCAACTCCAAGGTGCCGCGTCCAGTTATGTTTTGAACTTCAATACGTCAGTAAGTTTTGGTTCTGACATTTTCGAAACATCAATTGATATTTGGGGTGCTTATACTGGTGCGATCCATTCACAAATGGCTAAAAATCTGGGTAGGGCTATTGGAGAAGCTTCAGCCAACGGCATAACAGGGTTGCAATTGATTGGCCACAGTCAGGGTGGAGCAATCACTGCAAGTGCACTTCGATATGCAGCCGATGCCGGCATAAGTCTTAAATCAGTTGGGGTTGTTCATCTTCATGGAGCTCCTTTGAACAACTTGTTTACCTCAGCCAGCTTGGCTAAACGTGTAAATCTCTCCATCATCAACCGAGCTCAGTTTGGAGATGCAGTGAATGCGGTATTGGGAGCCAACATCCTGATCAATCCGATTCGCCTACCGGTAGCATTGGTCCGATCACCTTACTTGTTTAGCTCTCAAGCATCACTTAGTCCACATACTACGCCCTGTGGTGTCCGGGTAAATCTGTGTCCGAGATAACTCTATGAAGCTCTTGCATTTATATGTCTTTTGCATGCTTTTGATACCGGATATAGCCACAGCCGACCCCTGGTCCTGGCTCGATAAGCCGGAAAAACAGGAATGGAGCCAGGTTGAGATAAATGGCTATGATCGTCGGATTGTCTTTGCTATACCCGATAGGGCGAAATCAGGAGCCCGCGTGATAAGGGTTCCGAAGTTAGAGCAAAATCAGAAAAACCAGATTATTGATGTTGCTTTAAGTTCGTTAAACAAAGAGAGCAACCTGATCATAGGCTTTGATTGGGAACGACGCTGGGGAGGCTTCTTCAAAAGAGATGTTACTGATTATTCACTAAGGGTTTACGTCACATTGACAGACGAAAGCTATAAATTACTGGATAAAAGCGTGCATCAACGAATGGAAGCTGTCCGGGAATATTTTATGGCGCGGTTTTCAACTCCAGTTACGATTGGAAATCGGGATTTCTTTTTCGAAAAGTTCAAAATAGAGCCATATCACTCTTCCCAGCCATACGTATGGACCAAAGAAAATGCACCAACAGTCGTGAAAGAGCATGAGGATTTCAGATTGCCGATCTCAGACAACCGAGAACTGATTTTCTCGTTTTATTACCGCATGGAAGTCAAAGGCCCAAAAAAATCACAGGAGTGGCTGGAGCGCAGAAAGGCACTGAGCCGTAAAATTCTCGACACGGTGAGGATTATTCCAGACCCCTATACAGAATAGCGTCGCGCAAAAAGTGAGTTTTCAAAATGACTCTGATCGTGGTGTCGAATACTCCCGTTGGCTTTCTGGATATATGCGCCTTGGCTACCAGTGATTTGTTTGCCATGAGGAGCCCGCGCGATGAAACGTGTTGTCTGCTGTGCCGTAACCTCTTGCATGTTGATGGGGTGTCAGGCACCGGCTTCGTTATCGATGCCGCAACCACCACATTTGCCGGCAATGTGGGGTGAATACAGCATTCAACGCTTCGGAGCCAGTAACTGCCCGGATATATCTGGGCAATATAAAAGAAAGCCAGAAAAGTACTCATGGAAATCAGGAGAAAGTATATTTCTGGAAGGGAGTGAAACGGATTTTTACCAGGTTATTCCTTTCAGCCTGGCGGAAAAGTCAACCAACGAAGCGCTGCAACCGGATCAGGCGGGTTCCCCGATAATCATTGAGCAATTGTCGGCAGATGTATTTATTTTCTCCAATTATTGGGCCGATGGAACGGCTCTGTCATCATTCACATTCAGGTCTGAAGAAGGAGACTTTCGTTGTGAGGATGGTTCAATTGATTTCCCGGACATGACTGAATATGGCCAAATTGAAGGGTCTAGTCTGAATGGCCAAATTCGCAGACAGCTGAGAAGAGCTCAAGATGGCTCATTGATTGCCATTTATTCATTCGGCCCGTATAAATCCAGGCGCAAACCGCCCATCAATTCTTTCAATCATCAATATTTTCGATTCCGACCATTTTGATGCTTACGTACAGGAAGACACTGGCTTTAACAATGTTCCGATAGGTAAAGACATACACGACAACGCAAAAGACTTGGCGCTTGGCAAGGTGCTTTTGGTTTAGGCCATGTTGAATATTGGGAGGTGGCGAGATATGCGAATGATAAAATTCGGATTGCCTGCTATGTTGATTCTCTCGCTGGTTCAATCAGCTCAAGCCGAACCCTGGTCCTGGCTGGACAAGCCGGACAAGCAGCAATGGAGTGAGATAACCATTAATGGTTATGAGAGGCAGATTATCTTTTCCATTCCGGACAAAGCCAAGTGGGGCTCGTCAGTAATAAGGGTGCCCGTATTGGAAAGAGGGCATAAGGACCAGGTTGTAGATGTACCCGTCAGCGAAAAGGCAAAATTCAGTCACCGGGTGATTGGGTTTGACTGGGAGCGCCGCTGGGGAGGGTTCTTCAAAAAAAATGTAACCGATTACTCTTTGCGCGTGATTGTAATAACTGGTGAGAGTGAAGCCAACCTGCTTGAACAGGATCTGGCTGAACGAATGGAGCGCATTCGGCAGTCATACAAAAAAATATATGATGAAAGTCCGGGTGTGTCGGAAGGTGAAAAGTTTTTTTTCGAAAGATACTTAATCGAGCCATATGAGTCATCGCAAGGCTACGAGTGGACCCGGGAAAACAACCCAACAATCGTCAAAGAGTCAATCGACTACCGTCTCCCCATTTCCGAGAAT
>JBFIHZ010000256.1:0-6308 GCA_041601535.1 Lysobacterales bacterium | reverse complement strand
GTGGCGGAATACAGCCGGATCATGCCTTCCGCCGACCAGGTGTCATTAATCAGATCCAGCCGGTGGCCATCTTCGCTGACGGTGAAGTGAAAGCCGCTGCGGTCAGTATTGCCTAAGGTGATTCAAACCCATCCAGCTGGATCAGTTCCCCCAGAATCTCGAATGAACCGATATCACACACCAGGTTCTGCGGGCGGCTTATGCCGCGCTGGTCGGTAGCCAGGCAGTTGGCGTTGTTGCCTGCGTCAATCGCGGGGGAGGGGCTTGGCGTGGTGAACAGTGCCAGCGTCGGGGTTGGGCCGCCGTTGTACACCAGCGGGCCCAGGTTGGGATCGCCACTCACCGCAGGTGAGCAACTGTTGTCTTCCACCAGGTTTGCGATATTCACGCCAATAGCATTGAAGTTGTAACAATCGCCGCCCGTTGCGGAGTTGGCCACGATGGTATTGCGGTAGTTAAGTGTCCCGTTGTTGAAAATCCCGCCGCCGAAACCGCCACCCGTGGTATTGCCTGAAATGGTGCTGTTTACGATGTTGGCGATATTGAGGTTGGATACGCCACCACCGTTGCCGTTGAGTGTGCTGTTTTGCGTCACGGTGCTGTTGGAGAGGTTCAGCGTGCCGGCGCTGTATATGCCGCCGCCGCTGCCGTAATCACCCACGCTGTTGAACATGATGGTGCTGTTGTTCACATTCAGTATGCCGTTGCTGGCAATCGCGCCACCTTGCGAGTTGGTTGACACGTTGCCGGAAAAAATGCAGTTATTCACGGTCAGAGTGCCCGAATTGACAATCGCTCCGCCGCTCTGCTGGCCCGTGCAGCCGCCCTGGACGCACAGGCAACCGCCGGCGCAACGCCCGTTGCGCAGGGTCAGGTCATTGAGTGTCAGGCTGCCACCGCTCATCACTTCGAAAATGCGTTGCGTGGCGGTATTGGGCGATTCGTTGGCCTGGATGATCGTATTGGTCGCCCCGTTACCGTTGATGATGATGGTGGATGTGATGTATTTCAGGCGGTCGTTAATCGTCATGGTCCCGACGGCGAAAGTGATGGTGTCAGAAGGGGTGCCATTGCTGTCGGCCAGGCATACAGCTTCACGCAGACTCATGCCGGTGCCGCCGGTGTAGTCGTAGTCGCCGCAATAGATCACATCCAGTTCGTCGACCGTGGTCGTGACCACAATTTCAACGGCACTGGCTGCGGGGGAGAACACCGCAGCAACCAACAGGCAGACCCAGGCGGCGCTGGTCGCGGACAATGTAGGCAGGATGCGGGAGTGGATTTGCATGGTGTTTCTCCTGGTAATGGTTATGCCGGGCCACACTGCACGGGAATTTCCTGCCAGTGGTCTGTTGCCCTCAAGGAACTACCGCGCCGCGCATATAAAAAACGTCACGAGATAATCGGATCCGTCCAATGTGCCGGGATGGAAATTCGTTGCTACCGACAGGCGTGAAATGGCTTATCGATGGGATAAATGCGGCCGTTCGTCCATGAAATCCTGCTTGAAGAATCTGACGAAGGCGGGCGGGGGTTGGCGCGGCCTCACCGCCGGAATATTCACCAGAGTCCCATTGTGTGGCACAAAGGCATTGAAACACAAGGGTAAATGTCTCGCATATGACTTTGTTTCGGCGTACCATCATGCGCAGGCCACCGGGGTTCCGCCGCGCGTTGAGGGCAGCGCATGCCAGTCGGAACATAGTGATTGCCAGACCGACCTTTCTACCAGGAGGTTCAATTGAAGCATGCCGTCCCACGCCGCGACTCCGGCATTTCAGTTCTCGAGCTTCTTCTCTTCGCAGCCGCGTTATTGGCTCTGTCTGCGTTCTCGCCTTATTGGATCAACCTGCTCAGCACGCACACGGACTTGCGGCAGGCGGCGGAGACCGTAGAGACCTCCGTTCGCCACGCCCGCCGGATTTCCCGCGTGTACCAGACGGACGTCATCCTGCGGCTGGTCATAAATGAGCAGGGTGAGTTGCAAAACGTTTTGCTCTCGGTTCCGGGTATGCAGCTTTCACCCGATTTGCTGACGGTTGAGCAGACTAGCAATATTCCCCCGGGCATTCGCGTTGTCGCCGATAACAATCAGGTTTATTTCAACCGCCAGGGGCAGGTGGCGATGGCGGTGCGTGCCTCGCTGGTTTCCAATCAGAGCGGAGTCAGCCAGGACGTTGTGATTCGCTAGACCCTGGGACATTCATGCATCCGGGCCTGGCCAACAGGCTGATAGCTGCGGCGGAATGCTCTACACGGGTCGCGAGCTTCAAACAAGGCCTTTCAAGACCATTTGAGGAAGAAACCACTTTTCTTTTCGCCTCTACCTCTGTACGGTAAATACGGGGGAGTAGGGTCATTGCTAGGGAAAGCAGTACTTACACACCAGGGACAGTCGCCAGATTTTCATCGGCGGCAGCAAGGGAACCGGCCTCATTATCTGAATACAGCACCGTGCTGTGACGGCTCGGCATTGCTGCGTGTTGAACAACCGACAATTCGATAGGGGAGTATCGTGTCCAGAATCACTTTTCCAGCTTCCGGCGAAGCCAATCGCCTGTATCCGCTTATCCTTTTTTCCGCAGTATTCATGACAGTAACCAGCGCTGCCATGGCCAAACCAAAGGGCGGCGGTAACAGTTCGCCGCCCAAAATTTTCGCGGTGGCGGTCATGGATATCAGCGGAGTCGACAATCTGGTTATTGAGGGCGAAAATTTTGCCGCATCTGCACCCCTGCAGGTCACGCTGGGCGTGCCTGGCGGGACGCCGGGGGTGATCGCAGCTTGTCAGGCAATAAGTGACGACCTGATCACCTGCCCGTTTGCGGGCGGTCTGCCTCAGGCCGGTGATTACCGGCTGGTCGTAGGCACCGGCACGGACCGGGCTTATCAGTTTGATGATTATGACCTGACGGTCGGTGAGCCAGGGCCAACCGGGCCGGCAGGCCCCGAGGGCCCGCCAGGGCCAGCCGGACCACAGGGTGATCCAGGCCCGGCCGGACCTCAGGGTGAGCCCGGACCAGCGGGCGCGCCGGGGCCGGAAGGGCCACAGGGCCCGGATGGTCCGCAAGGCCCCGCTGGCCCGCCAGGTCCGGAAGGACCGCAAGGGCCGACAGGTGAGCCCGGTCCCGAGGGTCCGGCTGGTCCCGACGGTCCGCCAGGTCCTCCGGGGCCTGACGGTGCGCCGGGCGCTGATGTGACTGCGGAAATGTGCGATCTGTACGCCTGGGGAGAAGACTATGGTGGTCCGGTTTCTCCGGCAGTTTGTCCGCCGTCGCCTGATAAAAACATCGTGTTCGTTACCAGCACAAAATACCAGGGTAATCTTGGCGGCCTGGCCGGTGCCGATGCGAAGTGTCAGGCACGCGCCGATGCAGCCGGTTTGCAGGGAACCTTCAAGGCCTGGTTGTCCGACAGTACCACCCACGCCAAAGACCGTCTCGTCAATTCACCGAATCCTTACGTCCGCACGGATGGTGCCCTGATCTCCGATTCCTGGGGTGCAGGATTTTCCTTTGTTTGCCCGGTCGACCAATTCCAGTGTTTTTCATTTGAAGTTCACTTACAGCCGATTAACGTGAATGAATTCGGCCAGGTTGTGAGGGAACTGTCGGGTAATGGAGTGGTGTGGACCGGAACCAACCCCGACGGGCAGATGTTCCCCGGCGGCGGTGGCCCCGAAAGTTTCTGTCAGGACTGGACCAGCAACAGCCAGGACTTTTCCGGGCGCTTCGGTTACATGTACGAGATGAAAGGTAACTGGACCGGGCAGAACCTGGCATTTGCCTGTGTGCTCAGCTACCCACTGTATTGTGTGCAGCAATAGCATGGGAGGGAAAGCATCATGTTAATCAACAACCGGTCTTTTCACTCTTCCTCGGCCAGGGGCCTGGTTCTGGCCGCGATTGCCCTCGCAGGTGTAAGCGGGCTGGCGCAGGCCAAAGGGCCGCCGTTGCCAGCACCGCGCATAGATGCCGTGCAGGTGACGTTTGCGCCGGATACGCTGTCTATCACCGGCGCAAATTTCGCCTTAGACCCGGCACCGACGGTCACACTCGGCATGCCGGCTGCGCCGGGTGACATCACGGCAGACTGCGTGGTGGTGGATGCCACGCTCATCACCTGTGCACCTGCCGGCGGGCTGCCGCCGGATGGTGATTACGCGCTGATTGTCGGCACAGGCAGTGATAATCGCCGGCAAACGGCCAGGTACGCTTTGACCATCGGCGACCTGTTCGGTCCGGAAGGTCCGCCGGGTCCGGCTGGCCCGGCCGGTGCGGAAGGTCCGCAAGGTCTGGCCGGGACGGACGAGGGTCCCCAGGGTGCGCCGGGGCCTGAAGGCCCCACCGGTCTGGCTGGTCCACAAGGGCAAGCGGGTACACCCGGTCCGGCCGGGCCTGTGGGCCCCGCCGGTCCACCAGGTCTGCAGGGCGCAGCAGGCACGCTGCAGGGTCCGCAAGGTCCGCAGGGGCCAGCCGGTCCGCCGGGTGCCGCGGGGCCTGATGGCGCCGACCTGACAGATGAGCTTTGTGCCTTCAATACCTGGGCAGAAGCACGCGGTGGCCCTGCGCTGCCAGCGATCTGCACCGGGGGCTGAACTGCGTATCAGGCTGGTGCGGGAATGGGTGGTTTGCAGCATTTTGACGCCCGGTTAAGCGCCAGGCGTTGTTGTTTTCCGTTTTAACGGACGTGATTGCCCATGCGCGGCCTGATGGCCGTAACTGCCTGTCGGCAGATTCCGTGAGCTGATTTCAGCCAGGGGTTTTGACGGCAATCTGGAATATTGCGGGGAGAGGAGACTCTCCCCGAATATTGGGTTTACAGGTTTGAACAGCTGCAGTGATCAGCGTGCAACCAGGCCGGTGGGACGATCCGGCAGTCCGCCGAGTTGGTCTACTTCTTCCAAAGATCCGTCTGCGTTGATGCGGAAGCTCGAGATCGTATCGTCGCCCATGTTCAAAGACAGCAGGAACTGACCATCCGGTGTGGTGGCCAAATCAATCGGCCGGCTGTCGGCACCGGGGCTGATGGCCAGTTCATGGTTCACCCCGTCGGCGATAACCAGTGACAGTTCATCACCGCGCACACGGAAGGCGGATATATTGCTGCCACCGGTATTGCCGGTATAGGCGAACCTGCCGTTGGGTGTAACCGCCAGCCAGCACGCGGCAGACTGCAAGGTCGGCACGACCGGGTCGACGGCCTGCAGATCACCGAATGGCGAAAGTTTCCAGGCGGTAACCGAGCTTTGGCCTGGTGCGCCGTCCTCCGCTTCGGACACCAGCAGGCGATTGCCATTGGTAAATGAAAACCCGAACGGCGTGACCCCAGGTGAGGCAAAAATCTGTGAATCCGTGGCCAGGCCATCGCGGTCAACAGAAAAGGAAACCAGCCTGTTGGTGGCTTTCTCTGTCACGACCAGTGTGCGGCCGTCCTTGCTGAAACTGACCTGTGCCGGTGCGGTGCCGACGCCACTGAGGGGCTGCGTTGAGCGTTCAATGGGGATCAGTTCACCGTATTCGGTAACATCGAAGCCGCTGATGTTGTCACTGTCGGCGTTGAGCACATACAGCACGTCGCGGTCCACCGTCAGGCTGACCGGACGCATGCCCCCGGAATCGGCCACATCGACCAGTTCAAGCCCATTTTCCAGCAGCCTGAATGAGGAAACCTGGTTGCTGCCGGCATTAACCACAAACAGGAACTCATCGTCGATTGCGATGGCACCCTGGTTGCCCAGGCCACCGTCAGTGCCGCTTCCGCCGGTGGCATATTCACCGGCAAACGCCAGTGTCCCGTCGTCCGACTGTGCCAGCCTGATCACGGTATTGCCGCTGGATAAATTGCTCGAGGTATACACCTCGGCGGCTGCCTGGGCCAGATCTGACTGCATCAGCGACAGGGCGGCGGCAGCAGCCGTGATGGCAAACACGTTTGATTTCAATTGCATTGTACTCTCCAAAGTTAAGTGAAAATTGCCCGTTGGTGGGCTGGGAGCATGGTGCACAGCTTGAAATCACGAAGGCTTCACCGGTTGTTCACAAATTCCTCACGGCAGGGCAGGCCGTGCTGGCCCGCCCCTGTATCCCCCACAGATCCCGCGCGGATTACCTGCTATGTCTTCCGGGGAACGGGTCTATAGTTGTTTACGTACACTAAATGTCGTACATTGTTTTCATTGCGTGAGTGCCCGACGTGGCCTGGGTGTTGGTTAAAGTGCCAAATAAGGACTAAAACTGATGAAATTTCGCTACCTGATTGTGTTATTGGGCTTTTGGATTAACACTGCCTGGCCGGATTTTTCTGAC
>JBFIHZ010000255.1:0-6352 GCA_041601535.1 Lysobacterales bacterium | reverse complement strand
TTGCAACAGGAACCACTGATAGCCGAACTCACCGCCAGGGCGCAGCGTGACGGCAATGTCAGCGCAACCAGGGACTGGTCCTTCGTGGCTGACCGTGTCTGTGGCGACAACTGGCTGCTGGTGGGCGAGTCCGCTGGCTTTGCCGACCCCATCCTGGCGGCAGGACTTACCCTGACGCAAAGCGGAGCGCGTGAAGCAGCCTACAGCCTGATGGCCATCCTGCGCGGCGAACACGATGAGAAATGGCTGCTGCAACACTACAACGACAACCAGAGATCACGGCTGCAGCAGCACATCCGTTTTGCCGACTTCTGGTACTCCGCCAACGGCATCTTCACCGACCTGCAGCAATACACCAGTGAAATAGCGCGTGATGCGGGGCTGGACCTGGACCCGCAAAAGGCGTTTCAGTGGCTGGGCACCGGTGGCTTCACTCATGATGTTCTGGGCCAGGTGGGCATCGGCGGGCTGGATCTGGCAGGCACCCGGCAGGTCGCACAACGGTTTGTTGGTGGACAGGCTGAATGGCAAATGTCGCGCTTCAACCAGTTCGAGCTCAACCTGCTTGAGGCCGAACAGATTTCAATCCCTGCTTATGAGAACGGCAAAATCCAGCGCGTAACCACTTATGTCAGGGGAAACTTTCGCTTGCCGGCCGTGGGCCTGTTTGCCGTGGTGATCGAAGCCGTCGGCAAAGGACCGGACCTGGCCAATGACATACTGCCGGTGATTCAGGATTACGCCCGCAGCGTATCATCCACCACCCCCCAATTGCTGATACATCACGTGTTACAGGCCATGGAGTTGATGTTGAACCAGGGCTGGCTGAAAGGCCGTCACGACCCGAGCAGGCCTGGCATCAAGCTCAGCACCCCACAGGAAGGGCATATCATTCACACCAATGAGGAAATCAATCGGCGCCTGGATGTAAATTCAGCCAGCGGCCGGACCTGAAGAATCCGCAGAACCTGGCGCCGGCCCCGGCTCAGATCAACAATTCAGCAGCAGCAACGCACCGAGGTCCACTACAGACATCGAACTCTTTACAGTACGTGGTTACGGCAGCAAATCCCAGACATAAAAAAACCCTGCGATGCCTGGGCATCGCAGGGTTTGGAGGCTAAATCAGACGAAGCGGCGCAGGCCGACGAAGCCGACACCCAGCGTCAGCAGAATCAGCATGATCCGGCCATACTCGCTGAGGGTGGGAATGCCTTCGAAGAACACGGTATTGACCACCGTGCAGCTGTCGCCAACTCCGGCGCTGACCTGCAGGCCATCACAGTCGCTGGTGTCAAACTCCACCGCGTCGTCATAGACAACTTCGCTCACCCAGCAATTGGATGAAGGATATTCCGGAATCACCTGCTCGGTGAATACGTCCGCACCATTGCCGTCAATGGTTTTGCACCAGTCCGCCAGCAAAATCGGACCGATACCGGATGGGGCATCCTTGGGTCCGACTCCGCAGCCAATGGGGCCGATGAAGTCTGCAGATTCACCCGCACTGATTTCGAACAGATTGGTGCCGCCCACGATCTCGGCATCACAGTACAAGGTCAGCGTGTAATCCATGTCCACATCGCCGGCGTTCGGGCCGTTCAACAGCCATTCCTTGGTGATTACCACGTCCACCGGAGCCGGCGAATTGGTGATCTGGCAGAACCGCGAAGAACCGAAATTCAGATCTTCATAGGAACAGCTCACATCGCTGATCACGCCGCTGCTGTTGTATTCGGCATCATAACCGGCCAGCGGGGTTTCTGTGACTTCGCAATCCAGCTCGCCGTCATCATAGTCGGTGACCACGAACTTCACGCCGTCGCCCTCGGAAATGACTTTGCTTTGCTCCAGCGGCAGACCGGTATTGCAGCTTAAGGTGACTTCCACATCACCGGGGTTGCCATCGGTGAATACCTTGTTGACGGCAAACGTTGCCCGCGATACGGCTTCACCGCAACTGACATCCAGGGTCCAGTCATTCAAAGTGCCAGATTGCCCGCCGGCCATATCGACCACATCCAGCGTCCAGGTACCATCCGCAGCCACTCCATCAAAAGTGGAAAGGGGGTTGTTGGGAATGAAAGTGCCATGGATGGTGGGTGTAGCGCCGGCACATTCGTTTTCCACTGGAGCGACAGCTTCGTCATCCAGCATGGCCAGGATGTCGTCACCTGCACAACCGAACGTGGAGTCAGGTACACCGGGACGGTCAAACACCACTACAGAGGTTGAGTCAGGTGCCGTTAATGTAATTTCCAGGTCTCCCACCCACTGATGAGCGATATCCAGACCTACCCGTACATTGTTAACCGTACCGCACTCACCAATGTCCTGTGTTGAGCTGACTGAACCCAGGTCTGCAATCGTATCGGGGCAGTTGGTGCCGCCGGAATCAACACAGGACTGACCTTCCAGAGTAACCAAGCCCTGAGGCGCATCGGTTGACGGCCCGGAAGGCATAATGCCATTTTCAGGCGTTTTTTCCTGTGCCATCAATGGGCTGGTTGCCGCCATGGCGGCTGTAATGGCCAATACAAGTGTCTTGGTCCGCATTTGGTCTCTCCTGGTAGATGCGCTTAACTGTGTTGGCCGCCCGTGTAGTGCCGCAGATAGCAACTTTCGGGACCCTGCCGTTGAACTGCCTCACTTTTAGTCTATTCGGAACATCATAAACCGTCAAGATATGTAAACCATGTAAATCTCGACACAATTGGTAACGCTAGGGAATCAGCACGCTCGAACCGGTGGTTTTCCGCCCTTCCAGGTCGCGGTGCGCGCGGGCCGCATCGGCCAGCGCATAGCGCTGATTGACGTCTGCCTGCAATACACCTTCCTGCATCAGGCCAAACAGTTCGTCAGCGGCCGCCAGCAAGCGCTGCCGGGTGCTGACAAAGTCAAACAAGGTGGGCCGGGTGACATACAGCGAGTGCCGTTTGGCCAGCTCCGCCGGCGCAAACGGCTCAACCGCACCGGAGGAATTGCCAAAACTCACCATCACGCCGTGCGGGCGCAGGCAGTCCAGCGAAGTGAAAAAGGTATCGCGGCCCACCGAGTCATACACGGCGGCCACACCCTCCCCGCCGGTCAGTGCCCGTACCTGGCCAGCAATATCCTCACTGTGCTGCAGGATCACGTGCTTGCAACCCAGCGCTCGTGCCCGCTCAGCCTTTTCCTGGTTGCCCACTACGCCAATCACGCTAGCGCCCAGATGGCTGGCCCACTGGCTTGCCAGTGAACCCACACCGCCGGCGGCGGCATACAGCAATATGGGGTCGCCGGCCTGCACGCAGTAGCTTTTGCGCAGCAGGTACCAGGCGGTCAGCCCTTTCAGCAACACCGCGGCCGCCTGTTCATCTGTGATGGCGGCCGGCAATGGCACCAGCACGTCGCTGCTGATCAAGCGCCGTTCCGAATAGGCGTCCATCGGCTGGCGCCCGGTATACGCCACCCGCATGCCTGGCCGCAGGTCGCTGACGCCGGGGCCCACGGCTTCGATCACGCCGGCAGCTTCACTGCCCAGGCCAGTGGGAAGCTTGGCGGGATACAGCCCGGTGCGGTAATACACGTCAATAAAATTCAGCCCGATGGCGGTATGACGCAGCAGCACTTCCCCCGTACCGGGTTCAGCCAGCTCAACATCCACCAGACGCATTACATCCGGTTCGCCGTATTGGTCAATGCGTATCGCCCTGGTTTTCATTGCTGTCCTTATCGTGTTCCGCTGATTCATCCGACTGTGCCAAGTCTATCCAACCCACGGACAGAATTCACAGGTTGTGAAACCCGGACGACGAGTGTCATGAAGTACGGGGGTTTCCAGTCGGCTGAGGCTTGCGGCAAGGTTTGCTAGCACCAGGGCCCTGTCAGTGGAATGCCACACCATTGAGCATGCAGAAAATAGGACATAAAAAAATCCCCGCAGCAGACGCTGCGGGGATTTCGTTTACTTCAAGCGCAAGCCTTTACTGCCGGCTTGCTGTTGGCGCTCAGGCCATCCGGCGGAAGCCCACCAGGCCAACGCCCAGCATCAGCAGTGCCAGGATTGCCATACCGTACTGGCTCAGCGTCGGGATGCCTTCAAAGAACACGGTATTGGTAACCGTGCATTCGGCACCGTTGCCGGCAGAAATCACAATGCTTTCGCAGCCGTTGTCTACTTCAACCGCGCTGTCATAAACCGTTTCTTCAACCCAGCAGGAAGTGGACGGGTATGACGGGAATACCTCGGCTTCAAAGGAATCTGAACCATTACCATAGAACCGTTTGCAGGCGTACAGCACGGCCAGGTCAGGCACATCGAACACAGGATCTTCAGCACAGAAGTTTTCGCCATCAATAATCGCGCCGCTGTCGCAATACAGGGTCAGGTCGAAGTTCTGGTCAACGGAGTCGCCACCTGAGTTCTCGATGACCCATTCCTTGTTGACGGTAACCGTTACCGGCAGCGGGTAGTTAACCACGATGCACCACAGCAGGGCGTCTTCGTCTGCTTCATCCGGAATACTTTCAAAAAAGCAGCCGTCTTCGCTGATATCAATACCCGGACCATCCAGGCTCGGTGCATTCAACGCGTCGGGAAGTTCACTATCCCAGCCAAACACGTAGAAGGTGCCGTAATCCGGGCGCGGGGTTTCGGTGACGTCACAATTCATTTCACCGGAATCAAAATCCACCACGACAAACTCAACATAATCTTCAAAGCTGGTATTTACCGGTTCAATGTCTTTGCTTTGATCCAGCGGCAAACCGGTATTACAGCTCAGGTTGACTTCGACTTCATTGGGGTTGCCATCCAGTGCCAATTTGGCAACGAAGAATGTCTGACGCGTTCCTTCCTGTGCCATAGCCAGGGCCGGCAGCAGAAATATCGCAAGAGCCAGGGGCAGCATGCGTTTAAAGTACATGGGTCTCTCCTTTAATTATGAGTTGGGATACCTTTCGCCACAATCTGACTGAGGCCCGCAACATTTCCTCACTAGTTCCGGCAAGCACGTTAACCGTAGTTCAGGCCGTGAACGCCCGTAATGGTGTGCTGCCAACCCTTATTGCGCGCTTTCCTGAGCCCAGGAAAACACATCATCCGGATGACTCACATTCACTGCCCAGATGCCCGTAAAACAGATTATTCAGTTTATCTGTTTCGCTAACAACGTTGTCATTCTCATGTATTTGTCAATTTCTGTCAATTACCAAGCATAATGGGGCCCTGACCGCTTGCCGCACTGCCAGGCCAGGCCCGTGCTTCAGACGCTTGGCACAGACCCGCCTCAAGGGTTAAGGTAGCGCCGGTCAACCCGCATGTTCGGCACATCACAGGGTATGGCGATTACTGCTGTGCAAGATTCACACCGGAAAGCTGCATGAACCTCACCACTGATCAACTCAAGGCGCTTTCGTCCTGGCTGCGCGAAGCAGGCTCACCTTTTGCCGGGATTGAGCACTGCACGCAACTCAAAGGCGGGCAGTCCAACCCGACCTTTCGGGTGGATACCACGGCCGGCCCCGTTATAGTGCGCAAGCGGCCACAAGGTGCCGACAAGTGGGCGCATGATATCCATCGCGAGTTCACGGTGCTCACCGCCTTGCAAAACACCGGCGTGCCGACACCACAGCCCTATATCTACTGTGCGGACGAAAGCCCGATCGGCGGGCAGTTTTACCTGATGGAATTTGTTGACGGGCGCATCGTTGATGATTGCACCATGCCCGGATTCCAGCCGGATGAGCGGCGCGAGGTGTATCACAGTTTTGCCGAAACCATTGCCCGGTTGCACGCGGTGGACTACCGGGATGTGGGGCTTGAGCAGTTTGGCAAGCCCGCAGGCTTTGTCCAGCGCCAACTCAGCCTGCATACCCGTTTGTTTGGGCAATACTGCCCGCAAGGCGATGCTGACATGGCCTGGCTGGCCGAAACCCTGCAAGCGCATCTGCCGCCCACCCAGCGCAGTTCCATCATCCATAACGATATCCGCCTGGGCAACGTGGTGATACACCCCACAGAACCGCGAGTGATTGCCATTCTGGACTGGGAAATGTCGTCACTGGGCGACATGTTTTCCGACGCGGCCTTTATGTTTCTGCCGTACTTTCTGCCCCAGGGCAACCCGCAGGGTTCTTTTGCCGGACGGGACATTGAGGCCGCCGGCATACCGTCCGCGGAAGAAATGAAGGGCTGGTATTGTCAGGGCCTGGAGATTGACAACTTTCCCCACGCGGATTTCATGGTGTGTTTCGCATTGTTCCGTTATGCATCGGTATACGCTGGCATTGCCGCCCGGCATCAGCAGGGTCTGTCAGTTTCGGATGATGCACACCGTTATGCCGGCGCGGTAGCGCCCACCGCCAGGGC
>JBFIHZ010000254.1:0-6358 GCA_041601535.1 Lysobacterales bacterium | reverse complement strand
GTAAACTGTACGTCGGGATGGTACTTGCTGAATCCGGATTGCCAGCGGTCAAGCAATTTTTGCATGTGGGGGTTGCCGCGACTTCGAAGCTGGCCACGAACTTTCATAGCCGGCTGGTATTCCTGCAGTACAGGTTGACCGGGTTCTGCAGCGACTGCCAACACCGGTACACCCAGACCTGCCAGGCACAAAAGCGCTACCAGCAAAGACACCCGACAATTCAAGAAAGAATTCTGACACATAATGTTTCCGTTCGGTTAAGGGCCGGGGCTAATCCAGTTTGTCCAGCTCGACCTGAATTTGGCTCGCATCAAGTGGAATGAAAATACGGCTGTTTGCAACAATCTGCTGCCCTTCGCGGCTCAACACAAACCGTACAAACTCTCTTTGTTTTGCTGGAAGCGGTTGACCGGGTACTTTATTAAGATACAGATACACGTTGTTGCGCAGTGGGTAACTACCATTGAAAAAACTACTTGCACTAGGGGTGATAAATGGACCCTGATCTGAAACGCCAATGGGCAAGACCCGAACACTGGATTTGGTTGCATCAATAACCCGTTGAAACATGAACCCGATAGCTTGTGGATCGTTTTGCACGCGTTCGATGATTTGTTGGTCGCGAGTTTTGCCGTGTGCCTTCCAGGCAATATCGGCTCTTGGACCCTCGTCGAGTGCGGGATTCCACTTTCCACTGCCAGCAAAAGCCACCTTTTCCATTAAGTCGGCCCAATTACTTAAAGTCACGTCCGAACCATTTACGTGAATAGCCTTGCCAGCCCAGTCACCGGTCAGCCCCAGATCACCCCAAGTTCGGATATTATCCTCGGCACCACGTGCGGCAGCAGTTGACCAGACTGTGCCGTCCCATGCACCGGTCCGCTGCGCGGAGAAGATACCGTCCAGCTGTTGCAAACTCAGGTGGGCCAGAGGGTTGCTCTTGTGTACGATAATCATGAGCCCTGGTGTGGAGCCTTGGGGGTCATCATAAGAACCGGTGGCAAAGCGGATTTCCAGTGGAGGGTAACCGAACTCCGCCTCAAAGGCTTTCAGGCTGGTATGCCATGTGCGGTGCCCCATCAATCCAATGTCCGCCTGCTGCTCTACCAGGCCAGCAAAAGCCTGCGAGGTATTGATAAGATATGACTGCAAGCGCATGTGACCCTGGTAAGACCGGAACGTACGCGCCCACTCACCTACCAGCGTCTCCAACGGCGTGCCATAAATTCGCAGTACGCCCAACGCCATGGCTTCCGGCTGATAGGACGGCAGATCTCCCAGGTCAAAGGAAACGGGGACATACTCATCTGCACAGGCACTTTGAACCCATATTACGGTTGTCACCAGCGCCAGCCTCAGCGCGTGACCCAAACCAAGTGACACACATTCAATCCAGTTTCTTGAGTTGTTCATGTACAACCTCGGCTGTAAGCGGCAGATACTTTCCATCGTTCATTACCTGTGTCTGCCCTTCGCGGCTGAGCAGGTAGCGCATGAACTCTCTGACTTTTGGATCAACCGGCTCTGCGGGATCACGATTGATAAAGAAGTAAACTTCGCCATGCAAGGGATAGGTTCGGTCTCGTACGTTCTGCAAATTCAAAGCGTAGTAAGGTCCGCCGTTTTTCACACCCAAAGAAAGCATCTTGGTGTCTTCGGTGTGCCACAGGGCACCGCCGGCCACGTAGGCAATGCCGTATCTGTCCTTTGCCAGGTCTTCCAGCATCAATTCGCCGGCCAGTTTGAAACTGCCATCGGGTAAGGCCAGATTGTCGTACTCGCGAAGCTTTTCATTCCACTTTTTTGACACGCCGCCAAAGGCCCTGGACTCAATTTCCTGTGGAAAATGGAACTGCAGGTTATAGCCGTACACATTGATTGGCTTGTCCGCCCATTCCCCGGTCAATCCCAACTCACCCCAGGTGCGGATATTTCCCTCTGGCCCGCGTGCCAGTGACGTATCCCAGGTCAAGCCACGCCAGGCACCCGACCGCTCTGCGCCGTATATGCCACCCAACTGTTCCAACGAGAGTTGCGCAAGGGGATTGTCCTTGTGCACGAACACGCCGATAGCGGGATTCCAACCGGATACGTTGTAGCTTCCCGTAACCGTAACTATCCCGGTTGGCAGGTTTTTATGCTCGCGCTGAAAGGCCAGCAGTTCATCCCAGGTTATTTCACGCCCTAGTGGACCAATGTCCGATACGCCGAAAATCAAACCGGGAATGGCATGCAGGCTGGTGTTCAGATGAAAATCGAAGGTAACGTCCGGTTGGAAAGTACGGAATTCCTTTTCCCAGTTTTCCGCCAACGGGCTGTCTGTGAAGTAATTGGAACCCCACATGCGAATGGTCCCTTTCACGGTCTGCTCGGGCTGATAGGCCGGCAGATCACTGAGGTCAAACTTTTCGGTGTAGAAAACTCTATGGCCTTTGGCTTTTACCCACTTGGCCCTGGCATTCTGAATCTCCACTGAATCCGTCACTTTCTTTTCTGCTGAAAGCACGCATGCTGGACCCAGCCCAGCCAGCAAGACCAATAGCACAAACCGCATTACCTTTATCATTGCAGTTACTTCCAGTTATCAATCAAGCTTTTCGAGCTGTTCACGCACTACTTCTGCCGTCAACGGCAGATACTTGCCATCACGCTGTACCTCATGCTGGCCCTGACGACTGAGAATAAAGCGCAGAAACTCTTTCACAAGAGGCGTTGTTTTGTTGCCAGGAAGATCGCTGTAGTAGAAATACTGCTCATTGATAATGGGGTAACTGCGATTTTGCAGGTTCTCTATGGTGTGCTCTACAAAGGGCTGTCCTTCTTCTGACGCCAATGCGATTCGTTTCACATTATCCCGTTCGCCACGGTAGCGGTTGAAAGCAATACCATACTTATCCCTGCCCAGGGAATCAGTTATCTGGTCGGCCTGCAAATAACGAGTTCCATCCGGCTGCACAATGTGCGCAAAAGCGTGTATGTCCTCATTCCACTTGTCGCTGGCTTTGAGCACTTTGTCAGCAAAATCCGTGGCCGTGTTGTATCGCAAATTGAATCCGTAGACATTAATGGGCTGATTGGCCCATTCTCCGGTTAAACCCAGCTGGCCCCAGGTGCGAATATTCTCGTCTTCTCCGCGCGCCCAGTCAGGCCTGAAGTTCGTTCCAGCCCAACCACCATCACGCGCCGCACCAAATATTCCGTCCAGCTGCTTCAGCGTCAAACCCTTGATAGGGTTTTCTTCATTTACCAGAATTACTGTCGAGTTTTCCCAACCGCCAACATCATATGACCCCGTAACAGCAGTAATTTCTACCGGATCGGCGTTCATCACGCGTTGGTACGCCAACAGATCATAAAATCCGGGGCGGTGACCAATGGCCAGGTCCGCCTGGCCGTAGTACAGCGCCGCAAAGGTAACTGCTGATGTTGGTAGGTAATACGATATCCGTATACCTGGCTGATAGCGGGCAAATTCCTTTTGCCAGTACTCGCCCAGCGCACCATCGCTGAGATAGTTACTGCCGTGAATTCGAATCCACCCGGTCAGCTGCTTGCCCGGTTTGTATTCAGGCAGCTGACTGAGGTCAAATTGCTGGGTGTAATGTGGCTTGCGCCCACGTTCGTAAATGACCTTGGCCCGATCGGCCTGTGCGGTGAGCGATTTTTGAGTGTCTGATGACTGGCCGTACTCTGCACTGACTGGCAGGCCAACTGTCAGCAAAAACAACAATACCAGGAACAACGAAATGACGGCCGCAATTCGATTCACAGTGGCTTTCCTCGATTGACCCAATCGATTGGGTTTTGTTTATAGGTTGGTTCGCGTTTCATCTATACCCAAGTCTAGGTACCGCATTTGTAGTATTGCTATACGCCAAAAGCCCTACTGGGGACGATTATCAGTTATCCGTCGTTTGATTGATGCGCATTACGAACCAGCCCAACGGCCATCAGCTGAAGCTTTCAGCATCAAGTATCAAGTATCAAGGCTATTGGTCAATCGAGGTCGAGTTACTGGCCGGGAACCTGAATCCCAGCCCTCGTTCAGGAAATGTAATTATCCAGACTGTATAGAATACAGTGCGCTTACTTCATTGACGGCTGGGCACCGTCCGCCTCTTTGGCAGCCAACTCCATTGACTCCATAACATCTTCAATAAAATAAGCCGCCAGTTCAAAGCGGCCTTCAAGGTTGGCTTTCTTGTATACCGCCTGGGCCTGCTGGCGGACGGTGCGTTCACTGGTGCCACGAGAATCCGCAATGTCTTTTAAACGCAATCCTTTAAGTAACAACAATGCAATTTCGCGTTCAGCCAGGGTCAGTTGCCATTCATCAAATTCGGCTTCGATATGGGCGTGTATCCCGGCCAACGCCTTTTCCAGTTCTTCGGTTTTTAGTGTGGCCTCACCGGTTGCTTTTACATATGCCAGTTGCAATCCGGCTTCGCGTTGGCTACC
This sequence comes from Lysobacterales bacterium, assembly GCA_041601535.1. Classification (GTDB taxonomy): domain Bacteria; phylum Pseudomonadota; class Gammaproteobacteria; order Xanthomonadales; family SZUA-36; genus JBFIHZ01. The sequence goes on along the minus strand of JBFIHZ010000254.1, from coordinate 1,900 downwards.
ACGCCAGCGTTGATAGCAAAGCCCTACGACCAGAAGCACTGATAGCAGCGCCAGACCCAGAGCCCAGGCATACCGCCTCACCAGCACATTGCTGATGATGGCGTCATTATTCGGATCCGACTCTTTCATCAAAACAAGGTCCGCCGCCACCCTGCCCTGCTCAAACCGTACAAACTCAATGAACTCATTACCTGCCAGATAGGCATCCTGCCAATGGTGTTCCCACAGCTCATTTTGCCATTCTTCACTGGCTACCATATGGGTGATCAAGTCTGCGAGCGCCTGCTGTTGTTCGGAACTGATCTCGGGGGGTGCGAAGACACCACGCCAATTGAAACGCTCAATATGAATTCCCAATTCGTTGAAGCTGGGCGCACCCACACCGGAAAGATTGTTTTCCGAAACCACAGCTATGACTCTCAGCTGGCCGCTAGTAACCAGATCCTTGAACTCACTAAAACCGCTGATTCCCGCGTGATACTTCTCACTGGCCAGGGCAGAACCGACTTCACCGCCACCAGGCAGCCCTGTGTAATGCAGACGAGAAGTGGACACGCCGAGTGCTCTGGCAATTTCGTAAAGATTAATCTCATCTACGCCTGCGCGTGATCCGCCCACCCAGGAAATGGATTCAGGCGCAGAAAGCATGGCTTCAATCAGGTCGTCTGCAGATTGGATTCTCGAATTCGTGGGCACGGCCACCACGGCATTGTCGAAGGTCAGGCGCGCAATAGGCGTGGTGTCCAGCAATGAGATTGCGGCCCGGTTTTGCACTACCGCACCCACGGTAAACATGCCGCCAACCAGTAACGTATCGCCCTGCCCCTTACGGGATGACGTGAACTGTGCCAGACCGATCAACCCACCCGCTCCTGGGCTGTACTCGATACTGACCTTACCAACCATACCGGTGCCTAACAGCACTTCCGACATCGCTTTGGCCGTAAGGTCCCAGCCTCCACTGCGCTCAGCCGGGACCAGAATCGTCAAATGCTCGAACTCGTTGGCAAATGCTGTGGATTGTGCCCACAGCGCAGGCAGAACCAGGCTTAGCCACAGCCAGCCAAGTTGCCTTACTTTATTTCTGAAACTCCGAGTCATAGGCTCATCTATCAAGGATGCTCGTCTATTCTATCGTACCGGGACCGGTTGAATGGCTTGTGCTTTTTTGTGAGACGGTGCTGCAAAGGCTCTAATGAAGCAGGTATCAGCCAGCCGTTTTGTCGTTGTAGTCAATGCCTCCGCTTTTGGCTTTTTCGTCAGGATTCTCTGCGAGAGTCTTCCTGCCCCGGATACTACGCCAGATAAAAGGTGCCAACAATACGATGAAAGCCATTATCCACAAACTAACGGACAAAGGACTGGCAAACAAAATATACGGATCCCCATCGGAAATGGACAGCGCTCTGCGCAGGTTCTGCTCCATCAATTCGGCCAGCACAAAACCAAGAATGATCGGGCCGGTGGGGAAATCCAGCTTGCGCAGGATGTACCCAACTACGCCCAGAATAACCATCAGGCTAAGATCAAAAGTCGAACTATGGATGCCATAAACGCCGATGAAACTTACGGTGGCGATCAAAGGGACCAGCACGGAATTCGGAATGGTGAGCATGCGAGTGAACAGCCGGATGAGCGGAATATTCATGATCAACAGCAACACATTGGCGATAAATAACGACGCAATCAGACCCCACACGATTTCTGGCCGGGTCTCCAACAGCAACGGGCCGGGTGTTATGTTGTACAGGGTCAGCGCACCCAACATCACGGCCGTAGTTCCACTACCTGGCACACCCAGGGTAAGCATCGGGATAAAGGATCCACAGGCTGAGGCATTGTTGGCTGCTTCGGGCGCCGCCACTCCGCGAACATCGCCCTTGCCAAAACTACCGGGGTC
>JBFIHZ010000253.1:0-6367 GCA_041601535.1 Lysobacterales bacterium | reverse complement strand
GGATCACGGTGAATATCTGCGGCAATGTGCGGCCGCCGGCCAGGGCCGGCCCACACCGCTGCTGCTGAAATACGGACCGGGGGATTACAACCGGCTGCACCAGGACCTGTATGGTGAATGGGTGTTTCCATTGCAAATGACGGTGTTGTTGTCCTGCCCGCAGGCGGACTTCAGCGGCGGCGAATTCATCCTGACCGAGCAACGCCCGCGCATGCAATCGCGGCCTCACGTCGTTCCGCTTGCCCGTGGAGATGCGGTGATCTTCCCGGTCCGCCTGCGGCCGGGCACGGGCCCGCGGGGGGATCATCGGCTGACCCTGCGGCACGGTGTCAGCGCGCTGCACTCCGGGCAACGTTACGCACTGGGCATCATCTTCCACGACGCCGCCTGAACAATATTGACCATATTTGGGGTCAGAGTAAAAACTTGAGTCGGTGCGGCTGCCTGCCAGGCTTTTACCCCGGCCCCATATGCCCTTCTGCTCCTTGGCGTTCAATTGCCGGCTCAATTTTTACTCTGACCCCAATTGTCTTGTGACCTGGCTTGTAACCCCTTATTATCCGCGGCCTAGATGCAGGTCTTGCGAGAGTGGTTTTGACGGCAGTTTCCTTTGTTCCCGGTCAGCGCTGGGTCAGTAATACCGAGTCCGAGCTGGGGCTGGGAATCGTTCTCAGGGCGTCCAACCGCCGCGTTGAGCTGAATTTTCCCGCCAGCGGTGAACACCGCGTGTACGCAACCGATAACGCCCCGCTCAGCCGGGTTGAGTACCAGGCCGGTGAACGGGTCAGCACCGAAGACGGACAGGACCTGACCATTGAAGCGGTGATGGAAGCCAATGGCTGCCTGATCTACAGCGCCCTGGACCAGGCCGGCCAGGCGGTGGTATTGCCGGAGCAGCACCTGAACAGCCGGGTGCAGTTCAGCAAACCGCAGGACCGCCTGTTCGCCGGCCAGATCGACAAGAACCGCGCCTTCCGCTTGCGTTGCGAAACGCTGGAACACTACCGCCGGCTGCAGCAGTCCCCGGCACAGGGCCTGCTGGGCCCGCGCGTGCAACTCTTGCCACATCAGCTGTACATTGCCAGTGAAGTTGGCCGCCGGCATGCGCCGCGCGTGCTGCTGGCGGACGAGGTGGGACTGGGGAAAACCATCGAAGCCGGCCTGATCCTGCACCAGCAACTGATCAGCGGCCGCGCCCAGCGGGTATTGATCGTGGTGCCCGACAGCCTGCTGCACCAGTGGCTGGTGGAGATGCTGCGGCGCTTCAACCTGATGTTCACCATCCTTGATGAAGAGCGCCGCCAGGGCATGCAGCCGGCTGACACCGAAGAACCGGCAGCTCAACCGGCTGACGGAGATGAAAACCCGTTTGAAAGCAGCCAGCTGGTACTGTGCACGCTGTCTTTCCTGCGTGACCATCCGCAGCGGCACGCCCAGGCGCTGGCGGCAGAATGGGACGTGCTGGTGGTGGACGAGGCCCATCATCTGCGCTGGAGCGAGCAAGGCGCCAGCCCGGAATACGCCGCCATCGAGGCGCTGGCCCGCCGTGCCCGCGGTTTGTTGCTGCTCACCGCCACGCCCGAGCAACTGGGCGTGGAAAGCCATTTCGCCCGATTGCGCCTGCTGGACCCGGACCGTTACTACGATCTGCAAACCTTTCTCGCGGAAGAGCGCAAGCATCAGCCGGTAAATCAACTGGTGCAGGATTTAACCCATCAGCCGGATGCCGACAGCGCAGAGACAGAGACTGAAACCGTGCGTCAGCGCCTGCAGCAGGCGGATGTACAACAGGCCGTGCGGGAGTATCTGGGCGAGGACCGGCTGCAATCCCTGCTAAGCGCAGCCGCCCAACAACCTGTGGCCAGTACCGCCCCGGCCACCAGCCTGCCCACGGTCCGCAGTGGCGGAAAAACCCTCACCCTGAACGGCAAAGCACCGGCGGACCAGTCCGTGCAGGCCGTTGAAACCCTTTCAGACCCCTTGGCAGACGCCCTCGAGGACGCCATCCGTGACCTGCTGGACCGGCACGGAACCGGCCGCGTACTGTTTCGCAACACGCGTGCTTCGGTTAAAGGATTTGCAGACCGCCAGTTTCATGCATGGCCGCTGGCCAGCAGTGAACCCATCCCACCGGCTGCGCCCGACACAGCAGTGGAATGCCTGCTAACACCGGAACGCATGCAGACTGAAGGCTGGGCCGCCCGGGATGCGCGGGTGGCCTGGCTGCAGGGCTGGCTGCAGGACCATCGCGGCGAAAAGGCCCTGGTCATTTGCGCACATGCGGAAACCGCCATGGCAGTGGAAGAGCACCTGCGGCTGAAAGCCGGTGTGCTTTCGGCGGTATTTCACGAAGGACTCAGCCTGGTGGCGCGTGACCGCGCCGCCGCCTATTTTGCCGACGAGGAATATGGCGCGCAGGTACTGGTGTGCTCGGAAATTGGCAGTGAAGGCCGAAATTTCCAGTTTGCCCATCACCTGGTACTGTTCGATCTGCCACTGAACCCGGACCTGCTGGAACAGCGCATCGGCCGCCTTGACCGCATCGGCCAGCGCCACACCGTCGAAATCCATGCGCCCTATTTCCAGGGCAGCGCCCAACAGGTGCTGCTGCGCTGGTATCACGAAGGCCTGAATGCCTTTGAACGCAACTGCCCCGCCAGCCAGGCAATGTTCGAACAGTTCGAAGACGAGTTGCACCAGTGCCTGCTCAAGCCCGCGGACGAACCCATGCTGGACGATCTGCTGGACCGCGCCCGGCAGCGAACCGCTCAGGCCCTGGAAACACTGCAACAGGGCCGCGACCGCCTGCTGGAGTTGAACTCATTCAACCCCAAACGGGCAGAACAGCAGCTCAGCGCAGTGCTGAAAGAACAGCAGCGCCTGGAACTGGCAACGTACATGGAGCAGGTGTTTGACCAGTTCGGCGTGGACCAGGACCATCACGGCAGTAACAGCCTGGTGCTGCGCCCCGGCGACCACATGCTGGTGCATGGATTTCCCGCGTTGCCTGAAGACGGCATTACCGCCACCTATCAGCGCGAACTGGCGCTGTCACGCGAAGACATGCATTACCTGACCTGGGAGCACCCCATGATCAGCGGTGCCATGGACCTGGTTCTGAGTGGTGAATTCGGCAATACGGCATTCTGCACCCTGAAACTGCCACCGCTGAAAGCCGGCGCCATTCTGCTTGAAGCGGTGTTTACCGTAAGCGCCATCGCGCCGGGAGGCTTGCAGTTGCAGCGTCACCTGCCGCTGACCACCTTGCGGGTACTGGTGGACCATCAGCAGAACGACCTCAGCGCCATACTCAGCGCTGCCCACCTGAACCGGCTGGCGCAAAAAACCTCGCTGTCGGCCGCGCGCGAACTGGTGCGTCACACCCGCCCGCAGATCACCGCGATGATCGCCCGGGCGGAACAGCTGGCCGAACAGCAGAAACCGGACATCATCAGCAAAGCGATAGCCGACATGGAAGCCACGCAGGCCACGGAATTGCAACGCCTGCAGGCCCTGGCTGAAGTAAACCCCAATATCCGTGCTGATGAAATTGACCACATCCAGCGCACCACCACCGATATGCGGCAGCATCTCGAAGCCGCCCAGTTACGCCTGGACGCCCTGCGCGTGGCCATGGTGGCCGAATAGGGCTCAGCCTGCCCGTGAGCTGGCGTTTTCCAGCAGCGCATCGACAAACCGCGTGCGCCATGCGGTAATGTCATTGCGGCGCAGGGTATGCATCATCGCCGCATGACGTTGCTGGCGCTCTGGCAGGGGCATGGTCAGGGCCAGGGCAATGCCGTCAGCCACTTCGTCACGATCATAGGGATTAACGATGATTGCCTCGGTCAGTTCGCTGGCGGCACCGGCCATGCTGGATAGCACCAGCATACCGGGGTCATCCGGGTCCTGTGCCGCCACGTACTCCTTGGCCACCAGGTTCATGCCATCGCGCACCGGTGTCACCAGCCCCACCGCCGCCTGCCGGAACAGGCCCATCAGCGGTTTGCGCTTGACCCCCTTGTTCAGGTAACGGATGGGAACCCAGTCGGTGTCAGCAAAGCGGCCATTGATGCGGCCGGATACCTGTTCGAGCTCGGCGCGGATTTCATCATAGGTTCGAACACCAGTGCGCGTCGGCGGTGCAATCTGCATCAGCACCAGCTCTTTCTGCATATTGGGGTACTTTTCCAGCAGCCGCTCATAAGACAGCAGCCGTTGTGCCAGACCCTTGCTGTAATCCAGCCGGTCGACACCAATCACCAGTTTCCGGTCAGCCAGGCTGTTGACCATACGCCTGACCCGCTTGGAGTCCTGTGCGCCTTCCGCCAGGGTGACAATATCCTGCACATCAACACCGATGGGGAATACATCCGCGATCAGGTGCCCGCCGGGCACCTGGATTTTGCGGCCCTGGCCTACCGTCGCATCCAGCATGGGGCCCTGCAGGCAGGTCTTGAACGCGGTCAGATCACTTTCGGTATGAAAGCCCAACACATCGTAGGCGCACAACGCGCGCAGCAGGTAATCGTGCCGGGGAACGGCCCGAAACGCCTCATAACTGGGGAAAGGAACATGCAGGAAAAAGCCGATGGGGTTTTCGATGCCGGCCTCGCGCAACTGGGCGGCCAGCGGGATAAGGTGATAGTCGTGCACCCAGATGATATCGTCCGGCTGCAACAGTGCCGCCAGTTTACGGGCAAACAGCGCGTTCACCCTCAGATAGCCTTCAAAATCGGCCGCATTGTACTGGATAAAGTCCAGCAGGTAGTGACACACCGGCCACAGCACGCGATTGCTGTAGCCGTTGTAATACTGCTCGAAATCCGCTTCGGTTAACGAAATCGTGGCGTATTCGATATTGCCCTGCTCTACCCGCTCCGGCATTTGTGCTTCCCGGTCGGACAGTTTCCCGTTCCAGCCGAACCACATTCCACCGTGGTCTTTCAGTGCGGCCAGAATGCCAACCGTCAGCCCGCCGGCCGCCGCGCCGTTTTTCTTCGGCATGGCAACCCGGTTGGAGACGATGATCAGTCTTCGATTTGCAGCATCCATGGTATCCCGTGCTGGTTTTGCAGCTGTTGATTTACAGCGCCTGTTCCCAGGGCTTGCTCAGGCGCATGGCTGCATTGATGATACCCGCCATGCTGTAGGTTTGTGGAAAATTGCCCCACAGCGCTCCGCTGACCGGATCGATGTCTTCGGACAACAAGCCCAGCGGATTGCGCAAGGCCAGCATGTTTTCAAACAGCGCACGCGCTTCGTCCTTGCGTCCAATACTGGCCAGCGCATCAATGTACCAGAAGGTACAAATATTGAACGCATTCTCCGGCTGGCCAAAATCATCCGCCGCCACGTAGCGGAACATATACTGGCCACGAAGCAGGTGGCGGCCAATGCATTCCACCGTTGACACAAAGCGTGGATCATCAGCCGCCAGAAAGCCCAGGCTGTGCATGGTCAGCAGGCTGGCATCCATTTCCGGCCGGCCAAAACTTTCAGTGAAGGACTGCTGGTCCGGGTCCCAGGCATGTTCCTCGATATGTGCATGAATCAGGTCGGCCGACTCACGCCAGTAAGCGGCACGCTCGCTTTCACCCAGCCGGTCGGCAATCTTGGCCAGGCGGTCGCAGCCGGCCCAACACATGATGCTGGAAAAGGTATGCACGCGTTGCCGCCCGCGGTATTCCCACAGTCCGGCATCCGGCTGATCAAAGCTGCGCCGCGCCCATTCACCCAGCACCTCCAGCCGCCTGAACTCCGCCAGCGTGCCCGATTTGATCAGGCGGCTGTCGAAAAAATTCTGCGTGGCTGACAGAATCACCGCGCCGTACACATCGTTCTGCTTCTGCAAGAACGCCTGGTTTCCGCGCCTCACCGGACCCATCCCCCGGTAACCGGACAGGGACTCCACCACTTCTTCATCTGTTTCTGAACTGCCAGTAATACCATACAAAGGCTTGAGCTCATCCTCTCCCGCCTCGGCGGCAATATTCATGATGTAGCCCAGGTATTGCTGCATGGTCTTGGTGACCCCCAGCCGGTTCAAGGCCTGCACCACGAAATAACTGTCACGCAGCCAGCAATAGCGGTAGTCCCAGTTGCGTCCGCTGTTGCTCGCTTCCGGTATCGAGGTGGTGAGCGCAGCCACCACCGCACCGGTATCTTCAAAGGTACACAGCTTCAAGGAAATGGCGGCGCGAATGACCGCTTCCTGCCACTCAAACGGTATCGACAGGCTGCGTGACCACCCCTGCCAATACTCACGGGTGGCGCGGTAGTGCGTTTGAAAACTGTCTTCACAGGATTCCCGGATGGTTTCATCCGGGCCGAGGATCATGCACACCGGCCGGTTCAGCAGAAACTG
>JBFIHZ010000252.1:0-6379 GCA_041601535.1 Lysobacterales bacterium | reverse complement strand
TTCTGAAGCCGATTTGCTGGCGGAAGGCGAGCGGCTGGTCAGCGACCCGGCCAGCGGCACGCTGTTTGTCAATGACGGTGATGTGGCCGCGGCCGCCGATCAGGCCGACAAAACCCTCAGTGCCACCTACCGCACGGCCACCGCGCTGCATTTCACGCTGGAGCCGGCCAATGCCACGGTGGAACTGAAAGACGGCACCTGGCATGTGTACACCGGCAACCAGTGGCAATCCCTGATCCTGCCGGTGCTGGCGCAGGCACTGGGAGTGGAAGAAAGCCAGGTGGTATTGCACCAGCACTACCTGGGCGGCGGCTTTGGCCGCAGGCTGTACGGCGATTACATTCTGCCGGCAGCGCTGACCGCCAAGGCACTGGGCAAACCGGTCAAAGCCGTGTTCACCCGCGAAGACGACAGCCGTTTCGACTGCACGCGTTCCGCCTCTGTGGCCCGTCTGACGGCCTCACTGGATGCGGATAACAAGGTAAGCGGTATCGAACACGCCGCAGCGGCCGGCTGGCCCACGCTGGCCATGGCGCCGGGCTTTCTCGGCGACGGCGTGGACGGCAAGGGCAAGTTTGACCCGTTCTCCATCAGCGGTGCCGACCACTGGTACAGCCTGCCCAACCACCGCGTGCGGGCCATCAATAATGAGCTGGCGCAAAAGACCTTCCTGCCGGGCTGGTTGCGTTCGGTGGGCACCGGCTGGGTGACGTTTGGGGTGGAATCCTTTATGGATGAGCTGGCCCTGGCCACCGGCCAGGACCCCATTGATTTCCGCCTGGCCCTGCTGGACGGTGCCGGCAAAAACGCCGGCAGCGCGCCCAACAGCGTTGGCGGTGCCACCCGGCTGGCCAATGTGCTGCGGCGGCTGCGTGAGCGGTCTGGCTGGGGCGCCGAACTGCCCGATGGCACCGGCATGGGCGTGGCCGTCAGTTACGGCCAGGAGCGTAATATGCCCACCTGGACGGCCTGTGTGGCCAGGGTAGCGGTCGACCGGAACAGCGGCAAGGTGCGGGTCTCGGACCTGTTTATGGAGTTCGATTGCGGCACGGTGGTACACCCCGACGGCGCGCTGGCGCAGGCGGAAGGTTCCGCCTTGTGGGGGCTGAGCCTGGCATTGCACGAGGGCACTGCGTTCAAGGACGGCCAGGTGGCCGCCACCAACCTCAACGCCTATACGCCGTTGCGCCAGGCCGATGTACCGGCCATGCACATCGCCTTTGTCGACAGCACCGAAACGGCGGTAGGCCTGGGTGAGCCGGGCACCACGGTGGTCGGGCCGGCGGTCGCCAACGCCATCTACAACGCCGTGGGCGTGCGCATGCGCGATCTGCCGATACGCCCCGACGCCATCAAGGCGGCACTGGCGGGCTGAAGCTGTAACGCCGCTCAGGGCAACAGCGACCAGCCCTCGGCCTGCAAACGGGTCAGCACCGTCATGGCCGAAGTGGCCATGGTCACGGCCGGATGCAGCTCGGCCGCCGGGTAACCGCGGGAACCGGCGGTCTGGCCACACAGGTAGATATCAACGCCGGCGTCGGACAGCGCGGTGAGCAAGGCATCGTTGGGATTGGCCACGTCAAAGCGGGCCTGGTAGAACGGGCTGGCCAGTGCATGCTTGCCGGCGCTGCCATGCAACACCACGGCCAGTTGCAGCTTGTCCCGCGGCACACCGGCACGCGCGTGCATGTTCAGAAACCGCGCGGCCGACTCAATGGCACGGTTCAGCTGCGACGGATCATCCGGCGCGTCGGTTACATCCATCACGGCACGATACTCCACCCCCTGCTTTAAGCCATAGGCATCAGCCGTTTCATAAACCGGCCCGAACTGCTTGATCACCGGCCCGAGCGATGGTTGAGACGCGGCAGCAGGCTGCTCCGCGGCCGCCGTCACCGGCAGCCATGCCAGCACGCACATCACAGCGAGCGCACAGCACCATTTGAGGGCAGGATAATTTTGAAGTATATTCAAGTTAGTATTCATTTCGACATCCATTGCTTTGAGTTCACCACGCCCTGAGGCTCGAGAAACCGGCCGGGCTTAATCCACCGACCCGGGGGGTCAAACACCACCTGCTACAGACTATATGTTTTCACCTGCCACTGGCAGCAGCGGCAGCCAATACTTCATACCGCCAAACAGGAGAAGTCGCATCATGGTCCAACGCAACACTCAAGCACCCAAATCCAACCGCCATTCCCTGATTATTACGACACTGCTTGTGGCCGCTTTACTCAATCTTCCATTCAGCGCTGCCGTGGCCGCAGAAAACCTGCCCACCAAGAACGCCATCATTAACCTGATGCTGTGTTATGGAACCGGAACAGACGCCATTGGAGATTCCACCCGCGCCGATCCACTGGGCGACGGCCAGGCCATCTATGCGGACTGCTTTACCGATGATGCGACCTTCAGCGCCTGGTTTCCGGGCACCGACTTCAATGACCCCGGCCAGGCGGTAACCATCGGGCCAGGCGGTGGCCTGACCGGGCCGGAAGCCTGGGGTGAATTCGTCTTCGGTGTGTTCAATGGCACCTATACTTTCACCCAGCATGCATTGAGCAATTTCATCGTTGACGTGCAGGGCAACAGCGGCACGCTGACCGCCTATCTGAACGCCGCGCATGTTACCCAGAGCGAAGGCGCTGTCACCTCGGTTGCGGTGGCGCATGGCACCTACACGCTGCAAGTGGAAAAGGTTCAGGGTCAATGGAAAGCCAGCCAGCTGGAGCTGAAGCTGATCAACTTCACGCCGTTTTTCACCGCGGCCCCTTGATTCTCTGCGCGATCGCGCATGGCATGGATACCCCGGCAGTCCGGGGTATTCGCGCCATCTGCAAGGCCCGCTGAGCGGCCCGTTCAGACCGTCTCTGGCCGGCTTGCAGGGGGTGACTAATGGCCATATCCCGGGCCCGTGAAACAGCCTAGTATTCACCATACTTCCTGATGGTGCGCAGCTTCGCGGAGCATTGAAGAATGAACAGATATACCACCCCGCCCCTGACCCGGCCGATGCTGGCCAATTGGATGCCGGCCCTGCGGCTGGTATCCGTACTGCTGGTATCCGCCTTGTTTCTGGGTGCCTGTACCAGCCCGCAAATGCTGGTTAATGAACGCCTGCAATCCAATGCGTCGGTCTATCCGGTACAGGGCCGCCAGGGCTGGTTGATCAACCAGCGGCTTGGTTTTGGTGAGTACCAGACCGGCCCGGTCAAGCGTAGCTGGACCAAGGGCTATGACTACCCGTTCATTGTCCGCTTCACGGGCGCCAAAGAAAAACTCAGCTTCAGCATGCAAGACAGTCTCGGCCACCAGGCAGAGGTATTCGTGCTGGGCAAATTGCGCGAACGGGACCTGCTGGTATTCCACAAGTACTTCGACATCAATTTTTATACCAAAGATGTTTTCACCGGCACCATTGTCGCCAACACCACGGCCACCGGCTCATTTGAGAGCGCTGCAGGCAAACGCGACAACTACGATTTTTTCGTCGCCGACCTGAACCAGAACGCCGGCCACAGTGATGTGCAGGGCCATATACGCGGCCCTGGGCTGGAACTGGAAATCCAGCCGGTTACCCGCCTGGACAGCGGCCAGCGTATGCTGGACACCCGCGTACCCGGGCTTGAGTTTGTACACCAGGGCCAGGTGGTGGGGGCGGTCGAAACGCTGAACAATGGCCGGGTGTGGCTGCATAACGACTTACCCGAGCAGCACAAGCTGATTATTGCCGCAGCAGCGGCCGCTTTGCTGTTGCGCAGTGATCTGGCGGATCATAACGACTGATAAGGCCTACCTGATGGTTACTCGTTGTAATGAAACACTTGTAGTCACCGCGTGACTTATGCTCCTATAAGGCAGGCCACTGGCCACCGGCGTGCAGGAGCGCAGCCCGGGGGCGCGGTCAACCTACCTGCCCGCCATACGTTCGCCGGGATTTTCGGGTCGCAGCACACATGGAATCGAGCGCTGCCTAAAAAGCCTGCAATCAATGCAGCAAAGGAGTCTGTCCATGCGCGCCATCATGTCCCGAAAACTCGCCCTCATTCTGGTTAGTATTGTGCTGGCTGGCCCGGCGACGGCAGCAACACTGACCGTCAATTCGACCGCCAATACCATCGCCGATGACGGCCTGTGTACCCTGCACGAAGCCATCGAAGCGGCCAATACCGACACGGCCTCGGGCGCAAGCCCCGGTGAATGCGCTGCGGGCAGTGGCAACGACACCATTGAGTTTTCCGTAGCCGGAACCATTCAACCCGATGGTGCATTGCCTGATATCACCACGGTGATCCATGTGGATGGTTATTCAGCCCCCGGCGCGGCAAAAAACACCTTGCCGCTGGAGCAGGGAACCAATGCCGTACTGGTAATTGAAATTGACGGCGTGAATGCGGGCAATGTGCCGGGCCTTAAAATCGATGGCTCCAACGCGGCGGGCACCATCATCGAAGGCCTGGTCATCAACAGCAGCGCCAACCCGGTGTGTTGCAACCATGCCGGCATAGAGATTCGCAACCTCACGGGCGGGCCAGCCACGATTATCCGCGGAAATTTTCTTGCAACTGACACGACGGGCAGCCAGCGCCGGCCTCGCGGCAGCCGCTCTGTGCTCATCTGGCAAGGCAGCTCCAATGTGGTGGTAGGCTCCGATACCGGTGGGGAAATTGTACCTGCAGAGCGCAACCTGATATCGGGCACGAACGCCAATGGCGTCGAAATCTCGGGAGCATCCAACATAAGCATCCGCGGCAACCTGATCGGCACTAATGCGTCTGGAACCGCGCCACTGACAAACAACAACGCGGGCGTTTTTGCGGATTTCCTCACCGACGGAGTCATTTCGGACAACATTCTCTCCGGTAACAACAGCCACGGCTTGGGCCTGAGAACTGCAAACACTGTTCTGATCGAGCGTAACCGCGTCGGTACCAACGCTGCTGGCGATGCCGCCCTGCCCAATCATGGAGGTGGCATCCGGGTGTATGAGAACCCCAACTTCACCACGGCCAATATCAACGTGGATATAAACGATAACCTGGTGACCTGGAATAATTGCTTCAACTGCAGCGGCGGCATTGTCGTCGGCCTGTTGAACGCCGCCAGCAGCACACAGGCCATTCGCCTGTCGCGCAATCGCGTGTTTGCAAACGCGGGCCTGGAAATCGACCTGGCAACGCCCAACGTCACCAACAACGGCCTGGTTTTTGGCCTGACACCGAATGATCCCGATGACACGGACACTGGTCCGAATACGCTGCAAAACTTTCCTGAACTCAGTGCGGCGGGACTGGCGGGTGACCAGCTTACCGTGGACGTCAGCTTAGACAGCGAGGCCAGCAAGTCTTTTACCTTCGAGTTTTTCCAGGCCAGCGAGTGCGATGACAGCGGCCACGGGGGGGCGGAAGTCTTTCTGGGCGACGCGGCTGGCGCCACCGACCCGAACGGTGATTATGCCGGCCAGGTCGTTCTGACCCTTCAGGGTTCCGGTAACTACGTCACCGCCACGGCAACCAATACTGAAAACGGCACCTCTGAATTTTCCGCCTGCCTCAACTTCAACGAGTTCGTGTTCGAGGACGGGTTTGAGAACCTGCCCTGAGTCCGTCCAATCTCCCGTATACCCCTGTATTAACCAGCGGGCCGGAAACAACAATCCGGTCCCGGATTTGCGATATTTTTGGAGCAAACTGATAATCTTTGAAAGTTAGCGATTGGCAAACTGGACTCCGCTGCCTGTGGACAAGACTGATCAGCCGTTATTAAAGGAATTAAGCCCCGAGCAAGTACACACGCTTGCTGTGGGTTTGCCAGGTGAGGCACCGGAGAATCTGGAGTCACTGGTCCAACTGCTGTATGGCTCACTCCGTGGCCTGGCCCGCCGTCACCTGGCCCGCGAACGCGCGGATATCACCCTGCAGCCGACCGAACTGGTGCATGAAGCCTTTATGAAACTGGAAGCCCAGTTCCCGGTGACGCCGGAGAGCCAGGGGCAGTTTATGGCGCTCGCTTCCCGCGTCATGCGCCAGGTGCTGGTGGATCATGCCCGCTCCCGGTTGCGCCAGAAGCGCGGAGAAGGAGTGCGCCTGGAGACATTCACAGACTCCGGTTTTTCGGCTGAACAGGCGAACGTGGACAACATCCTGGAGGTGGATCGATTGCTGTCAGAGTTGGAGCAGCACAATCCCGATCAATGCCGCATCCTGGAATGCCGGTTTTTTGCCGGCATGAGCATAGCGGAAACCGCCGATGCCCTGGGCCTGTCCGCCAGTTCAGTGACCCGCGGCTGGCGCTTTGCCCGCGCCTGGCTGCTGGCCGAGCTGAATGTAATACCGGCACGCATCTGAGCGGATATGGCCAGGGAGCTGAGCAATTC
>JBFIHZ010000251.1:0-6394 GCA_041601535.1 Lysobacterales bacterium | reverse complement strand
GGCTTGATTAATGTGGCAGAAATAATCAGCCACTCGCCGTGGGCTGGTGGTGGTGTTCAGGCTGTCGGGGGAGTGTAGTCGCTGAATGCTTCCAGCCAGTTGTGGTTGGGGTCGGCGATGACCAGGAACTCGGGGTTGAGCAGGGAGTCCTTGGTGTTATAGCGCAGATCCTGGCCGTCCAGGGTTACCACCTTGCCGCCGGCGGCGGTGACCACGGCGTGGGCGGCGGCGGTGTCCCATTCGGAGGTTGGCCCGAGGCGCGGGTAAAAATCCGCCTTGCCTTCGGCCACCAGGCAGAACTTGAGTGAACTGCCCATGCTGACCATTTCATGCGGCCCGATCGCGGCCAGGTGTTTGGCCAGTACCGGGTTGGCGTGGGAGCGGCTGCCTACCACGATGGCGGGGCTGGCGCTGGGCAGGCGCACGCGGATGTCCTGCTTTCCGCCTTCTGGGGTGCTCACGGTGGCGCCGTTACCGGTAATGCCGGTGTAGCAGGTATTGGTGACGGGCACATAGACCACGCCCAGGACCGGCTGGTGGTCGCGGATCAGCGCGATGTTTACGGTGAACTCGCCGTTGCGCTTGATGAATTCCTTGGTGCCGTCCAGCGGGTCGATCAGCCAGTATTCATTCCAGGCCGAGCGTTCGCTGTAATCCAGTGCGGCGGATTCTTCGGACAGCAATGGAATGTCCGGGGTAAGCTCTTTCAGGGCCGCGCAGATCAGGCGGTGACTGGCCAGGTCGGCCTGGGTCAGTGGCGAGGCGTCGTCCTTGTGCACCACGTTGAAATCCTGCTGGTAAATTTCGAGTATGGCGGCGCCGGCCCGTTGGCTGATGGCGACCACCGGTTCCAGCAGGGCTGGCAGGTTTTCGGTATTCATGAGGTTTTCTCCGCCGCGAGATAATCACGTGCGATGTACAGTGCGGCGATGGTGCGGCCTTCGGTGCAGTCATCGCGGCGGGTGATGGACAGCAGGTCATTGATGGGCCAGGGCACCACCTGCAGTTCTTCCGGTTCGTCTCCGGGAAGTTTTTCCGGGTAGAGGTCGCGCGCCAGCACAATGCGGGTGACGTGGGTCATATAACCCGGTGCCAGGCTGAGCTGGGTGAGTTCTTTCAGATCGCGCGCGCCATAACCGATTTCTTCTTTCAGTTCGCGGTTGGCACCCTGCAGCACGCTTTCATTTTTTTCCAGCCGGCCCTTGGGCAGGCCAACTTCGTAATGGTGCAGTCCGGCGGCATACTCGCGTACCAGCAGCACGGTGTTTTCATCCAGCATCGGCACGATGATCACGGCACCCAGGCCGCGTGATTTCATGCGTTCATAGGTGCGCCGTTCGCCGTTGGAGAATTCCAGGTCGAGCTGTTCAATTTCAAATATCTTGCTGGGGTCACGCAGGCGCCGCTGGTGGATGATGGGTAATTTCAGTGGCTTGTCGATCATGCCTCTGCCTTGCTGTTCAGGCGTTGCAGTAATTCGGCGTGCAGCGCCGGCGGCGCGGCCAGTACCGAGCGCGTTTCCAGGCCGGGTGGCTGGCCGTCCAGGTCGGTGAAGACGCCGCCTGCCTCGGTGACAATCACTGCCAGCGCCGCGATGTCCAGAATGTTGACGTCTGATTCGATCACCGCATCGATCTGCCCGGCAGCCAGGCGGTGATAGTGGTAATAGTCACCATAACCGCGGGTGCGGTTGGCCTGGGCGATGATGGCGCCCAGCGCCGGCCAGCGCGGCGATGCCGCCAGTGTCTGGATATTGCCGGTGGAGATGGCGGCCTGTTGCAGCGTGCGGCCGCTGCTGACGTGGATGGCATTGCCCTGTAACTGTGCACCTTCGCCGCGTACTGCCCAGGCCATTTCCTGATGCGCCGGTGCGGAAGACACGCCCAGTACCAGTTGCCCGCGGTGCATCAGTGCGATCTGGGTGGAGAACATGCCGTAACCGGCGACAAAGCTCTTGGTGCCGTCGATTGGATCGACCAGCCACAGGTAGTCGGCATCGGCTGCGGTGCGGCCGCCTTCTTCGCCGTAAAACCCATGGTCCGGAAAGGCACCCAGCAGGTGCGTGCGGATGATGTTTTCCGCTTCGCGGTCGGCCACGGTCACCGGGGTCTGGTCCGCCTTGATCTCAACCTCGAAATCGCCGTGATAATACTGCCGGATCAGTTCGGCTGATGCGGTGGCGGCATCAAGCGCCGCCTTGAGAAACTGCTTCATTGTGTTGGGTGCTCCCTGCCTTGATCGGGTTTGCCTGTGGCTGACCGGCCTCAAACCGGGGCCAAATTAGCCACGCACTGTTGCGACCCGATTACAATAGCCGCAACGGTCGGGTTGCAGCGGTAGCTGAGCGCGCAGAACCGGGGCGGACATGATAGCAAATCAGCCAGTGAAATCCGGTACTGGCGTGGAGGTCTGAATGCGATTACACCGTATTTTTACTGACCAGGCTTTACAGCCAGGCGCAAGCATTACCGTGGAAAGCACCACGGCGCACTACCTGGCGCGGGTGTTGCGCGTGGCCACCGGTCAGCCGCTGGTTCTGTTCAATGGCGATGGAGCTGATTACGCCGCTGAAATGGGCCGCATCAGCCGTGATGCTACCGAGATCACGGTACGCAGCAAGCTGCCTGTGCAAACCGAGTCGCCACTGAACCTCACGCTGGTGCAGTCGGTCAGCCGCGGTGAGCGTATGGATACCAGCGTGCAGAAGGCCACCGAGTTGGGGGTATCGGCCATCCAGCCGGTTTTCTCAGCGCGTACCGAGGTGCGCCTGTCCGGCAGCAAGCTGGATAAACGCATGGAGCATTGGCGCAAGGTGATTATTTCCGCCTGTGAACAATGTGGCCGTGCGCGGCTGCCACTGCTGCACCCGCCGGCCGGGCTGCTGGATTGGGCCAACGGCGAGACGTCTGCGCAGCGACTGGTGCTGGCGCCGGAGGTGCCACACAAGCTGCTGGGCGTGCCCCTGGGGCCGGCAGTCGAGATTGCGGTGGGGCCTGAGGGCGGCTTTGAGCAGGCTGAGCTCACGGCATTGGCCAGCCTGGATGTTTTGCCGGTTAGCCTGGGGCCGCGCATTCTGCGCACGGAAACTGCCGGGCCAGCCGCGGTGGCATTGCTGCAGGCGCGTGGCGGTGACCTGGGCTGAGCGTTCGGGATGGCGGCCGGACGTGGTTGCCGCGGTTTATGGCGTCAGCTGTGCGTGATGGGCAATACGCCATAGGCGGCGTGGGTGACCAGGTGGGTCAGCCTTTCCAGGTCCGGAATCAGTGCATGCTGGTCCTGCACCGTCACGTGGCAGAAAACCCCCAGTGATTTCCGCTCGTCGCCGGTATGCACCAGTTGCTCCGGCTGTACCGTGATCAGCTTGGGGATGTCCTTGATGACGATGCCGAGATATGGCAGCCGGGCCGAATCGGTGAGGGACTTCACAATCATGATGCGCGCCCGCGCGGTGACTGCGCCCGGCTCTGAACCGCTGACCAGTGCGGAGTAACTGAATACCGGGATCTGGCGGTTCTGCCATGCGATTTGTCCCAGGAACCACTCCGGCGCGGATTGCACCGGTTCCGGAATTTCATAGTCGACTACTTCTGCCACCACGTTGGTGGGCAACAGCATGTGATCGGTTTCCAGTGGCGCCAGCGTGCAATGCACCGATGGGGCCACAGCGGCCGCGGCGCTGCTGCCGCGCTTGGCGGCATAGGATTCGCGGTGCGTGGGGGTACGGCCGATGGCAGCCGCACTGCCATTCATCTTGCCGGCTGTGCGGCGGGCGCTGGCCTTTTTGCGCGTGGCCTTTTTGGCGGTCTTTTTCTTCGCTGGCATGTCAGTCAGCTCTCCTTTGCTGCAAGTCCAGCTTCAGCATTTCTCCCACCTGGGCCACCAGGTCGGATTCCTGGTAAGGCTTGGTCAGGTAGCCATTGGCACCCGCCGCGCGGGCTTTTTTGCGGTGTTTCTGGCCGGCACGCGAGGTAATCATCACGATGGGTATATGCCGCAGGCGTGGATCGCCGCGCACGTGCTCGGCCAGTTCATAGCCGTCCATACGCGGCATTTCGATGTCCAGCAACAACAGGTCCGGAATGCGGTCGTGCAGGTTCTCGATAGCGTCCAGCCCATCCTGCGCGGTCATCACATCCAGCGCGTGGTTTTCCAGCACTCGGGAGGTGACCTTGCGCATGGTGATGGAGTCGTCCACCACCATCACCAACGGGCGTTGCTCTTGCTGCTTGGCAGCCGGCACCACGATATGGCCCGGGTCGGCAGCGGCGGCCAGGCCACGGCGGATAACCGGGCCCATGTCGAGGATGATGACCACCTGGCCATCGGCGCTGATGGTGGCGCCCAAGATGCCCGGAATGCTGCTGACCTGCGGCCCCACCGGCTTGATGACCACTTCCTGGTGGCCCTGCAGCTCGGCTACGCGAAACGCCGCCTTGTGCTCACCGGAACGAATCATCAGCAGCGAAACATTTTCGCTCTCAACCGGTAATGGCTGTTCGCCCAGCAATGGCTCCAGTTCCAGCACCGGGTAGCTTTCCCCGGCGAACTCGTAGTGTGGCGCTTCGCTGTTGCGCAGCGCGGTGTAGTCGGCTGGCAACATGCGGGCGACGCCGCTGACGCTGTTCAGTGGTACCAGGAAGGGGTGGTCGCCCACGGTGATGCCGATGGCCTGCATCACGGCCAGGCTGAATGGAATGCGGATGGTAAACAGAGATCCTTTGCCGGCTTCCGAGGCAATTTCCATGGAGCCGCCAATTTGTTTGATCTCGTTGTTGACCACGTCCATGCCCACGCCGCGGCCGGCCAGGCCGGTGACGGTCTCGGAAGTGGAAAAGCCGCTTTCCAGAATGAATTCCATCAACCGCTTGTCGTCGATGTCTTCATCTTTCTTCAGCATGCCGCGTTCCAGTGCGCGTTTGCGCACGGCATCCAGGTTGACGCCGTTACCATCGTCCTGCACGCGCACGACGAATTCGGTGGCCTCGGCCTCAACCGTCACGGTGATCTCACCTTCTTCCGGCTTGCCCTGCTTGCTGCGCACTTTCGGCGATTCAATGCCATGCACCACGGCATTGCGCAGCATGTGTTCCAGCGGTGCGGTGATGCGCTCCAGCACGTTGCGGTCCAGCTGATCGCTGGTGCCGGCCATTTTCAGTTGCAGCCGGGCACGCTTGCCGGTTTCGGTGGCGGCGGCGCGCACCACGCGGCGCAGGCGTGGCGCGGCACTGCCAAACGGCGTCATGCGGGTCTGCATCAGGCCTTCCTGCAGATCCGTGCTGACGCGGGATTGCTGCACCAGCAGTGTCTCCGCCTGGCGCACGGAATCGGTCAACATATCCTGCAGGTTGGTCAGGTCGCTGACCGATTCGCTCAGGCCGCGCGACAGCTGTTGCATGTTGGAGAAGCGGTCCAGTTCCAGCGGGTCGAACTCGGAGGAGCCGGTGTTGGCGGACGCGTGCTGATAGCGCGACAGCATTTGCGCTTCCGTTTCCATTTCCATCTTGCGCAATTGTTCCTTGAGCCGCCCGATGGTTTGTTCCACTTCCTTCAGGTTGAACCGCACCGTGCCGAGCTGCTGTTCCAGCCGCGCACGGTAAATGCTGATTTCGCCGGCAAAATTGACCAGTGAGTCCATCAGCTCGGCGGCCACGCGGATGTGCGGCTGGCTGCCTCCGTCCTCGCGGCTGTCCGGAGCGGGCGAGTCGGGTACTTCGCGCAGCACCCGTTTGGGTTGTTCGATGGCAATCTGCGCCGGCGCAGGCTTGGCCGGAGCCGCAGCAGGCGGTGTGGGCCTGGCAACCCGGGCAGACTGGCTGGTGGCTTCGTCTTTGCCCTTGTCTTTGGCCGTGTCCTTGTCCGTTGCTGGTTTGCTGCTTGCGACTGTGGCTTTCGGTGCGCCTTCTGCCTTGCTGGCGGGTTTCTCCACTGTCGCTTTGGCATCGGCCGGTTCCGTGACGTCCTCAGGCTTGCTGGTAACCGGAGTTTCGGCCCCGGTCTTCGCGCTTTGCTCCGGTTCGACGGGTTCAGCCGTGACGGCGGGCCGTGCCTGATCTTTGCCCGCCGGCAGCACCGACAGGGCCTTGGTCTTGCGTTCAAATCGTGCCAACGCGTCGCCGGCTTGTGGCATTTCGCGGCGCTGCAGTTGTTCGACCCACACGGTCAGGCGGTCGCAACCTTCTTCCAATGCCTGCACCGCGGCCACTGTGGCCTGCAGCCGATTGGCGGCGATGCGCTCCAGCAGGGTTTCCATGGCGTGGCTGAGATCGCCCAGGGCATCCAGACCGGCCATGCGTGCGCCGCCCTTGAAGGTATGGATTTCGCGCTGCAGGTTCTGGATCAGTTTCTGATCCGACAGTTTGTCACGCCAGGTATTGAGGATGGTGTCGCAACGCTC
>JBFIHZ010000250.1:0-6494 GCA_041601535.1 Lysobacterales bacterium | reverse complement strand
TGCTATGGCAGCCGCGCTTCTTGACATAGGGCCTGCAGGAGAATGAATTGATGATCTTCGGAGTAGACTGGAGCACCATCGTGTCCCACCTCGGGCTGATGGGGCTGGCTTTCCTGCTGGCCCTGCCGCTGGGCTGGAATCGCGAGCGCAATTCCCGCTCCGCCGGTCTGAGAACCTTTCCCCTGGTGGCGCTGGCAACTTGCGGTTTCATGCTGGTAGGTATCGAAGCCTTGAAAGCCATGGACTCCCAGGCTCGAGTACTGCAGGCGGTAATCACCGGCATGGGGTTTATTGGCGGTGGCGCCATTCTCAAGGGCAACGAGAACGTATCGGGTACGGCAACCGCGGCCAGCCTGTGGGCCACCGGCGCCATCGGCGTGGCGGTGGCTTGGCAGCGCATAGAGATTGCCCTGTTACTGTCGCTGCTGACCTTTCTTACCTTAAAATTTGCACCGGATGTCAAACCGCTGGTGCAAAAGGAATCAGATCAATGAGTGAAGCTGAGCCGTGATCGCGCGGCTGTTGCTGGCGTTGTTGGTAGCGGTTGTGGTGGTCGCAGGCACCGTGAAGGTGTGGCACAGCCTGCAGGACTACAACACCCGCCAGATTACCCGCCTGGCCGAGACCGAGTCCTACGCCACCCGCAGCCAACTGGTGCGGGATGTCGAGGGCGTGATCACTGCTTTGCAGGGCGCGCAGGCTTTCTGGAGTACGTACGGGCAGTTGCCGCGGCAGCAGTGGTCCAGCGACGCCGATATCGAAATGGCGCGGATTCCCGGGGTGCGCACCCTGTTGTGGGACGATCCGGCTAACCAGGTGAGGTTTGCGCGCACCGCCGAGAACCCGGTGTTTGATTTCCGCCCGGACGAGAATCAGTGGCTGGGTTACCAACTGTTGCTGGCACGCGCCCGGCAGGCCGACAGCAATACCATGTCTGGTCCGTTTACCGACAGCGACGGACGGCCCTATTTTGAAATCTATCTGGTGAATGGCGAAATCGCCGGCAGTGGGCGGCTGGTCGCCATCGTGGATGCACAGGAAAGCTTCAAACACCTGTTGATGGATGCTTCGCCGGGCTATGCCATCCAGGTGTTGTGGCGTGACACCGTTCTGTATCAGCGCGGCCAGCCGGCCACCGGTATTCCAGCCGATTGGGTGCGCGAGGGGCACATCCGTACCAGCCTGGGGCCCGTGTGGAAAGTGGTGCACGCGCCGACGGCGGATCTGGCGGCAACGTTTGAGACGCCGGCCATCGATGTGATTCTGCTGCTGGGTCTGATCATAGCGGTGCTGATGGCCACCCTGACATTTGAAAACTGGCGCGCCCACTCACGCGCTCGTGCCGCATTGCGGGCTGAGCGCGAGCTGGCCAAACTCAATAAGAATCTGGAACAGCAAATCGAACGGCGCACCCGCGAGCTGGCTAACCGCACGGCCGACCTGCAGACCATTACCGACTCGGTGGCGCACGACCTGCGCAACCCGCTGAACTCCATTGCCATGAATGTACAGCTGTTCGAAGCGCAAAATGCCGACACCCTGTCAGCGGATTCGAAGACCACGCTGCAGCGTATTCCGGCAGCAGTGCGGCAAATGGCCGATATCCTCGACCGCATGCTGGGCCTGTCGCGTGTGGCGCATGTCACGTTCAAGCGCGAGCCGCTGGATATGAAGCGGCTTTTTTCCGAGGTGTTTGAGGACCTTGCTGCCACGGAGGATCCACCCCCTGTACGGTTCGACCTGGTCGAACTGCCGCCGGCGGACGCCGACAGGAAGCTGGTGAGAATGCTGGTAATGAATCTGCTGAGCAATGCATTGAAATACACCCGCAAGAAAGACCCGCGTCACATTCGGGTTGATTCCCATACGCAGAGCGGGGTGACGGTCTACAGCGTTACCGATAACGGCATGGGCTTCGACCAGCGCTCGGCAGAGCGCCTGTTTGAGGCGTTTCAGCGCCTCGATGAAGCCCGGGCCACCGATGGGATTGGCCTCGGGCTGGCCATTGTGGCCCGGGTGGTGGGCCGGCACGGCGGACGCATCTGGGCCGAAGGTGAAGTGGGGCAGCGCGCCAGCTTCTATTTCACGCTTGAGCCGGAGCCCGGCACGGTGGCGCAAACCGACCTGTAGCCTGAAGAATAAGCGCATAACGTGGCGGCCGCTCGCTCATGGGCTGTAACCAACCAGCGGCAAGGCCGGTAATTGCTGCCCGCCAGGTCGCTCTGAACGAGGGTAACAGTGGCGAAAACGGTGGTATTTCAGTAAGCTGTTGCTCCCGTGCCCCGCAAGTTGGCACGCTGGCGGCGGCATAACAGAGGTTTACTCAATGCGCAGAAAACACGTTATAGACGACGAGGCGGAAATCAACATCACGCCGATGCTCGACATCGTTTTTATCATGTTGATTTTCTTTATCGTCACCACGTCCTTTGTCAAAGAACAGGGGCTGGAAGTTTCACGTCCGTCGAACACGCCGCCCAAGGAAGTTGAGGTGAAGAAGGGGCCGATCGTGGTCAAGATCGATGCCAGCAGCCTGATCAGCATCAAGGGCCGCATCCTGGAATCCCGCGCCGTGCAGGCCAACCTGGAACGTGAGAAAGCGGAAAAGCCGGATTCCCCCCTGGTGATTGCGGCACATCCGGAAGCGGATACCGAATCCCTGGTCACCATCCTGGATGCGGCCAAGGCGGTAGGCATTGAGGCGGTAAGCGTCGCCACCAGCAACAAGTAGCCGCGCAATGGAAACTCCGGAAAGGCCGTCGCTGACGGCCTTTTTCGTGCGCGGGTGGTCCGTCCGGTGGCATCTGCCGTCTGCCGCAAGTGGGCCTTCAAGGCTTAAGCAATGATTATTCAGGTTCGCCTTCATGTCTGATGCCAAATCCCGTACGCCGCGAGGCCCAGCCCGCACAGCCGGTTTGCATAGGGGCGTTTTTCTTGACCGGGAAACCGTGGACATTGGTGATCTGGACTTCAGCCACCTGGAACGCAGCCTGCCGCAGTGGCGCTGGCATGATTTCAGTGAGCCGGAAACCGTGGCGGACCGCCTGGCCGATGCCGATGTCGCGCTCAGCAACAAGTGCCTGATCGGGCGGGACGTGATGGAACAATCCCCGCGCCTTAAACTGATCGCGTTGGCCGCCACCGGCACCAACAATGTGGACCTGGTGGCGGCGCGCGAGCGCGGCATTACCGTGTGCAACATCCGCGATTACGCCAGCGATGCGGTGGCGCAGCACACCATCACGCTGATGCTGAACCTGCTGACCGGCCAACCCTGGTACTGGCAGCGGGTGCGCGCTGGCGCGTGGAGCAATGCCCGGCAGTTCTGCCTGAATCAGCGCCCCATCCGGCAAGCCAGGGGGCTGAACTTCGCGGTCATCGGTTACGGCGTTCTGGGGCGTGCCAGCGCTGCGCTGGCGCGTGCCCTGGGCATGCAGGTGCTGGTGGCCGAACGCCGTGGCGTTGCGCCCCGGACTGGCCGGGTATCGTTTGAAGACGCCGTCAGCCAGGCGGATGTGCTTTCCATCCATTGCCCGCTGTCGGACGAAACCCGTGGATTAATAGATGCCAGCCTGCTGCGCCGCATGAAGCCTGATGCCGTGCTGATCAATACCGCCAGGGGCGGCATCGTGGTGGAGCAGGACCTGGCGGATGCGCTACGCGCAGGCGTGATCGCCGGTGCCGGGCTGGATACGCTCAGCCAGGAACCCCCGCCGCGTGATCACGTGCTGCTGGCCGATGACATTCCCAACCTGCTGATCACCCCGCACAATGCCTGGGCCAGCCGCACGGCGCGCCAGGCCGCGGTTGACCAGCTGGCGCAGATCGTCAATGCCTACCTCAACGGTAGCCCAATCAACTGCGTTTAAGCCGAATAAGCAGGAAGCAAGAAACGGGGTCAGCGTAGGCCCCTCAATTCCAAATTCGAATCGCCAGGTCTGCACCGCGCTTTGAAACCGGCTGCGGCCATGCGCAAGCCTGCTACCGGGGTCTATTCCAGTTTCGATACCCGCCTCTGGTACCAAATTTGCTTCGCATGTTGACTTTGAATAACTGGTACCCGGGTGAGAGATTTAACCATTTGGTTACACATTAGTATAAAACCAGCCAAACGGGGGCAGTGAACATGATAAAAATGTCATTTGCGTTGTTGTTGGCACTAATGACTTGTTCTGGTTGTGCGACCATCACCAAAGGGAAGACGGATACCGTCCTGGTTCAAATCTCGAATTGCTCTGAATCGATTTCGTGTGAGGCCACTAACAAGAAGGGCAGATGGGATTTTTCGGCCCCTGGGCCGGTGACGTTTGACAAGAGTGACCAGGATCTGACCATCCAGTGTAGTGACGGGCCAGAAAAGCTGACCCTTCGTATTACACCGACCAAGAGCAGCATGGTCTGGGGTAATGTTCTTGTTGGGGGTATTATCGGTGGTGGGGTGGATGCCTCCACTGATGCGCACTGGGACATCGTCGACTCCGTGACAATGACTCGAAACTACTGTTTTGGAAGCAGGGTCTCGCAGAGTATGGGCGCAGTGCCAACCCCGGCACCAAGAACCTCTGGTTCCTCCCTGCGCTCCGTGGATCAGACTGAGAAGGATTCATGTGAATTCATCAATACCATCACACGTGGGTCAGGAGGCCAAAGGGAATCCACACTGAATATCGAGCGTGCGATGAATTTGGCGCTGGATGCGGCCGCCGTGGCAGGCGCGAACTCATATTTCGTGGTTAAAGCGGATACCACCACGTCCGGTGCGACTGTCATTGTAGAAGCGCTCAATTGTTCGTAAGGTGCGTTCAGCATTGACCTGAAAGATGGTTGATTTGTTGACGAGCCTTGCGCTGGGCCCTACCGAACTGCGTGCAAGCCCAGGAGGCCTTCCAAACCGTCGCCGAACACAAAACGCCGCGGTGGTTTGTCCGTGCAGATAGGGTTTAGCTCTCGTCGGCCATGTGGTCGACGCAGGGTAAGATAGGCAAGCCAGGAATAGCTCTCTAGCCGCCAGAGTGCTGGTTCAGCAACTCATCGATATCGGTTTCCGGCGGCATCTGCAGGTAAAAGCCCGAGGTTTCAACGGCCGCGCGCACGGTTTCGATATTGGCGTTGGCCAGCGATTGCCGCTGCTCCAGGTCCAGCCTCATGACTTCCTGAGGTGCGCCGAAGGAGTGGCGCAAGGGTTCCGGAAGCTCGTCAAACTCCATGCCGTCGGCCAGATAGATATAGGTGTATTGTCTTTTGTCAGAGCGAAGTACGGTGCAAAGCATATAAACAGCCAGTTCGCATTGCGGGGTTGCCAGTATAGCGACTGGCGTAGCTGGTGTTCACGCAAATGACAGCATCTCCATTATTATAAGAGTCCAGGGGTAAAGAACCCGAGGGTGATATCAAATGCACGCGAGTGCAAAATGCTGCTGCCACGCCAGGATCGGGCAGCGTCCATTCCAAAGCCGCACTGGAGTACAGAACATGAGCAGTAAATACTCACTGATCGTTATTCTGCTGTCACCCATGGCATTCAGCGCCTGCGTGCCGCACGATATCAAGCCTTCCGTCGAGCCGCAGGTTTTCACGGTCAGCCTGACCGCCAACCCCGGACAAAACCGCCTGGACCTGCCAGGCAACCAGGGTTGCACCGGAGGCGGCAACAACAATCTGGGCTGCGTGCGTTTCGAGCGGGGTAACACGGGTTACATCCGTTTTGAGATTAAAAACGGGCCGAAAGACCGCACCTGCTCCGACGGCCCGCCGCTGCCACAGTGGGTGATTGCCGAAGTGAAGCTGTCAGCCAATGGCAATCTGCAAACTGAAAAAGGCGAGTTCAACCCGGCTGTCGTAACGCCATCCCTTCTGGCCTCCTTTCCGCAAACCAACTCACTGACCGGTGTTGCTTACCAGGCCACCAAGGAGTTTGGCACCTCGTCTGCGGTACTGATTGATATGAATGAAGAGGCCGGGGATGTTTACTACCAGGTCAGCGCCAGCAACTGTGCCGGCAGCCAGGTGCTGGTAACCGATCCGAGGGTGCAAAATACCGGCAAATAAAAAGCCGGCAAAACCCACCAGAACACCCCCCCAGGCCGGGTGTGATGCAGTATAGTGTGGCGTCGTGAAAACACTGCATTACAAGGCGTTTATCAGTTACAGCCACCAGGATGAAGCCTGGGCGGCCAGCTTGCAGAAAGCACTGGAAAACTACCGTGTGCCCAAACGGCTGGTGGGCCGTGAAGGGCTTTACGGCGTGATCCCTGCGCGCCTGACCCCGGTATTTCGTGATCGTGAGGATCTCTCATCATCGGCTGACCTGAGCAGTAATATCCGCGGCGAACTGGCCGCTTCGGAAACGCTGGTTGTCATTTGTTCGCCCGCTGCAGCCCGTTCCCGTTGGGTCAATGAGGAAATCCGCTACTTCCGTGAGTTGGGGCGTGGTGACCGTATCCTGGCGATGATCGTGGACGGTGACCCGCAGTCCAGCGACCCTGCCCAGCAGT
>JBFIHZ010000249.1:0-6500 GCA_041601535.1 Lysobacterales bacterium | reverse complement strand
GGGTTCCAGCGCCACCAGCAGGCGTGCGTTGTGGATGTTGCGGCGCAGGCCTTCCAGGGTCAGCCGGATGGCCGTGGGGTGGTGGGCAAAATCGTCGTACACGCGGATGTCACCCACCTCGGCGATCATTTCCATGCGCCGCTTGACGCCGCGGAATGACGACAGCGCCTGCAGCGCCTGCCTGGGCTCAACCCCTGCCGCCACGGACGCCGCCAGCGCGGCACAGGCATTCATCGCATTATGCCGGCCCTGCATGGCCCATTCGATATCGCCCAGGTGCTGGCCCTGGTGGATAAAGCCCAGCTCGCTGCCGCCGGGCTTGTTCATCACCACCTGCCAGTCGGTTTCTTCCTCGCCCAGGCTGAACCGCTGCAGCTGGCTCCAGCAGCCCTTTTCGAGCACGGATTCCAGGTTTACGTCCAGGCCATTGCTGATGATGGTGCCTTTGCCCGGAATGCAGCGCACCAGGTGATGGAACTGGGTCTGGATGGACTGCAGATCGGGATAGATGTCAGCGTGGTCAAATTCCAGGTTGTTGAGGATGGCGATGTCCGGCCGGTAATGGACAAACTTGGCGCGCTTGTCGAAAAAGGCGGTGTCGTATTCATCGGCCTCCACAACGAAAAACCGTTCGCCATCGCGGGCGGACATGCCGAAATCATGTGGCACACCACCGATCAGGAAACCCGGCTTGAGACCGGCATGTTGCAGTATCCAGGCCACCATGCTGGATGTGGTGGTTTTGCCGTGCGTGCCGGCCACCGCGATCACTGATTTGTCACGCAGGTAATTCTCGCCCAGCCAGCGCGGCCCGGAAGTGTAGTGCAGGCCTTCGTTCAGCACGTATTCCACCGCCGGGTTGCCGCGGCTGAGTGCATTGCCAATGATCACCAGGTCGGGGTGGGGTTGCAGGTGCTCGGCAGCATAGCCTTCGTGCAGAACAATGCCTTCTGCCTCCAGTTGCGTGCTCATCGGCGGGTAGGTGTGTTGATCAGAGCCGGATACTTCGTGTCCGGCGCGCTTGGCCAGCAGCGCTACCCCGCCCATAAACGTGCCACAGGCACCCAGAATGTGAATATGCATGCTGTATCGCCCCAGTAGCGGGTCACGCCTTAAGTAGTTGTTCGAGCACGATGAAGTTCAGAGCAAAGATAAGCACTGCCACCAGCACTCCCATGCTCATTGTAATGGACATCGCATGCCGATAAATATGGCCATCCACCGATAAACTCCACAGGAACATGCCGAACCAGATAAATGCCAGGCCGGGCTGGTGGGTATCGGGCTGCAGTTGCAGCACCAGTATCAGCGCCATGATGCTGAATATCAGGCCGGTTCCGGCCAGCGCGGTTACAGTCTGCGGCAGACGCGCGGACAGGCCGCGGAAGCGCAGCAGGCCAGCTGTCACCAGCAGCTGTACCATGAATGCGATCAGGTTACGCGGAACGTTGCCGTTTTCATCCAGTATGCGGTCGGCGAAAAACCCCTGGCCGATAAAGATCAGCGCGGCCAGCACCGCCAGGCCCAACCCGGCCGGAAGGTCCTGCGGGCCGGAGCGCAGGCGCATCACGTCCAGCAGGCGCCACAACAGCTGGCTCATGGCCGGCGGAGCGGGATTCGGCTCAGCTCGTCTGCATCCGAAGATACGCGTGGTAGCGCTGGCTTCATCGCTGGCGGGTGCGCAGAACACCCATGATGCGCTGGAACACCTCGTCAATACTGCCTTCACCCAGGATACGGGTCAGCCGGCCCTGGTTGGCATAAAACCCGACCACGGGGGCGGTTTGCTCGGCGTAGACACGCATGCGGTTGCGCACCACGTCCTCGCTGTCATCACTGCGGCCTTCCTGCGCGGCACGGCCGGCGATACGCTGGATGACCTGTTCTTCATCCACGTCAATCTGCAAGGCTTCTTCAACCGGTTGCTGCAAACGTTCCAGCAACTGGTCCAGCGCATCGGCCTGGGCGATATTGCGTGGATAGCCGTCCAGAATGAAGCCGTTACGGACGTCGTCCTGGCCCAGCCGCTCTTCAATCAGGCCCAGCATGATGTCATCGGATACGAGTTCACCACGGTCCATCACCGCCTTGGCTTTCTGACCCAGCGCGGAACCGGATTTAACGGCATTACGCAACAGTTCGCCGGTGGAAATGTGGGGCAAACCCAGTTCTTTAACCATCAGCGCCGCCTGGGTCCCTTTACCGGATCCGGGCGCGCCGAGTAATACGATTCGCATAACTCGCATCTCGTCCACTAGAATAAGCCGCTAACGCTAACTGCTAGCCCAACTCAAGTCAATGCGACGAAACCATCGGTTTCCGGGGCTGCTAAAATCGGCGTGAGTATTCCCACTTTACAGAGCGATCTGACATGAAGAAAAACATTCTCTATGCCCAGTCCGGTGGTGTTACCCCGGTGATCAATGCCAGCGCCTGTGGCGTGATAGAAGCGGCGCGCGAACAGCCAGATAAAATCGGCAAGGTGCTGGCCGGCAAGGACGGCATTATCGGTATCCTCAGGGAGGAGCTGATTGATACCTCCCGTGAACGCAAAGCCGACATTGCCGCACTGAAGCATACGCCTGGCGGCGCGTTTGGCTCATGCCGATACAAGCTCAAAAGCATTGATGAAAGCCGGCGCGAGTACGAACGGCTTATCGAGGTGCTGAAAGCCCATAACGTGGGGTACTTTTTCTACAATGGTGGTGGTGATTCGGCTGACACCGCGCATAAGGTTTCGCAGATTGGCAAAAAGCTGGGCTTTCCGGTGCAGTGCATCGGCATACCCAAGACCATCGACAACGACCTGCCCATAACCGACAACTGCCCCGGCTTTGGCTCGGTGGCGAAGTATGTGGCGGTATCCATCATGGAGGCCAGCCTGGATGTCGAGTCCATGGCGTCCAGTTCCACCAAGGTGTTTATCATGGAAGTGATGGGACGGCATGCCGGCTGGATTGCCGCGGCCGGCGGCCTGGCGCAGCGTCAGGATGGCGACCCACCGCACATCATCCTGTTTCCCGAGGTGCCCTTTGACCAGAAAGCGTTCCTGGCCCGGGTCAAGCAGTCGGTGGAACAGCACGGCTATTGTTCCATCGTGGTCTCCGAAGGCGTCCGCGGTCCGGATGGGCGCTTCCTGGCGGAGTCCGGCACACGCGACGCATTTGGCCATGCGCAATTGGGCGGCGCGGCACCGGTGGTGGCTGAGATCGTCAAGTCCTCACTGGGCTACAAATACCACTGGGCAGTTTCGGATTATTTGCAACGTTCGGCCCGGCATATCGCTTCATCGACCGACCTGGATCAGGCCTACGCCGTGGGCACGGCTGCAGTGAAATTCGCCTTGCAGGGAAAAAGCGGCGTGATGCCGGTGATCAAACGGGTGTCCAACAGCCCGTACCGCTGGAAAATCGACGAGGCCCAGCTGGGCCGGGTGGCCAACCGCGAAAAGATGATGCCCAAAACCTACATCACGGCCGATGGTTTTGGCATAACACCCGCAGCGCGCCGTTATCTGGAACCGCTGATCCGGGGCGAAGCCTACCCGCCCTACGACCGGCACGGTCTGCCGCGCTATGTGCGGATGAAAAAAGTCATGGTGAAAAAGGTGCTGCCGGAATTCGAGGTCTGAATTCCGCGCAGAAAGCCTATTGGTTGGATGAAAGCCGCCCGGCCAGCAGGGTGGCGGCCGCGATCAGTACGATGGCGGAAATCGAGAACCAGGTGGGATGGGGGATGACCGCCATGGTGGCCGCGGCCGCGGTCAGCACCAGTGCACCGATGATGGAGGCATAGACCAGCGGCTTTTCGCCAGCGATGCGGCAGGCGATCAGGCCGCCGCCCAATGCCGCGACGGTCCAGGCGGCCAGAACAAAAAACAGTGCGCCAAGCGGAATAAGTTGCATGTATTCGGCCAGTTGCGCTGCATCGGACAGATCATACCCGGGCGGAGGTGGGTACACGCGGTGCCCAATGGACTCGATCAAGGCGACCAGTGAAAAGGCCACGATAATTCCCAGTAAAACTGCGATAAAATTGCGTGCCATGGCTACCATCCCCTTGGGACCGGATACAATTCCCCCACTCGGCCTAAATATAGCAATTGCCCGGTCATCTGTCTGGCCATCGGCCGGGATCCGGCAGTCCGGGTGGCAATTCCGTTAGAATCAGCGCACCGGTTACGCCTTCCAGCCACAAGCTGCCCGTGACCGGCGGGGTGAACGGCCGTGCGGGTTTCGGGTCGAAGACACCATTAACGTTCCCGCGGGCCCCTGAATGCTGGCCGGGGTTGAAAGCGCTTGCATGCAAAAAGGCAAACTACCGGTCTGAGTGATCAAATGAATACCATAAACCATACCGTACGTTCCTTACTGGCCGGCCTACTGTTGCTGGGCAGCCTGCTGTTTTCCCTTGCGGCCGTCGCGATTGAAGCCGACGAAGTGCGCAACTTTGAAGACGTTTTCGTCATTTCCGCGCATGCTCCGGACCGCAGCCGTATCGAGGTCAGCTGGGATATTGCCCGCGATTATTACCTGTATAACAACCGTTTTCTGAAATTCACCGTGGAGACGGAAGGTGTCACGGCCGGAGAGCCTCAGATGCCGCGCGGCGAGGTGAGCTTCGACGAACTGCTGGGTGAGGAGGTGGAGAAATACCACGGCCGCCTGACCGTGACCTTGCCGCTGACCTCGGTTTCACCTGCAGTAGATGGCCTGCGCCTGAAAGTGCGTTCGCAGGGCTGCCTGGAAAAAGTGCTGTGCTATCCACCCACCGAACAGGTGGTTCTGGTTGGCCTGCCGGCCGCGACTGACAGTGCCGCACCCGGCGCAGTCCCCGAACCCGTTGCGCCCGCAGCACAACCGCTGCAGGATCCTGTCGTAGCGCCGATCGCAGCCGCTGAACCGGGCGGCCCGGCTGCGGCCTCCCCGCTGGGAGAGCCGCTGGGTTTGCAGGCGAACGACACATTGGCCGGCCTGGGTCTGGGGCCTGCCAACGCGACGGGAAAAGCCGATGCGCTGGCAGCGGAAGATGCTTTTGTTTATGAAGCCATAGGCCTGAGCGCCGAAACCGTGCTGGTGCGTTTCACCGCCCAGGATGGCTACTACCTGTACCGCGACAAGTTTGCGTTCCGCATCAGCGACGACAGTGGTTTTGAAGTTCGTGAAGTCACGCTGCCCGAGGGAACCATCAAGGATGATCCGGAATTCGGCCCGGTGCCGGTCATTTATGGCCAGGTGGAAATTCCGGTGCGGCTGAACCGCCCGGCCGGACCGGTCACGGTCATTTCCATGACCGCGGACTTCCAGGGCTGCCGTGACGGTGATATCTGTTACCCGCCGCAGTCGCGCACGCTGAGTTTTGAAATGCCGGCCGCGGCGCAGGCCATCAACGAGCCGTTGAGTGGTGCCGCGGGAGCGGATGCGCCCGCCGCGAAGCGGCCGCCGGTCAGTGAGCAGGACCGCCTGGCGCGCCTGCTGACCGAACATGCCGGCCAGGCCATCCTGGCTTTCTTTATCGCCGGTCTTTTGCTGGCGTTCACGCCCTGTGTGTTCCCGATGGTGCCGATACTTTCCGGCATCATCATGGGCCAGGGTGAGCGGCTTACCACGGCCCGGGCGTTCTGGCTGTCGCTGGTCTACGTGCTGGCCATGGCGGTTACCTATACCATCGCTGGCGTGCTGGCCGGCCTGTTTGGTCAGAACCTGCAGGCGGTGTTCCAGAACCCCTGGATACTCAGTGGTTTCGTGCTGGTGTTTATCGCGCTGGCGCTGGGCATGTTTGGCCTGTTTGAACTGCAGCTGCCCGCTTCACTGCAATCCCGGCTGACGGCAGCCAGCAACCAGCAAAAAGGCGGGCAATGGGGCGGTGTGGCCATTATGGGCTTTCTCTCCGCGCTGATCGTGGGTCCGTGCGTGGCGCCGCCGCTGATGGCCGCGCTGATTGTTATTGGCGCATCCGGTGACGCCATGCTGGGCGGGTCAGCGCTGTTTGCCATGTCCATGGGCATGGGTGTGCCGCTGATCCTGTTTGGCGTGTCGGCCGGCAAGCTGGTGCCACGCGCGGGTGCCTGGATGAATGCCATCAAGGCGGTGTTCGGCGTCGGCCTGCTGGCGCTGGCCATCTGGATGCTGGAACGCATATTGCCTGGTGGTCTGATCATGCTGCTGTGGGGGCTGCTGGCCATTGGCTGCGGGGTGTACCTGGGCGCGCTGGAACGGGTTGAGCCGGGCGTCTCGGGCTGGCGTCGTTTGTGGAAATCGCTGGGCGTGGCCCTGTTGCTGGTCGGTGCGCTGGAAATCATTGGCGCGGCGGCCGGCGGTGATTACTGGCTGAAACCGCTGGATGGCCTGCGCTCGCCCGCAGCGGGCGCAGCGGCTGAGCATATTGAATTCCGCCGCATCAAATCGCTGCAGGACCTGGATCAGTCGCTGCAGCAGGCGGCCGCCAGCGGCAAGGGCGCGATGCTGGATTTTTATGCCGACTGGTGCGTGGAATGCATT
>JBFIHZ010000248.1:0-6500 GCA_041601535.1 Lysobacterales bacterium | reverse complement strand
GCCCCAGAAAAAGCCGATGCCGGCGACGATGCCCGGCACGGCGCGGGGAAACAGTGCGACGAATTCCAGCGCCCTGCGGAAACGGAAACCGGAACGGTGTATGACAATGGTCAGCAGGGTAACCAGGGCAACGGCCACCGCAGCACCCAGGCTGGCCACCAGCACCGAGTTGGTGATGGAGCGCTGATAGGCCTCATAGCTGAAAATCAGGTTGAAATTGGCCATGGTGAACAGGTCCCACGGCGCCAGCAGGGGCGTCAGGAAGGTGGTGAAGGCGCGCAGGAACAAACCGCCAACCGTGACGAACAGGGTAAAGACGAAATACACCAGCAGCACGATGGCCACCGGCCAGCGGAACTTGCCCAGGTCCATCAGCTTGGGCCGCGTGACCTTGCCTTTGACGGTGACGAAACGGGCGGATTTTTTCAGCAGCTTGTTCTGCAGCACAATCAGGATGCTGATAATGGCCAGCAGCACCGAGGCCGCCGCGCCGAGAATGCCATAATCCGGCTCACTGCCACTGAAACCCTCGGTGTATAAAAACGTGGTGAAAAAGTCCATGCCCACCGGCGTACCCAGAATCAGCGGCACCGACAGCATTTCCAGGCAGCCGATAAAGTTCAGCATGGCGGCATAGGTAATGGCCGGGCGCATCAGTGGAATGGTGACCCGCCGCAACACGGTAAAGGGGCCGGCGCCCACGGTACGCGCCGCATCTTCCAGCGAGGCATCCGCCCCGGCCACCGATGCGGTGCAGAACAGGTGCACCAGCGGCGCCTGCGCCGCGCCGGCAACAATGGCCATGCCACCCATTGAATACAGGTTCCACGACCAGCCATCAAACAGGCTCTTGGCAATCAGCGTGACATAACCGGACGGCCCGTACATCATGAACCAGCCAAACGCCAGCACCAGGTGGGACACGTACATCGGCCATAACACCACGCCGCCCAGCGTGCGGCGCAACGGCATGCGGGTACGGCCAATCAGCACCGCGGTGGCGACGCCGATAATGGTGGCGATGACCGTGGTCAGGAAAGACAGGATCGTGGAATTGCCCAAGGCCTCATAAAACTTGGCGTTGGAAAACAGGCGCACGAAGTTGTCCAGCGTCAGCACCGCCTCCACGTCGTACAGCGGTTTGGACATCACCGACTGGTAGACAATGGGGATCAGCGGCGCGGCCACCAGCACCAGGGCAAATACCGCCATGCTGTACTGGATGACCACAGCCCGGTTGAACAGGCGGGCCAGGCCCTGGCCGGGCTCGCCGGCCAGGCTGTTGATTCGCGATTTATCGTCCACAGTGGCGTGCATGGGCTTCATCTGGTCCGTGGCGCCACTCAGTTCTTGATGCGGAAGGCTTTACGCCATTCCGCCAGGAAATCATCCCGCTGTTCCGATGATTCGGGCTGGTAGTCCACCAGGATGATGCGGTCTTCACCGAGGTCTTCCACCAGGCTGCGGTAGGACGCATACGGCACCTCATCGCGGCCCACATCGGGGCGATACGGTGTCAGCCCGCCTTTGCCCACCGCCACCTGGCCTTCATGGGACAGCACGTAATCCAGGAACAGCCGGGCGGTATTCGGGTTGGCGCCGTTTTTGGTCAGGCCTATGCTGCGGATAAAAACCGGCGTGCCGTCTTCGATCAGCGACCAGCCCAGGATCTTGTCGCGTCCGGCGTCCGCCATACGGGGAAACACGCCGATACCGGATACGAAGTAACCGGCCAGGTATTCACCACTGGTGACTTTTTCCACCATGGTGGCGGCACCACTTTCCGCCCGGGTGATGCTGCCCAAATGGTTGAACAGGCTGGCCGCCTTGTCACCATTGCGCTGGCCCACGGTCCAGTGGATGTCGTAGGCAAAGGAGTGGCTGGTGGCATCGTAGGTGGTGACGCGGTCGCGGTAAAAACCCTGCTTTTCTTCCGCCAGCTCGGCAATGTCTTCGAGGCTGTCCGGCCAGTCATCTTCGGGCATGGCCAGCTTGTTGTAGATGATTACCATCGGGTCGGTGGAAATGGTGTAAATGCCGTTGCCGTCGTAACTCCACTCCGGCAAGTACGGCTGTTCCGGAGACGTGTATGGCTGCAGCCCGTCCTTGGTTTTGAAACGGTGAAACCCTTCCGGCGATGCCACCGCCATCATGTCAGCGGAGGCCTTGTCTATGGAGCTTTCAGCATAATAACGTTCAAAACTGGTGGAGGGGCCGAGATCAAGGCTTTGCACATTTTCTACCCAGGGATACTTTTCCTTGAAGCCCTGGATGATGTAACGCCAGTTGTACTCGGCAATATTGCCGTAGATCAGCAGGCCGTCTTCGCCTTTCGAGGCTTCGATAATCTGGCCATAATCTTGCGGGTAATAAGCAGGCAGATTATCCGCTGAGCCAGCTCCCTGCCCCGCGTCAACCCGGGCCACACCCAGTAAAACCATACCCAGCAGAAGTACTTTTCTGACAATTTGCATTACCCATCTCCATGTTAACAACACCGGTTTTTTCGGACCTGGCGGCAGTGTGTTTTCTTCGCTGCAGTACAGGCGCAAAAAAAGAGTAGCCAATTTATACGCCCATTACAATACTTTTTCCATTTTTGTCGGAAAATTTATGCCAAAAGGCGAATTTTTCAGGTCAAAACACCTGAAATCTCTCCAATCTGGCGCTAAAAAGCTGCTGTTTCGAGCTATGTGACCACATTTATATCTTTATATTTCAATATGATAACAAGTTTCCGCAACTAAGCCTTGCGCAGACAGCCATTATTGGCTACTCTTTTTCAAAAATCAGCTCGCCTCAAAGGGCGATACGCAAAACGCGCCAGGATCCGCGCTCAGTTCAGATAACAAGGATTTATTTAATGCCCGATAACCATGCAGTGGAAACAGTGTCCCTGAAAGCACAGCGATCATTGTGCAATTACGACCTCGGCATAACGCTGAGCAGCGCCAGTCAGCACGATCAGCGCTTTTCCTATTGCCTTTATGTGCCACCGCAATACACCACCGCAACGGCAGGCCGTTTCAAATTGCTGGTGGCCATGCACGGCAGCGACCGTCAACACCAACAGCTGTTGAGCCGGTTCCAGGCATTCGCTGATGCCCATGATTACATCATTCTCGCACCGCTGTTTCCGGCGCGCATTGCCGATCCGGACGACCTGGACAATTACAAGTACCTGGAATTCAGTAACATCCGCTTTGACCTGGCGCTGCTCGATATCGTCAGTGAGGTGGCTCAGCGTTATGGCGCCGACTGGAGCAAATTCTCGCTGTTCGGCTTTTCCGGTGGCGCCCATTTCGTGCACCGTTTCCTGTTGCTGCACGCCGCTTGCCTGGATGCCGTTTCCATTGCATCGCCCGGCTCGGTCACGCGCATAGACGATAGCCACGGCTGGTGGGTGGGTACTGCCGATCTGAAGGAACGTTTCGGCTGCGCTGCGGACATCGCCGCGATGAAGCAGGTGGCCATTCACCTGGCCGTTGGTGCCGATGACACCTCCACCAAGGCCATTACGCACCCTGTGGACGGTCCGCGCTGGATGAAAGGCGCCAATGACGCCGGCAAAACCCGTATTGATCGCCTCACCAGCCTGCTGCGCAACTACCAGGCGCAAGGGCTGGAAGCGGAATTTGAACTGCTGCCCGGCGTTGCCCACCAGGAAGAGCCACTGGCTGCAGCGGCCATGGCCTTTTTCAGCCGCCATGTTACGGGCAAGTCATGAGCCTGGATCAGCAGTGCCACCGCTCCACTCCATGGACCTGTAAATAATGAGCCATACGCCCAAACCTGCCTCACCCGCCAAGCCCACCAGCCACGTCAAACTGGGCCTGGTCGACCTCGACGGTGTGATGCGGGGCAAATACGTGTCACCAGGCAAATTCGAATCAGCCCGCGACAAGGGCTTCGGCTTTTGCGATGTCGTGCTGGGCTGGGATGTAAACGACGAGTTATATGACAACGCGGCGTTTACCGGCTGGCACACCGGCTATCCCGATGCCATGGCCCGCGTGGTGACCGACACGCAACGCCAGCTGCCGGGTGAGCCGGATACGCCGTTCTACCTGTGTGAATTTTCCGGTGAGGCGGAAGCCTTGTGCCCGCGCGGTATCCTGCGCCGCGTTCTGCAGCGTGCAGAGCGTCTCGGTTACCAGGTAAAAGCCGGCTTTGAATACGAGTTTTTCGTGTTTGACGAAACGCCGGAGAGCGCCCACCAGAAACAGTACCGCGATCTGACCCCCTTATCGCGCGGTGCCTTCGGTTACTCGGTACAGCGCAATTGCGAGCATGCCGGCCTGTACCAGGCCCTTTTGCAGGGCTGCCAGCAGGCCGGAATTCCGATTGAAGGCCTGCACGAGGAAACCGGCGCGGGCGTGCTGGAAGCAGCCATTGCAGTAGACCACGGCCTGGCGGCCGCTGACCACGCTGCGGTACTCAAACTGTGCGTTAAGACCATCGCATTGCAGCACGGCAAAATGGCCACCTTTATGGCCAAGTGCAACACCGACTGGCCCGGCCAGAGCGGCCATATTCATGTATCACTGACCGCCCGCGACAACACCCCGGTGTTTCATACTGAAGATGCGGAATGGAGCATGAGCCCGCTGATGCGCCAATTCCTGGCCGGGCAACAAAACCTGATGCCGGAACTGCTGTGCCTGGTGGCGCCCACCATCAACTCCTATTCCCGCCTGGTGCCGGGTTACTGGGCACCCACCTCGGCACGCTGGGGCGTGGAAAACCGTACCGGCGCGCTGCGGGTGATACCGGGCAGCGCGTCCGCCCAACGGATCGAATACCGCGTGGCCTCGGCCGACGCCAACCCTTACCTGGCGCTGGCGGCTGCCGTGGGCTCCGGGCTGTGGGGCATGGAACAGGGCTGGGACCCGGGTGAACCGGTTACCGGCAATGCCTACGAACAGGCCGCACCAGCGGCACTGCAGTTACCGGCCACCCTGTGGGAAGCGGCCCAGCGCCTGAAGCAATCAACCGCGGCGCGCGAGCTGTTTGGCGATGCGTTTGTTGACCATTTTGCCGGCAGCCGCGAATGGGAAGAGCGGCAGTTCCGCAAACACGTGACC
Organism: Lysobacterales bacterium; assembly: GCA_041601535.1. Taxonomy (GTDB): domain Bacteria; phylum Pseudomonadota; class Gammaproteobacteria; order Xanthomonadales; family SZUA-36; genus JBFIHZ01. Next base: position 1,416 of record JBFIHZ010000248.1, on the reverse strand, counting down.
GACTGGGAATTGAGGCGCTATTTTGAAATCATCTGAACGAAACCAGGCCCAGGCCATGGGCGTACACACCATTTCACCGGTTGATGGCCGGGTGGTCGCCGAGCGCCCGTTCGCCGATCGTCAAGCCATTGAACGCGCCGTGCAGAGCGCCCGCACAGCACAACAGCAGTGGCGGCAGTGGCCGTTATCAAAACGCGTGGAGGCTGTCGCCGGGGCGTTGCAGTTTTTATGCGAACCCGATGAACAACGTCACGCCGAACTGAGCTGGCAAATGGGCCGCCCCATCAGCCAGGTGGCCGGGGAATTCCGCGGCGTACGGCAGCGCGGCGACTACATGCTGGGCATTGCCGAAACCGCCCTGCAAGCCGCGTATTCACCTGCAGGCGATGCCCTGCAAATGAAAATCGTGCGTGAGCCGCTGGGCGTGGTACTGGCCATTACGCCGTGGAATTATCCCTACCTGACTGCGGTAAACACGCTGGTGCCGGCACTGGTGGCCGGCAATGCCGTGCTGCTGAAACCGTCGCCGCAAACGCCGCTGACCGGCGAGCATTTTGCCGCGGCCTTTGCCGCTGCCGGCCTGCCCGATGGCCTGTTCCAGTGCCTGCACCTGTCGGCGGAAAGCACCCTGCAACTGGTGGCCAACCCGGCCATCGATCACATCGCGTTCACCGGCTCCACCCAGGTTGGACAGCAGGTGGAACACGCCGCCGCCGGGCGCTTTGTCAGTCTCGGCCTGGAGCTGGGCGGCAAGGATGCCGCCTATGTCCGCCACGATGCCGATATCGGCATGGCGGCCGAGAACCTGGCCGACGGCGCCTTTTACAACGCCGGCCAGTCGTGCTGCGCGGTGGAACGCATCTATGTCCACCATACGCGTTACGCGGAATTCGTCGATGCGCTGGTGCATCACGCCCGGCAGCAGGTACTGGGCGACCCGCTACACGCTGCAACCACGCTGGGGCCGGTGGTCAACCAGGCCGCTGCGGACCGCATTCGCCGGGACATCGCCGCAGCCTGCGCCGCCGGGGCCGAGTGCCTGGTGGCGGAAACGGAATTTCCGGCGGCACAGCCCGGCACACCCTATATCGCACCGCAGGTACTGACCCGGGTTGACCACCAGATGACGTTTATGCGCGAGGAAACCTTCGGCCCGGCCGTGGGCGTGATGGCGGTGGCGGATGATGCTGAGGCCATCCGTTACATGAACGACAGCCCGTATGGCCTCACCGCCTCGCTGTGGAGCGCGGACCAGCAAGCTGCCGAATCGCTGGCCGGGCAACTGGAGGTCGGCACCGTCTACCTCAACCGCTGCGATGTGCTTGAACCGGCCCTGGCCTGGACCGGTGTGAAGCAGTCCGGACGGGGTTGCACGCTGTCCGCTTTGGGATACCACGCACTGACCCGGCCCAAGTC
>JBFIHZ010000247.1:0-6513 GCA_041601535.1 Lysobacterales bacterium | reverse complement strand
TTGCGCTAGGCCTGGGCACCGTCGCCAACCTGCCCGCCGTTTTCCACGATCTGTCGGGCAGCGGATGCCTGCTCGGTAAAGTAGGTGGCCTCCCGCGGGCTGTCTGGCGCACTGCGCAGGTTGGCCACGATGGAGGGTGTGACGAAGCGCTGCAACTTTTCAGGCACCGGCACTTGGCGAAAATCGCGCTCGAGGTTATGCAATGCCGAATGACTGGTCGGCGTCATCGCCAGCACCGGCGTGTAGGTAACGCCGGTATGCGTTAATACTGTTAGCAGATCCTGGTACAGGGGAGCGTGCGGCATTGGGTGTTCCAGCCCGTCCAGGCCGTCCAGTATTTTGGCCAGATCCCATTTGAAGTTGCGCGCACCCTCGGCTGTCACCCGCAACCCCATGCTGTTGGCTTCCGCAATAAACCACTGTTGTTGCTGGCGGTTGCCTGACAGATAGTATTTCACGGTATTGGTCCGGTAGAAATCCCGGAAGCCCGTCAGTAGCTCACGTATTTGCCGCCGCGATGTAAAATCATGATCCGACTGAATGGCCGGGCCGGTGGTAAACAGCCTCGGCGCGAGAATCATGCCGCTGTCTGCGAGATCCTGATAAGCGAACATGTCATTGGTAAAGCTTTGAGGGTCGCGGACGGTGGTGACGCCATAAGCCAGGTTGGCCAGAAACGGCGCAATGATGTTGTCCAGCACACCGCCCCGGCCAATGACCGAGAAGTGTGCGTGCAAGTCAATAAACCCTGGCAGGATGAATTTTCCGCTGACGTCCCGGACGTCGATATCTGACATGTCAGGCAAGGCGTCATCCTGGATGACGGCGGCAATGCGGTCACCTTCAATCAGCAGCGACTTTCCGGTTAGCGGTTCTGCTCCGGTCATGGGGATCAATGTCGCACCCGTCAACAACAGGCGCTTTTGCCTGTCCTGCGCCGGTCGCACCAATGGGATTTCGATGGTCAGCTGCTTCATTGCCGAGCGGATTGCGGGGGTGTCCGGCAGGTTTTCCTGATCGAATCCCGAGACATCCAGGATTGAAAGGGTGCTGCCCAGCGTCCAGTAAACCTGCTTGCCGTCTCTGGACCAGCCGAAATAATCCACGCCAAACCGGGAAAGCTGGCGCGCGCTGGCTGAAAACGCGCTCAGTGGGCCGCTGTTGGGATTCGATGAGGTGGGAACCAGGAACAGCTGCTCCCTTACCTCGGCAAGGAGGAGGCCGCCATTGGGTTGGGGGTGAATATCATCAGCGGCCCGCGGCCGTTCAACCAGGTTGAAGTCAGCAGGGCCTTCAATCTGAACAATGGGCTCTGACAAATCGCCATTGCGGTTCAGCATCTGAAGGCCGCGGTGCGTGTGAAACGTAAAGGAATCTTCGCAGACCTGCCCGTGAAGTTCGGATAACTGGCGATGATAATACCGGGCCTGGTCGGGCGCCCTGGCGATTTCCCTGATAGCGCCGGAGCTCGGCTGCAGGCTGAACACTGCGAGTTCGCTGATCGGTGCGCTGGACTTGTGTGTGTTCAGCAGACGGTTTTCCAGCGGCGCACGCAGGCCGATCAGTTCATCGGCAGTACTCCAGGTCAGGTCGGAATAAAATGCGGGTTCTGAAGTCACTTTCCGGGCTTGTGATGCATCGCCCTCCACCGGCTGAAGCCAGATGGCCCCACCCTCCAGTGGCGTCCAGGTCACGAAGGCCATCTGCCGTCCGTCAGGGGACCAGGATGGATGGAATGCGTTGGGCACCGTTTCCAGTTTGCGCGTTTGGCCCGATGGCAAATCGGCCAGGAACAGGCTGTTAAGCGCGGAAAAAAGGATACGTTTGCCATCCGGGGACAATTCCGGGCTCTGGATAAGCCGGGCTGTCTGGCGCGGATCCGGCCAATTCATTTCAGGCAACGGCAAGGTATTGGGAATGGCCAGTTGCACTTCGGCGGTAAATGGAATGTCGGTTATTTCGCCATCTGGCACCGATACCCGTTTGATGCCTCCACCGACGGTGATATAAAGCGATTTGCCGTCGGACGAGAAACTGTAACCCGGCAGGACATCGCGGTTGAAGTCCTCGCTTTCCTGATCATCGCGGTCCAGCTGTTGCAGCAATACTCGTGATGTGCCAGTCGCCAGGTCCAGCAACTTGACGGCGGTGCTGCCATCCTGGTGGCCGAGGCGTGTACCATAAGCCAGCCAGTTTCCGTCGGGTGATGCTTCGGGGCGAAAAGCACCGCCCGGTTCTTTCAGGAATTGCTCATCGTGCCCGTTATGCAAATCCAGCCGGTGTATCGACCAGACAGGCAACGTCACCCGTCGCGGGTGCCGCCCCAGCCTTCGTGCATAAAACAAGGACTCGCCGTCGCTGCTGAAAGCCGCGCCTGTGGCGCTGATCTGTTGATCAACTACATCGCTGCTGTTGGCGGGGGAGTGGCGGGCAATGAGCTTGCCTTGTAGATCATACTCGACCAATTCAAAACCCGAGCGGATACCGCGAACCGTTTGTGAAACCACGATGGAGCGTGAGTCGTTGTTCCAGGCCGGCGAAGCAAACATTCCCCAGTGCTCGTGTGTTAACTGCCGGGGGTTGGATCCGTCAATGTTGGCCACCCAGAGGTTTTCCGCCCCTGACCGGTCGCTGATGAATGCCACCCGTTGCGAGTCCGGAGATACCGAAGGCTGGCTGTCAAAGGCGCTGCCGGCCATCAGGGTAGTGGCTGTGCCGCCCGAAGTGCTCAGGCTGTAAAGGTCTCCAAGCAGCTCGAAAACGAGCTGCTTTCCGTCGGGGGTCACATCCAGCGAGAGCCAGGTTCCCTGCGTGGCCTGAAAGGCAAGCTCACTGGTTGCAGCTTCGCCGGTTGAGGCCGGTCCGGGCGCGGCTGTTGCCGGCCACAACAGCCCTGAGACCACCGTGGCTAATATCGTTAAACCCGTTGCTGAATATCTCATGCCGCCCAAGTCGGTATCGCTTTAAAAATCATAGGTCAGAGAGGCAATTACCGTTCTGGGTGTGCCCACATTGATTCTCTGTGAATTGCCCGCGGCAGGAAAATATCGTTCGTCAAGCAGGTTTTTCACGTTCAGGCCAAGGCGGATTTGCTGACCTTCACCAAGGCCAATCAAGGTGGCGTCAAGGTAATACCATACAGCGACGTCCACCAGTGTGTAACTGCCCAGTTTCCATGTATTGCTGTTATCGCCAAAGCGGTCCGAGGTGTGGTTCACGCCCAGGCCCGTTCCCAGGCCGGCGAAACGCCCGCCTTTTGCTTCGTAACTGCCCCAGACACGGAATGTGTGTTCGGCGACGTTTGCCGTCCGATTCCCACGGTTGGCATCACTTTCCGTCAGTATTTCGTTGTCGGTGTACGCATAGGAAGCCAGGATATTCATCCCGGGAATTACCTCGCCGCTGACATCCAGCTCCACGCCGCGTGAGCGCACTTCACCCACCAGGTCAAGTACACCGTTGCCGTTCAATGCCACGATGTTGTTTTTCTCCAGGTCATAAATCGCGATGCTGGCTTGCAGCTTTTCGTCCAGAAACCGGGCTTTGGCGCCGACTTCATACTGCGTGGCCTCCTCCGGATCGAAAGTCTCGCCGGTCTCGGGGTCAACGCTGGTGGTCGGGTTGAACCCTCCGCTGTAGCTGGCGTACATCGTGGTGGTTTGGGTGGGTTGGAACAACAAGCCCGCCTGGGGAGTGAACTGCTCCTTTTTATTGATTATCGTCCGGTTTCCGTTGGCCAGTGAATCTCCCTTTGTTGAGTCATATCGTCCACCCAGGAGCACCGACACCCTGTCGGTCAGGCTGACCTGGTCTTGGATGAATAATCCGAATGCTTTCTCATTGAACTCTCTCGGGTCGCCGGGTGGAATTCTGGTGTCGGTGATCAACCCGTAAACCGGGTTGAAAATATTAAACCCTGTAACGTTTTGGCCGACACTGAAAAAACGGCTCTCAGATTCATCGCGATAATCGAAGCCGTACGCGATCTGGTGATTGATGGAACCGGTTTGCACGTCGCCGGACGCCCAAGCACTGAAGTTCAGTGTATCCACTGTACGATCGTTGGTGCCATCTACACGGCGGCGGAGATTGCCCAGTTCGTCAATGCCATTGGGCCGGACCTGGACATCAAACTCATCTTCCGTGCGATACATGAAGCTCAACGTTCCGTTCCATCCATTTGAGAACCGGTGCTCCACAATGGACTCCACCAGGTGAGCTTGTGAATCCCGCTCCTCGAAGTCTTCACCAAAGCGACGGCTACGCGGGATATTGGATGGGATATACCGTCCGCCTTGCCCGTCCGGCAGCGATACAAACCCGCGGTCAAGCGGTCGGTTGTCTTTGAAATATTCGTACGTCAGGCTTGCGGATGTATTTTCACCGATATTCCACAGCAGGCTGGGTGAAAAGAACTCACGTTCGATTTCGTAAAAGTCCCGGAAGCCATCGGTGCGCTCGAATGACCCGTTTACACGAATGGCAAAGTCTTCCCCGTTGCCGATCGGGCTGGTGACATCAATGGTGGCAAGACGCTTACCGTGCTCATCAATCACCACTTGCGCCAGTCCTCGTTCCTGGAACGAAGGTTTTTTGGTGACAATATTGACCAACCCGCCGGGTTGAATCTGACCGTAAAGTACGGAGGCCGGTCCTTTGATGATTTCAATGGATTCAATGTTCTGGGTGGGTGGCTGATTATTGGTGACCTGGCTCAGCCGCACACCGTTCCGGAAAATGGAGTTGCGCCGGAATCCGCGAATGAAATAGTCAGTCAGCGTACCGCCAAAACCATCGCCATCAGTCAGCCCGCTGACATTTTTCAGTGCATCACCCAGGTCTGAGACCTGCTGATCCAGTAACACCTGTTCTGGGATGACGGTGATGCTGCGGGGAATCTTCAGAATGTCTTGGTCCAGGCGGCCCACGGTGGTGGAATGAACGTTGTATCGTTCCTGCCGGGTGCCACGCACAACTATTTCTTCCAGCTCTCCGACTTCGCTTTGCGCTGCCGTGTCCGGTTCGGTGGCTGCCAGGGCCAGGGATACTTGTGTGGCCAGGATGCAGGCGAAGGTAGTCTTTGAAATGGCTTCTCGTTTCATGCTGGGTCTCTCAGTATGCGTATTCAAAATCAGAAAGGCTTTGCTTCCGAGTTGTGCCTGTCTCAACGCCAAAGACACTTCATTTGGCTGTGAACCAGGCGGGAATCACCGCCAGAGCACATCAGTTTCCCCGGTACAAACCTCTGATGTTGAATTGACTCTATTTCATTGTGTGAAACCGAAACAGGTCCAGAAATGCATTCACTATCAGTGCCAATTCCGGAATCGGAGCCTGTTAGCCAAGCGCGTTTCCGCGGAACCGGAGTGTTACTGGAGGGCTGCGGTCGCCAGGAAGTGCGATCGTGGCGGCGTTGCACGCAGTGGTGGAGCAGGTGCTATGCACTGCTTCTGCGCTCGGCCCGGTTTTGCGCATCATGAGTTAACTCACCCAGAGGCAGCTCGTCGAGCAGCCCGGTGCCTGTCCCCGGTCTGCGGGTAGCCTGAACCGCCTGGCTTGTTGCTGGGTCAATGGCAGGCCGCCGGTATGATGATAAGATAGCTTATCTTGGAAGAGCGTTCCTTCGTTCGCTGGCAAAGTACCATCCGGTTTGATGCGCCGCCAGCGTCAGCGTATGCAATGGTGTCTTGCCAGCCATCCCATACTCGTGACCGATACAGGAGCAAGGTAAATGGCTCGTGTAGTCTCCGGCCCTATTATTGAATTCGCCGTTAGCAGAAAAACGGACAGCCCCTTGTACAGCCAGGTGACCGATCACTTGAAACGGCTGATCGTTTCCGGCAACCTGCCACCGGGTCAGCGCCTGCCATCGTCCCGCCAGATGGCATCTGAAATGAGGGTATCTCGCAATACCGTGCTAATGGCTTTTGAGGTCCTCATTTCGGAAGGCTACCTGGTCAGCCGTCACGGATCTGGCACGTTCGTCATGGAGTCCGTGCCCGATCAGGTGCTTAAAACCGGGCGTGCTGAAACGCCCGCAGATGCAGTCGGCCCGCCGCCGAAGCCCGCACGTATTTCCAGAGACGCCCAACGGCTTGTCGAAAAGACGCGCACGATGAAGGAAAAACGTTCCGCTTTTTCAAGGCAACCTGACACCAGCATCTTTCCATTCGAAATCTGGACTGACCTGTTTTCTCATATCTGGAGGAACAACCGGGTTGGCCAGTTGAACACGCAGGATGCGTTTGGTTACCTGCCGTTTCGCGAGGCCATTGCGGAGCACTTGGCTTCCTGGCGGGGTGTGACCTGTAGCCCGGAGCAGGTCATGGTGACCTCCGGCACGACCCATGCCATGCATTTTCTGGCCAGGTTGCTGCTGGAGCCAGGGGATGCCTGCTGGGTTGAAAACCCCGGATTCATCGAAGCCAAGTCCGCGATAGATTCGGTTGATGCCCGCGCGATTCCAGTAACCTGTGATGACAGGGGAATGCGGGTAAGCGAGGCTATTAAGTC
>JBFIHZ010000246.1:0-6520 GCA_041601535.1 Lysobacterales bacterium | reverse complement strand
CAGGTCAATATTCTGCACATCAGTGCGCTTGTTCAAATGGGCTATCAGCGTGCGCAGCACGGCCGCCTCAAGCTCGATTTGGCTGGTGTGTTCCTGTTCTGTCATAACGCCGTCATCCTGATACTTTCTGATTTGCTATCCGCCTGATCAAAATACGCCGCCGCCCCTGGTCTGGCAACCGCTCGGTTAAAGGTCTTCGAACCCATCCTCGAATACGGTCGGGGACGGGCGGCTGAGCTGAACCTGGTTGTATTGCGGCGTCAGCAGGGAAACAAAATCGCTGCCGCTGACCCACGGACCGCCAACCCCGGTGGTGGCAGAAACACTGACCTCGGCCGTATCGGGCATGGCCGGCAATACCTGGAATTGCACACTGCCCAGCAACACCGGCCCACTGTCTGCCAGTCCGTCAAAATCCCCCACGGCCCAACTTTCCAGCAGGTCTGACAGGCTGTCGGGATCCCGGCTGAAATCCTCGTCGCCGACGGCAGCGCGGTTGACCGAGATAACATCCAGCGCGGCTGAGTCATACAGCACATCCAGCCCGCCGCCCAGGGTGCCGCCTTCAGTGCTGAAGTCGATGACCAGGTCAAACGTCACCAGGTCGCCATCATCCAGACCGGAAATGGCAGAAGTTGGCACCAGTTGCACGCTGGCGGCCTGCGCCGGCAGCGGCCCCATTAGCCCCACAACCATCATCGCCATCATCGTAGCCGGTTTGACACATTTCACAGCCGCCGTTCCTTAAATTGAGAATCTTAAAAGTACAGGCACACAGTATAGGCCTGATAATCGGTCTTTTTCCAAGCATGCCTAGCCGATCAGGAGGGTCGGAATCGCGGGCTCAGCTGTTCTTATCGCGCAGCCTGGCCCAGTAATCCAGCCGCTTTTTGATTTCACGCTCAAAGCCCCGTTCCGGTGGGTCATAGAACCGGGGACGCGGCATACCCTCGGGAAAATAGTTCTGGCCAGAAAACCCTTCGGCCGTATCGTGGTCGTAGCGGTAACCCGCACCATAACCCTGCTGTTTCATCAATTGGGTTGGCGCGTTCATGATGTGTTTTGGCGGGGCCAGCGAACCCGTTTCCCGGGCAGCGCGGCGGGCCGCCCCAAAAGCCGCGTAGGCCGCGTTGGATTTGGGCGCCGTGGCCAGGTAGACCACAGCCTGTGCCAGCGCCAGTTCCCCTTCCGGACTGCCGAGGCGCTCATAAGCCTGCCAGGCGGAAATGCACGTAGGCAGCGCCTGAGGGTCGGCCAGACCAATATCCTCTACCGCCATGCGCGTCATGCGCCGGGCGATATACTCGGGATGCTCCCCGCCGGCCAACATGCGCGCCAACCAGTACAGCGCGGCATCGGCGTCGGAACCCCGCACCGATTTATGCAGCGCGGAGACCAGGTTGAAATGCGCATCATCGCCTTTGTCATACAAGGGCGCACGGCGCTGGATCAGTTTCATCACTGCGTCGGAATCAAACACGACATCGCCATCCGTCTGCTGCGCCAGCAGCTGCTCGGCCATCGACAGGATATACCGCCCATCGCCGTCAGCCATGGCCAGCAGCATGGCCCGGGCCTGCTCATCCACCGGCAACCTGCGACCGGCATCGCGTTCGGCGCGTTCCACCAGGGTTTGCAATGCGGCGGCATCCAGCCGGCTGAGCACAAACACCTGGGTACGCGACAACAACGCGGCATTCAGTTCAAACGAGGGGTTTTCCGTGGTGGCACCGATAAACACAATGGTGCCGTCTTCCACTACCGGCAAAAAGGCATCCTGTTGCGACTTGTTGAAGCGGTGGATCTCGTCCACGAACAATAAGGTACCCTGCCCGTTACGCCGGCGGATACGGGCCGCTTCAAACACCTTGCGTAAATCCTGCACGCCGGAAAAAATCGCGGATAGTTGTTCAAAATGCAGCTCGGTATGCGCCGACAGGATGCGCGCCAGCGTGGTCTTGCCGCAGCCGGGCGGCCCCCACAGGATCATCGAAGCCAGGCGCTTGTTTTCCACCATCTTGCGGATCGGCCCGCCCGAGCCGACCAGCGCATCCTGACCGACAATGTCATCCAGCTTGCGTGGACGCAGACGTTCCGGCAGCGGCCGATCGGCGTTGGACTCAGCCGGGGATTGGGTCTGGTGCTCTTCTGAAAACAGATCGGACATGTGGTCAGGCAGCCGCGAGAACGCTAAAGGGGCATAGCATAAACGCTATAAGCGGCGTGATCTAATCTGAAGAACCCGATACCCGATACCGCACTGCTCCCGGCAGCCGGGCGGGATTGTCATGGTCAAAGCGGTAACTGGCTGCGGCTGACGATCTGGTTCAGCACGATGGTGGAATCAACAGTATTGATGGCATCAATCACCGCCAGTTCGTGCTTGAGGAAACGCTCATAATCTTCCAGGTCATGCGCCACCACGCGCAGCAGGTAGTCACTGGAACCGGACACCACGCTGCACTCCATTACATTGGCCAGATCGCGTACGGCCTGCTCAAAGGCTTCGGCCGTTTGCCACTCATTGGAGCGCAAACGCACCGACACATAGGCCATGACCGTGAAGCCGGCGCGCTTGCGGTCGATCAGGGCACTGTAACCGTTGATATAACCCTGCTCCTCCAGCCGCCGCCAGCGGCGCGCCACCGGCGTGGCGGAAAGATTAAGTCGCTCAGCCAGTTCCACGTTGGTCAGCCGGCCATGTTGTTGCAGCAAATCGAGCAGGCGTCTGTCTGTGGCATCCAGATCTTTAGTCATAATCGACCCTGATTGTTACTTATTTAGTGTTTTCAGCTAATATTTGAACATATTCAAGCGATTTTAGCGATCAAATCACTCTTGAGGCTATTACAATAGGCCAGGCAATTGGCCACAGGGTCGGCTTTAGTGCTGGCCGGATTTACCGATACCGCTAACGGGAAAACACAACATGTCAGACAATGCGCGCGCGCTGGATCAGTGGATCCGCTCGGATTTCCGCCAGATGAACACCGAACTGGAGGAACTTTACTTTGCCCAGGAAGCCCGCCACGCGGTGCCCAAAGCCGGCGCGGATATTCGCAAGCAACTGCTGACGCAAGGCCGCGCGCTGATCAAACCACTGCTCAAGGAAGGCAGCACCGACCAGGGCTTTGACGCTGCCTACAACCTGCTGGGCTGTGTCGGTTTGTATATGGCGGCCTGCCGCCGTCACGACATCACCGAGCCATCGCGCGAAACCACCTCGCCATTGCGCGAGGCCTCCGCGCTGGCCCTGCATATCTCGATGACCCTGGGCGTCAGCCCGCGCTTCGCCAGCAGTCACCTGACCACCCATAACCACGCAGTCAACGGCACTTATCGCAGCTTTACCTCGCTGGATGACGAGCGAATTTTCCTGGATTACAACTCGCTGGGCGTGTTCGCCTACCAGCGCGCCTCGGATGCACTGCGGCGGATTCTGCCGCTGGGGGTTTCGCATCCGCTGGTCTGCCATTTGTTTGACGAGGCAACCGCCGCGCTGAAGGACGTGGCCCGTTGGAACGACCGGCTGTTTGCCGAACTGGACCCGGCACGTTTTTTCTATTGCGTGCGGCCGTACTACAAGCCCTACCGGGTGGGCCCGAAAGTCTACCGCGGTGCCAATGCCGGGGATTTCGCCGGCATCAACATCATCGACATCCTGCTGGGCGTGTGCAATGCCGACAACCCGTCCTACGCGCAGATCCTGACGGACAAATACCTGTTTATGCTGCCGGAAGAACAGGCCATGCTGAAAGACTGCACCCGCCGCAAGAATTTTATGGCGCAGTTCCTGGAACTGGCGCGTACCCGCAAGCGTCCGGCAACCTATGAGAAAAACCTGAAGGCCTACCTTGCGGCCGTGGATGCGCACGGCTACGCCGCCGCCCAGCACCACGACCGGCTGGTGCAAAAATACATCGAGCGCCCGGCCGCCAAATTGCCCAGCGAGGGTTTGGAAAACATCACCGCCAGCGGACCCCCGCTGGAAGTGCTGCTGAATTCACTCGAGCAGCTCAGAGATCTAAGGCTGGCCGCCCGGCGCGACGATATCCCCACGCGCTTTAAGGAACTGCAAAAACTGCGCGCTACGCTATAAGGCGCTGAGATGAGGCGCTGGCCGTTACGGCGGCTGGCCGTTGATTTCCGCGAGCCGAGCCGGCGCATGCTTTGCGGGTGTTTTAACCTTTTCTCAGTTACACAAGGAGTGTTCGGTGTATGCGCGCAACCGGCTCACCGGGGTCTGGGGTGTAGAGTGCGAATTGAGCACGCGCGCATCGTCCGGCAGGCGGTTAACAGCCCAGCGTGCGAACCAGCATTCGGTGGCCAGGCGATCTTCGCGCGGTGCATCAGATTCCGTGCGGGGGACATGCAGATCCGACTGGAAGAACACGCCGGCCTGCGGCACCCAGGCACCCAGCGCCGTGGCAACGTGCGGGTTGGATGGCAACTCGATCAGTTCCACCGCCCGCTCCGGGTCGTCGAGCCGGACTGCCCCGCTAACTGGAATCACCTCGACCCTTACACCCGTCTCGGACAGACGGTCCGGAGGCATTTCCGGACGGTTCAGTGCGTGCTCGAGCCATTCTGCGACTGCAGCCGGCGCGTAGACTTCGGCACCCGCCGCAGCAAATGCCCGCGCGCCACCGGCGTGGTCGTCGTGAGCATGGGTCAGCGCCACTGCCCGCAGCGGGGTCTGCGGCCACTCGGCCGCGAGGAAATCGATAAATCGTTCAGCAAGGCCACTGACGCCCAGTCCCGGAACAAGATCCGCGGGCGGAATCTGTTGCAATTCGACCCAGCCGGCAGGTGCATCGACAACTACCAGTCCGGCCGCAGTTTCGACCACGAGATGATTGAAGCCGGTACGTACACCCTTGACCCAGTGCACGCCTTCCGCCAGCGTCTCACGTTCCATCGCGATCGCGGCCGGCCACAACGCTCCCGGCACCTCGCGCGCAGCCGGTTCGCGCTCTCTCGCCCACAGCGCCTCGGCTTCGGCCTGCGACAGGGCCCGTCGTTCGCCTTGAGCATGCATCAGCACTTCGCCGTCCACCGTCTGTACCAGCGCCGGTTCGGCGCCGTCTTCATCCGGCCACGTCCACTGCCAGTGCACCGCAACGCGCCCTCGCAACGGCAGCTCCGCGAAGGTCTCTATTTCCATGACCTTGCCTGCCAAAAGCCGCACCCGGCTGTCCGCGTCCGCATGGGCGAAACGGCCGGAAATCCAGCCGTCAGCTTCAGCCCGCCAGTTCTCTGCGCCGTCCAGTTCCTCGGCCAGGCGGCGCGGATCGATGCGGCGGTTACGCAAAGCCTCCGCCGCCGCTTCGGCACCGTGAAATTCAATATCCGGGCCATCGCCTTCGCCGTGGATGCGCACCAGCCCCGGCGGCAGGAAGGAAACAGCGAATGCGCCCTCCATATCCGGGTTGGACCGCCCCTCACCCACGAAATGCACCCGTGGGCCCTGCGGTTCCGTGGTCACGCAATACCGTACGGGATAGAACGTCCCGCTGCGCGGCTGCAGACCCTGCAGGCGGTGACCCAGGTCATAGTGCCCAACCAGGCAGAACTCCTCCGCCGGCGCTGCCGCCGCAACCACTTCAGCGGACCTGTCGCAGCCAGCAAACAACAGCAGCGCGGCCGGCACCAGCCAGGCAAGCATGCTGGGGGTACCGCCCGGGCGCCCCAACGGCCCGGCTTGCAGGCGTTTGCCATGTAAAGGATTCATTGCATAATGATCGCAAGCTCCGTGCTCGCGTTCCAGCCGCATCCGATGCCCGGAAATTCCGCTGCGATGGAACGAATGCGGCGTGATTGCGACTTGCTGTAACGGTAATGTACTTGCGAAGCCACTCCGGCTTCAGCCGGCTATGATCTGCTTGAACCGCTCGATGTCGATATTGCGGCCGCAGACCACCAGCACGGATTTCCGGCCGCTGAATTTCTCCGGGTGCTTCAATACTGCGGCAACCCCCATTGCCGCAGAACCTTCGGCCACCAGGCGGTGTTGCTCGAAAAGGGTGCGGATGCCCTGCTCGATTTCGGATTCTGTGAGCAGCAGAAAATCGTCGATGATGTCTTCACACAGCTCCAGCGTGATGGCATCGTGGTCGACACCACCGGCGCAGGTGTCGGCCAGCGTCGGGTAGGTTTGCATGTCGAGTACCCGGTGAGCCTTGATGGATTCGTACATCACCGGTGAATTCTCCGGCGAAACCCCAATCACCCTGACGTCGGGATTGCAGGACTTGAGCCAGCCGCCGGTTCCGGCGATCAGTCCGCCGCCGCCCACGGCGACGACCACGCTCTCCACATCCGGCAATTGCTGTGAGATTTCCAGCCCACAGGTGCCCTGCCCGCCGACCACGGTCGGATCGTTGTAGGGCGATACGTAGACCTTGCCTTCCTCTGCCGCCACCCGGCGCGCTTCGGCCTCGGCGGCACCCGCCTCCGCGCCGTGCACCACCACGTCCAGCCCGTGGCTTCTCATCAGCTCCAGCCGCGAGGGTGTGATGTT
>JBFIHZ010000245.1:0-6532 GCA_041601535.1 Lysobacterales bacterium | reverse complement strand
TATTCAGCGCGGCTGATCCCGATTGGCGTGTACCAGCCGCTGGACCGCAGCAAGCTTTCCTTATGGCATAACCAGGACCCATGGGTGCTGGACATCATGGCCGGTTACGACCCGGGAAACCGCTACGGGCTGCCGTATATGTGGGGTACCACGGGTTATGCCATCAACCGGCGCATGGTGCGCGAGCGCATGCCGGACGCACCGCTGGGCAGTGCGGCGATGTTGTTTGATCCGGCCGTGGTGGCGCGTTTTGCTGATTGCGGTGTGTCCTTGCTGGATGAACCCACCGATGTGATTCCGATGGTGTTGCAATACCTGGGTTATGATCCCAACAGCCTGGTGGCGGAGGAAATCGCCGCGGCGGAAGCGCAGCTGAAAAGCGTCCGTCCCTTTATCCGCTATTTCAGCTCCACCAAGATGATCAATGATCTGCCCAACCAGGATGTCTGTGTGGCGATGAGCTGGTCCGGTGATTACGCGCAGGCGATGAACCGCGCACTGGAAGTGGGGGCCCAGGTTGAGCTGGCCTACTACGCGCCGCGCGAAGGCACCATGTACTGGTTTGATGGTGTGTTCATTCCGGCCGATGCGCCGCATCCGGACAATGCGCACCTGTTTTTGAATTATCTGTTGCGTCCGGAAGTGATTGCAGAGATCAGCAATGTCACGCATTACGCCAATGCCAACCTGGCGTCGTTGCCACTGATGAATCCGGCCGTGGCCAACGATCCGGCCACCTATCCGCCAGCACAGGCACGCGCCAATGCGGCCATCGGGTATATTTTTGGTCCAAAAGAAGAGCGCCGGCGCACCCGCGCCTGGTCGCGCGTCAAAACCGGTCTGTAGGCCCTGCAAGGAGAACCCGTACAGGTGAACACGCACACAGCAGGCAGCACTGATAAAGCTACGGCGCAATCCGCCGGTAGCCGGCCGTGGACGGACCCGCAGGCGCGGCCGATGGTGGAAATCCGCGGCCTGACCAAGCGTTTCGGTGAAGTTTGCGCGGTGGATGACCTCAGCCTGGAGATATTCAGTGGTGAGCTGTTTTCCATCCTGGGCGGTTCGGGCTCCGGCAAAACCACGCTGCTGCGCATGCTGGCCGGGTTTGAGCAGCCCACCAGCGGCTCCATCCTGATTGATGGCGTTGACATGACCGCGGTGCCGCCTTACGAGCGCCCGGTCAACATGATGTTCCAGTCGTATGCCCTGTTCCCGCACATGACGGTGGAGCAGAACATCGCCTATGGGTTGAAAAAGGAACGCGTCGGCAAAGCCGAGATCGGCGAACGGGTGATACGCCTGTTACAACTCACCCGGCTGGAGCGCATGGCCGACCGCAAACCCGAGCAATTATCCGGCGGCGAGCGCCAGCGGGTGGCGCTGGCGCGGGCGCTGATCAAGCGGCCGAAACTGCTGCTGCTGGATGAACCGCTGGCCGCACTGGATAAAAAGCTGCGTGAACATACCCAGTTTGAGATGATGAATTTGCAGGATGAATTGGGCATTACCTTCGTGGTGGTGACCCATGACCAGGAAGAAGCAATGACCTTGTCCACCCGCATTGCAGTGATGAACCGGGGCAGCGTGGAGCAGGTGGGCACGCCGGGTGAAGTGTATGAATACCCCAGCAATCGATTCGTGGCGGATTTCGTCGGCAATATCAATTTCTTTGAAACCACGGTAAGTGGCGCCCGCGACGGCGGTGTGCGTTTGCGTTGCAAGGAGGTTGATGGCGAACTGGCGGCCTTGTGCCAGGCCCCCCCGGCCGAAGGCACGCGGCAGTGGCTGGCGGTGCGGCCGGAAAAAATATTTATCAGCAAGCAGCCGCCGGAAGGTGACAACCAGACGACGTTAAAAGGCGTTGTGCATGACCTGGGCTATTTTGGCAACCTGTCGGTTTACCGGGTCAAGTTACAGGGCGGTAAGATGTTGCAGGTCAGCGGCCAGAACCGCCGCCGCAGCGCCACGAAAACGCTGGAATGGGATGACCAGGTGTATGTTTCCTGGGACGTGGCCAGTGCCATTTTGCTGGATGACTGAGGGGCGTGCGGGTGTGGCTTATGGCTAAGCGAAGCAACCGCCTGGATGGCCGCCGGCGCTGGCTGCGCTGGGCGGTGATCACGCCCTATGCCTGGTTGTTGCTGTTTTTCCTGGCACCGTTCTTCATTATTTTCAAGATCAGCCTGGCCGACCCGATCGTGGCGCTGCCGCCGTTCACGCCGATGTTCGACTGGGCTGCTTCCGGTTGGGCCCGCATCCAGGTCACGCTGGACAATTACGCATTCCTGTTCCAGGACCCGTACTACGTCACCATCTACCTCAGTTCGATCAAGATGGCGGCCGTCAGCACCTTGTTATGCCTGCTGTTGGGTTACCCGATGGCTTATTACATTGCGCAGCAGAGTCCACGTCGCCGTAATCTGCTGCTGCTGGCCGTGATTCTGCCTTTCTGGATTTCTTTCCTGCTGCGGGTGTATGCCTGGATTGGGCTGCTCAATACCAACGGCTTGATCAACAAGGCGCTGATCGGCATGGGCCTGATCGACCAGCCCTTGAGCCTGATTTACAACGACTTCGCGGTCTACCTGGGCATTGTGTATTCCTACCTGCCGTTTATGATTCTGCCGCTGTACGCCAACCTGGAAAAACTCAACCTGGATCTGCGTGATGCCGCAGCCGACCTGGGCGCGCGCCGCTGGCAGGTGTTTGTCGACGTGACCCTGCCGTTATCGATGCCGGGCATCATAGCCGGCTCCCTGCTGGTGTTTATTCCGGCCATTGGCGAATTCATCATCCCGGCACTGCTGGGTGGTTCCGACACGCTGATGATTGGCCGCGCACTGTGGGATGAGTTCTTTATCAACCGCGACTGGCCGGTGGCATCCGCCGTTTCCGTGGTGCTGTTGCTGATCCTGGTGCTGCCGATGATGTGGTTCCAGAAAGTGCAGCGCGAGCAGGTGAGTTCGTGAGCAGGAAAGCGGTCAAACAGAACCGCAGCGTGATGCTGTTGAGCATTGCCGCGTTTGGTTATGCCTTTTTGTACATACCCATCGTTTCGGTAATGGTGTATTCGTTCAATGATTCGCGGCTGGTGACTCTGTGGGGCGGGTTCTCGCTGCGCTGGTACCGTTCGCTGGCGCAGGATGCGGATATCCTTTCTGCGGCCTTGCTCAGCCTGGAGATCGCAGTGATCAGTGCCACAGTGGCCACCGTGCTGGGTACGCTGGCCGGGCTGGCGCTGAACCGGTTGGGGCGCTTCCGCGGGCGCACCCTGTTGACAGGCATGATCACCTCGCCGCTGGTGATGCCGGAAATCATTACCGGTATCTCCTTGCTATTCCTGTTTATCACGCTGGCTGACTGGATTGGCTGGCCGGCCCAGCGCGGCGCAACCACCATCACCATCGCGCATATTACGTTTTCCATGGCCTACGTGGCGGTGGTGGTGCGGTCGCGCCTGGGTTCGCTGGACCCTTCACTGGAAGAGGCTGCCATGGATCTGGGCGGCAGACCATTGCGGGTATTTTTTGATATCACCGTGCCGATGATCGCGCCGGCCATGGTGTCCGGCTGGCTGCTGGCATTTACCCTGTCGCTGGATGACGTCGTGATCGCCAGTTTTGTTTCCGGGCCGGGCTCCACCACGCTACCCATGCTGATTTTCTCCAAGGTCAGGCTGGGTGTAACACCGGATATCAACGCATTGGCGACGGTTATTATTGTACTGGTCAGTATGGGTGTGATTACCGCGGCCTGGCTGACCCGGCGGAGCCGCTGAGCCCGCATATTTTTTGAGTTATCTGGAAATGGACGTGACGACATGAACAATCAGGCATTGGCCGAACTGATCGGCAAACAAAAGAAGGGTTTTGCGCTGGACCAGGCGTTTTACCAGGACGAGGAGATTTACCGGCGGGATATCGAACGCATCTACATGAAGGCCTGGCTGTATGCAGGCCACCAGAGCGAACTCGCCAACCGCGGTGACTACCTGCTGTACAACCTGGCCGGTGAATCGGTCATTGTCACGCGTGGCGAAGACGGTGAAATTCACGCCCTGTTGAACGTCTGCCGCCACCGTGGCTCGCGCGTCTGCCTGGAAATGAAAGGCAATTCACGCCGCCTGACCTGCCCCTATCACGGCTGGACCTACGACCTGGACGGCAAGCTGATTGCCGCCGCCCATATGCAGGAGGGGTTTGATAAATCCGCTTATGGACTGAAAAAAGTGCACCATCGGGTTTTCCAGGGAATGATTTTTATTAATTTCTCCGATACCCCAAGCGATTTCGACGTGGTAGAGCGTGACTTGGGCGAATACCTGCGTCCGTACCGGCTGGACAAGGCCAAGGTGGCGCGGCGCACCAATTACCCGATGCAGGCAAACTGGAAACTGGCGGTGGAAAACTACAAGGAATGCTATCACTGCGGCCCGGCCCACCCGGAGTATTCCCGGGCGCACAGCCTGGCCTTGCCGGAGGAACGCTACGCCGAAGAAATGCAAAAGCTGCTGGAAAAAATGCCGGCCTGCGGTTTGAAAACCCAGGAAATGAACAAGTCTTACCTCAGTGGCAATGAGTTTGGCACCGACCGGGCATATGAACATTATCCCTTGCTGCGCGGCCATGTAACCGGCAGCCAGGACGGCAAGCCGGTGGCGCCGCTACTGGGCGATATCCGTGACTACGACTGCGGCGCACACGACTTCAAGATCGGCCCGGTACTGTACGCACTGGCCTATTGTGATCACGTGGTGCTGTACCGTTTTACCCCCACCTCGCTGCACACCAGTGATTGCGAAATCACCTGGCTGGTCAATGAAACAGCCGAAGAGGGCAAGGATTACGACCTGGACAAGCTGACCTGGCTGTGGGATGTGACCACCATTGCGGATAAAACCATCATTGAAAACAACCAGAAAGGCGTGAATTCGCGGTTTTTTGAACCGGGGCCGTTTTCCACCTTTGAGCATTCAACCCAGCGCTGGGTGGACTGGTATCTTGAAACCATACGTTAAGCGGTGGCTGGCACCGCAGGAAGGGGCTGGCAGAGATTGCGTGACCAGAAAAGGCACGGGCAGGCCTGGCGCGGCCGATGCCCGGCTGACAATGGCCCGACAGCCGCGATGAAACCATTTAGCCAGGCTCTGCAAAGCGACCGCCTCACCGTGACGGCGGACCTGACCCTGAACACGCAGTCGGGCGCTGACGATATCGACCGCCAGGTGGACTTGCTGGGGCCGCATGTGGCCGACCTGCAGGTAACGGATAACCCCTGGGCGTGGGTGCAGATGTCGGCCACGTCCGCGGCCAGCCTGGTTTTGCAGCGCGGGCTGGATGTCATTCCCATCCTCACCTGCCGCGACCGCAACCGCATCGCCCTGATGAGCGACTTGCTGGGATTGCGCGCGCTGGGAGTGGGCAGTGTCATCCTCACCCGCGGGCACAAAATCCCGCAGCAGCACCAGCTCAAGGCGCAGGCGGTGTTTGATGTCAGCGGCCGCGAGCTGGTCAGCATGGCGGCGCAACTGGGTGAATCGGACCCGCCCGCGCCGGGTAAGGAATTCTTCATTGGTATCGGTGCGCGCGCATTCCGGGCCTCAAAAGGCTGGGATGCCGAGTCCTTGACCGAACGCGCCAAAGCGGGTGCCCGTTTCCTGCAAACCCAGCTGTGCTTCAATACCGAAATTTTGCGGCAATACCTGCAGGCCCTGGTGGCAACGCGCATGACCTGGAAGTACTCGGTCATCGTTTCGCTGACCGTGTTGCCGTCCGCGCAGACCGCGTTGTGGCTGAAAAAAAACCTCAGTGATTCGCGCATTCCCAAGGGGGTGATCGAGCGGCTGGAAAAAGCCCACGACCCGCAGGCCGAGGGCATCGCGCTGTGCGCGGAACTGATGCGTGAGATCGCCGAGATTCCCGGCGTATCGGGCATCAACCTGATGACGGTGGGCGACGCGGACAGCCTGCGTGATGCCATTACCCTGTCCGGGCTGGGATAAGCCAGCCGGAGCCATGGACCCGGCAGCCGCCGGCCCTGCAGTCACGTCTTGGGCAATACGCTGGCGAAGCAGTTCAGGGTCAGGCGGCCGCGGGCCGGGTCGGCGCTGAGCAGTTCCGGGTGTTCGATAAACGCATTGTGGGGCAGGTCGCCGGAGTAGAACACCAACCGGTTGAAACGCGCCGGCACATGGTCCAGCAACTCGGCGGCTTCATTGCTGTGCGTCATGTAGCGTGGTGGATCGCGGAACATTTCGAAGCGCTGTTGCAGTTCTGCCAGCCCGGCGTCCGGGTCATCCCGTTGCCGCGCCGACATGGCGGTCCAGTAGGCCTCGTCTTTCCAGCAGTAAAATCCGGTGCCACCCAGTTCCGGACGGTCGAACAAATACAGCAGGGCGGCGTAATTGTGGCGGCCGTCCTGCAATTTCGGGTCGGTATGGCACAGGCGCTGGATCCAGCTGAAGTCCTGCGGCTGCAGCGTGGTAATGGACAATTGCGTGTAAAACTTTGCCCCGCCACGGCAAAACGAGAAT
>JBFIHZ010000244.1:0-6583 GCA_041601535.1 Lysobacterales bacterium | reverse complement strand
TGACCCCAAATATCGGGGGTAGCGGGATCGGCGGATCAACGCCTATACTCTTGAGTCGGTTTACCCGACCACCACAGTAAGAGATTTCTGGAGACTGGATAGATGCAAAGTTTTAAATCGTTCGTGTTATTGCTTGCCGTTACGGCCCTCTCACCCCTGGCTCTGGCAGCTGATGACCCGGCGCAGGAACGGCATGAACGGATGGAGAAAGTCGGAGATGCGGCCGGACCACTGGGCGCCATGCTGAAAGGCGAACTGGAGTTCGATGCCGCCACCGCCATGAGCAATTGGGCGACCATGCAAACCGCGATCGACGGTATTGAGGAGTTGTTCCCGGAGGGCAGTTACGTGGAAGGTGAGAAGCGTGCCGCGCAGGCCGTGTGGGACAATCGCGCCGAGTTCAATCAGAAGATGGCTGATTTTTCCGCCTCGCTGGAGGCCGCCATTGAAGCCAATCCCCAGGATCTGGAAACCTACAAACCCATCGCCATGGATGTGTTTGGCAACTGCAAGGGCTGCCACGAAGAATACCGCACACCGGGCGATTGATTTCCCGGTAGCCGCGCTCGCACTGCAGGCATGTCGCTCCGGGCAATCCTCGGTTACCTCGGCCTGAGCCTGGCCGGCCTGGTATTGATCGGTCTGTGGCTAAGTCAGCCACAGACCCTCAGTTCCGGGGAACTGGCATATGCCGAGCCCGACCTGGCCAATGGTGAAATGCTGTTCCATGCGGGCAGTTGTGCTTCCTGCCATGAAGACGATTTACGTGGCGGCCTGGAACTGCATACCGAATTTGGCCTGTTCCGGGTGCCCAATATTTCTCCCGACCCGGAAACCGGCACCGGCCACTGGACTACGGCAGACTTTATCAACGCGATGTTGCGCGGTGTTTCCCCGGATGGGCAGCACTACTATCCGGCTTTCCCGTATACCTCCTATAGCCGTATGCGGGTACAGGATGTGGCCGACCTGAAAGCCTACATCGACACCCTGCCAGCGGTGCGCCATAAAGTGGCCGGCCATGAGCTGGAGTTTCCATGGAACATGCGGCAAGGCATCGGCCTGTGGAAACGGCGTTACCTGAACCCTGAGCCGCACCTGCAGCTGCCCGGCGATGCGGCCCCCGAACTGGTGCGCGGCCGCTATCTGGTGGAGGGCCCGGGGCATTGCACCGAATGCCATACCGAGCGCGATGCGCTGGGTGGCATCCGGCCGGAACGCTGGCTGGCGGGTGCGCCCAACCCGGAGGGTGACGGCCGGATACCCAATATCACGCCACACAGCAGCGGTCTGGGCGGCTGGTCTGCAACAGACCTCGCCTACTACCTCGAAACCGGTTTCACCCCTGACTTCGACACGGTCGGTGGCTCCATGGTGAAAGTCCAGGAAAACCTGGCCCGGCTGAGCGCCGCTGACCGGGCCGCCATCGTGGCTTACCTGCGAGCCTTACCGGCCCTGGCCAAAGACGAAGACAGCCAGTAGTCCGGCGGGCAGACTTCCCGGATCACGGACAGGGAGCGCCACCGCACATATTGTGACCCAGGTTTACTCCGGCAACGACATCGGACGTGCCGCTGCCGCGTATCGTGTTGCCGTAGTAGCCCGTGAATGCGGTGATGTTCAGGCCGTAACGCTCGTTGTTGGAAATCACATTCTGGGTAATTACCGCGTCTGCGCTGACCGCTATTCCATCGGTATCGTTCTCCACCACCGTATTACCCCGGATCACCTCCCCCACCCCGGTAGCGAGTATGCCGGCACTGCCATTTTGCACACTGAGATTATCCGCGATGATGCTGCTGTTGGGCGCCGAAATACCATCCACGCCGTTGCGCAGCGCGCGGCAGTTACGCACTATGCCTTCTGCGAACAGGCGGATTCCACTATTGCCGTTTTCGGTCACCGTCACGCCTTCAACCCGCACCGCCGGGCCACCAAAGGTGTCGTGGACGCCATAATTTCCCATACCTCGAATGGTGCCATTGCGGATTACCACCCGGGCACCTGTCACAGCAATTCCGTCGCCACTGCCCGTGTCCGCGCAGATGGTGTCAAAGTCGCCACCGCCCACGTCATTGCGGCTGCAGGTTGTGACGCCAGTTATGCTGAAGCCATTGAGGTCCAGCGTCACATCGTCCGCGGCGATCTGGATGGCCGTGGTATTTTCATCCGGCACCTTCAGACTGCCGGTCAGTACGTAGCTGCCCGGGCTGTTGATAAAAACCGGAAAACCACCGCCCGCGTCGACGCTTGCCTGGTTGATCTCCACCTGGCCATCAGCAAACGCCGAGGTCATAACAATTGACAACAGCGCGAACAGGAAGGGTTGTGTTGTTTTATACATGACGGTTCTCCTGAAATTGTCAATGAAGCCCTGCCAGTCCATCAGCAGTTGTTGGCTTGTCCGGGCCTGGGCCAACCGGCTTGAAATGCCCGCTTTCGGCACGCACTGCCGCTGCCACGCTGGCCACCACCTTTTTGCTTCCTCCATCCTAATATAGACCATTCGCGCGAACATTCCCGGAGCCCGGCAGGCCAGGATCAGGCCATGGCGGAAACAGCCATAAAGTTCTGTTAAATTACGCACCCCCGACACATGTTCGCCAGTGACAGGAGTCTGAATGTTTTCTGTACAACGCGCCGTTATGCTCTGGGTGTTGACATGCGCATCAGTGTGGGCTGATACGGCTGAAGAATTTGACTATTTCCACTTTAACCGGGAGATGATACGTAACGGTGTGCAGGCGGTACTGACCTGCAACGGGCTGTTCACATCCGGGCGCTCCCTGCAGCAGGTATTTAACCAGGAGTTGGCGTATATGGTCAGCTTCGGAGGCGCGGTCGGCACGGCTGACGGCGGTGACTACCGGGTGGATCGGGCCGGCCGCTACGTCGAGGTGGGGCCCTCAGGCTCACCCGCGCAGATTCGCGCCGCGTTTCGTGACGGCATCGGCTGCGTGGTCATGGCCCCGGACCAGCAGCCATCAGACATTGCCTCATTGCCGGTATTGAATACCGAGCCGCCGCCAGTTGACCCGCAAACGCTGCCCTGGCCGGCGGGTGACCGGGTGAAGCCTGCAGCGTTGCCGGATAAGGTTGATGCCGCCGCGCTGATGGCCGCGTCGGACTGGGCGTTTGAACG
The DNA here is from genome assembly GCA_041601535.1 of Lysobacterales bacterium. GTDB lineage: Bacteria > Pseudomonadota > Gammaproteobacteria > Xanthomonadales > SZUA-36 > JBFIHZ01. The sequence goes on along the minus strand of JBFIHZ010000244.1, from coordinate 3,441 downwards.
CGAATCCGCCGAACAGGACACCATCAGCCTGCTGGTGGTACACCAGGGGCAGATCGTGCATGAACGCTATGCCGAAGGTTTTGACATGCACAGCCGCACGCGCACCTGGTCGACCGCCAAAAGCATCGCGGTGACCCTGATCGGCATGCTGGTCGACCGTGGACTGCTGGCGCTTGATGCGCCACTGGGTATCGACTGGCTGCCCGAACTGGAGCGGCCCGAACAGGATCCGCGCCGGGCCATCACCCTGCGCCACGTACTGAATATGTCCAGCGGACTCAACCCGGTGGACAGCTTCAACCGCGAGTACGCCACCGGTTCCGGCCTGGCCTACTGGGCCGGCGCCAGCTCGGTGGATGGCGCGCGCAACCGCGGACTGATGCGCGCACCCGGCAGCTACTGGGATTATGAAAATTACGACACGCTGCTGGCGGTGTACGCCATGAAACAGGCCCTGCTGCAGGCCCATGGAAGCACTGCGGCCTATCACGCATTTCCGCGCCAGGCCCTGCTCGACCGCATCGGCATGCACCATACGCTGGTCAGCACCGACCGGTTTGGTGATTTTATTTTCAGCAGCCAGGTGTACACCAATGCGCGTGACCTGGCACGGTTTGGCCTGCTCTATTTGCAAAACGGCCTGTGGCAGGGCGAACGGTTGCTTTCTGAAGAGTGGATCCGCTTTGTACGCACGCCGGCCCCGGCCACGGCAGACAGCGGCAAGCAGTACGGTGGGCAATGGTGGCTGGTGCCGGATGACCGCCACGACGTACCCAAGGATGCCTACACCACGGCCGGCAACCGCGGCCAGTTTGTGGTCGTTGTGCCTTCGCATGAGCTGGTCATCGTGCGCCGCGGGCTGGATTACGGTGCGCAGGGTTTCGATGTCTGGGACCTGACCCGCGAAGTACTCAAGGCATTTGACTGACAAGCGCTGCCGCCGCAGGCCCGCGCCGGTGGAAGATTTTTTTCATCACCGGCCCATCCGCGGCGGACTTCGCTTAAAATAGCGCCCCTGTTATCCTTCCGGACGCCGCGACGGGCAGACAAGCTGTCCGGTTCGCTGGTGCTCCTCACCCCTCACCGTATTTGCGAGACCCCATGACCGACCCGATCCAACGTATTGCCGAAGAATTAACCGTACGCCCACAACAGGTTCAGGCAGCCGTGAAGCTGCTGGATGAGGGGGCCACCGTGCCGTTTATCGCGCGCTACCGCAAGGAAGTGACCGATGGGCTGGACGATACCCAGTTGCGCAACCTGGAAGAACGCCTGATCTATTTGCGTGAGTTGGAAGACCGCCGCGCCAGCGTGCTTAAAAGCATCGAGGAACAGGGTAAGCTCACGGCTGAACTGAACACCGCCATTCTCGGCGCTGACACCAAGACCCGGCTGGAAGACCTGTATGCGCCGTACAAGCAAAAACGCCGCACCAAGGCCATGATCGCGCGCGAAGCCGGTATCGAACCCCTGCTGGATGCCTTGCTGGCCGACGCCACGCTGGACCCGCAAGCCCAGGCTGAAGGGTTCGTTGATGCCGATGCCGGTTTCGAAGACAGCGCCGCGGTGCTGGAAGGGGCGCGCTGGATTTTCATGGAACGCGTGTGCGAGGACGCCGACCTGGTGGGGTCACTGCGCGATCTCGCCTGGGATACCGGCCGCATGCTCTCAAGCGTGGTCGATGGCCAGCAGCAGGCCGGCGCCAAGTTCAGCGACTACTTCGAGTTTTCCGAAGCCATTAACAAAATCCCGTCGCACCGCGCGCTGGCCATGTTCCGTGGCCGCAGTGAAGGCATCTTGCGGGTGAAGCTGGCGGTACCCGGACAGGACGATCTGCCAACGGGTGATGACAGTGGCCAGTGCGAAACGCGCATAGCCGGCCGTTTTGGCATCCGTGACCAGGGCCGGGCCGCCGATGAATGGCTGAAAACCTCGGTGCGCTGGGCCTGGCGGGTCAAACTGCACGCCCAACTGGAAACCGAGCTGTTCACGCGCCTGCGCGAGGCAGCCGAGGAAGAAGCCATCCGCGTGTTTGGTGAAAACCTGCGCGACCTGCTGCTGGCCGCACCGGCCGGCACGCGCGCCACGCTGGGCCTTGATCCCGGCTTGCGCACCGGCGTCAAGGTGGTGGTGATCAACAGCACCGGCGCGCTGGTCGAGCATGCCACCATATATCCGCACGCCCCCAGGAACCAGTGGGACGCTTCCATCGCCGTGCTGGCGCAACTCATCAGCAGGCACCAGGTCGAATTGATCAGCGTGGGCAATGGCACGGCTTCACGCGAGACCGACCGGCTGGTGAAGGATCTGGCCAAACGCCACCCCGAGCTGCGCGTCACCAGCATCGTGGTCAGCGAAGCCGGTGCCTCGGTGTATTCGGCTTCGGAACTGGCGGCACAGGAATTCCCCGACCTGGATGTATCTTTGCGTGGCGCGGTTTCCATTGCCCGCCGTTTGCAGGACCCGCTGGCCGAACTGGTGAAGATTGAGCCCAAGGCCATTGGTGTGGGCCAGTACCAGCACGATCTCAACCAGTTCCGGCTGGCGCGCAAACTCGAAGCGGTGGTGGAAGATTGCGTGAATGCCGTCGGTGTGGAAATGAATACTGCTTCCGCTCCATTGCTGGCACGGGTCGCCGGGCTGTCGCCGACGCTGGCCAGCAACATCGTCGCATTTCGCGACCAGCACGGACCGTTCCGCAGCCGCCAGCAGCTCCTTAAAGTGCCCCGCCTTGGGCCCAAGGCATTCGAGCAGGCGGCGGGCTTTCTGCGCGTGATGAACGGTGAGAACCCGCTGGACGCCTCCGCCGTGCACCCGGAAAGTTACCCGGTGGTGGAACGCATCGTTAAACAGAGTGGCTTGGACATTCAGCAACTGCTGGGTAACAGCTCATTTCTGAAATCACTGGCTGCCAACGATTACGTGGATGAGCGTTTTGGCGAGCCCACCGTGCGCGACATCATCAGCGAACTGGACAAACCGGGCCGGGACCCCCGCCCCGAGTTCAAGACCGCCAGCTTCAGGGAAGGCGTGGAAAAGCTCAGCGATCTCACCCCCGGCATGATTCTGGAAGGCGTGGTCAGCAACGTGGCCAACTTTGGCGCATTTGTCGACGTTGGCGTGCACCAGGACGGGCTGGTGCATATCTCCATGCTGGCGGAAAAATTCGTCAAGGACCCGCGCGACGTGGTGAAAGCCGGTGACGTGGTGAAAGTGAAGGTGCTGGAGATTGACCCGCAGCGCAAACGCATCAGCCTGACCATGCGGCTGGACGATCCGCTGGAGCCTGCCGACGCGAAAACCCGGGATGGCGGCGCCCAGCGTCCCCGCCAGAACCGCCACAGCAAGTCGAACAACAAATCACGCAGTGAGCCGCAGCCCATGGGGGCCATGGCCGAAGCTTTTGCGCGTTTGAAACGTTAGGCAACAAGCAGCCTGGCC
>JBFIHZ010000243.1:0-6663 GCA_041601535.1 Lysobacterales bacterium | reverse complement strand
TGCGAAGCCGCCCCAGCCACAGCCTACGTCCAGCACCTTGTCGCCGGCTTGCAGGTCCAGCTTGTTGCAGATCATTTCCAGTTTTTCTTTTTCAGCTTCTTCCAGGCTTCTGGCACGGTTGAAAAAGCAACAGGTGTACTGGTTGTAAGGCCCCAGGATCTGCTGGTACAGGCGGTGATCAAGATCGTAATGGGTCTCGGCAATGGCCAGCGAGCCCTTGCGTGACTGCAGGTTGACCAGCCGCGCTTTAAGATCCAGCCAGATGCGGTTGAAGCGCACCAGCGCGCTTTGTGTCAGTTTCATGCGGATGATCCGGCGCATCAGCATGTCGAGACTCTCCACATCCCAGTCGCCGTCCATGTAGGCCTCGCCGAAGCCCAGTGACCCACCGGTTATCACGCGGCGGTAAAATCTGGGGTGATGCACCTGTATATCCCAGGGGTTGGGCCCGTCAATGGCGATGCCGCCCCGGTGGAAAAGGTCAGTGACCAGTTTTCTTGCCAGACCTCCCATGGTTCTCCCCGTCTGGATTGATTTTGGTTTGGCCGCAGGCTATCGCTGAGACTGCTCGCTGGACCCCTCGTGTGGCATTTTAACCAATGCAGGCGGCCTGTACATAGCAACAAACTGCTGCCGGATTCCGGACAGGGCCCGCATGTGCTATTACTGCAACTGCAATTGGTCGCGTTTTGCGTGTAAGGTGATGGCAATGACTCAGCTGAGCAAGCCCGACGGTGAAATCAATGGCGCGGTTGCGCTGGTAACGGCCGGCACCAGTGGAATCGGCGCTGCCATCAGCGGCCAACTGCTGGATATGGGCTACCGGCTGCACGTGTGCGATGTCGATCCGAACGCGCTGGATGACTTCCTGCAGCAGCATCCGGCCTGCGGCGGCAGCCAGGCAGATGTGTCGGATACCGGCCAGGTGGCGGCGATGTTCGCCGACATTCAGCGCAGCTATGGCCGCCTGGATGTGCTGGTCAATAACGCGGGTATTGCCGGACCCACCGCGCGGGTGGAAGACATTACCGTGGAGGACTGGGACCAGACCGTGGCGGTGGATCTCAACGGTGCTTTTTACGTCACCCGCCTGGCTGTGCCGCTGCTGAAGCAGTCAGGCGGCGGGTCCATCGTCAATATCGCATCCAGCGCGGCGTTTTTTGGCTATCCCCTGCGTTCACCCTATGCGGCCTGCAAATGGGCCTTGCTGGGGTTCACCAAGACCCTGGCGATGGAGCTCGGACCTTACAATATCCGGGTGAACGCCATTTGCCCGGGCAGTGTAAGTGGCCCGCGCATCGACGCGGTGATCGAGCGGGATGCCCGTGTGCGCGGCAAAACCACAGATGAAATCCGCCAGGCATGGACCCGCCAGACCTCACTGGGGCGGTTTGTCAGCCCGCAGGATATTGCCGCCATGGCCGGGTTTCTGGTATCGACACAAGGCGCGAATATTTCTGGCCAGGCGCTGGGCGTAGATGGCCACACCGAATCCCTGTCCAGCCCGCTGGACTGATTGCTTAAACGATAACCGGGGTACACATGAAAGCAGCATGGTATGAAAGATTTGGCAACGCGCAGGACGTGTTGCAGGTAGGCGAGCAACCGCGGCCGGAACTGGCGGCGGGCCAGGTGCTGGTGCGCATGCACGCCAGCGGTGTCAACCCGTCGGACGTGAAGAAACGCGCCGGCTCGGACCCGGCCGGCCTGGATGATGGCGCGGTGATACCGCACAGCGATGGCGCCGGCGTCATCGAAGCCGTGGGTGACGGCGTGCCTGACAACCGCGTGGGTGAGCGGGTATGGGTGTACCAGGCGCAGTGGCAACGCAGCCACGGCACGGCGGCCGAATACATCGCCATAGACAGCCGGCGCGCGGTTACCTTGCCGGCCAATGCCAGCATGGAACAGGGTGCCTGTCTCGGCATCCCCTTGCTGACGGCGCATCGGTGCGTGTTTGCCGATGGCCCGGTGGAAGGTCAGAGTGTATTGGTTACCGGCGGGGTCGGCAGGGTCGGGCATTACGCCATCCAGTGGGCGGCGCAATCCGGCGCGCGCGTGATTGCCACGGCCAGCAATGAAGCGGATGCCACCAGTTGCCGGGAAGCGGGGGCGGAGCAGGTCATCAACCACCGCGACGGCGACTGGGCGGCCCAGGTGGTTGCCGCCAACAAGGGCGGCAAAATTGACCGCGTGGTCGAGGTCGAGTTTGGTGCCAACCTGCCTGCAGTGTTGGACCTGATACGTGTCGGCGGCACCATCGCCACCTATTCGTCCATGCAGGAGAAAGAACCTTGTATTCCGTTTTACCGCATGATGTTTATGGACCTGACGCTGCGCCTGGTGCTGGTGTATGCCATGCCCGAAAGCGCCAAGCAGCAGGCAGCAGATGACAGCGTGCAGTGGCTGCGCGACGGGCGCCTGCAACACCGCGTGGCCCACGTGGTGCCACTGGATGACATCGCCCGGGCACACGAGTTGATCGAACAGGGCGGTTTCAGGGGCTGCGTCGTTGTGGATACCCAGTGATGCCACAGCGGCGGAACCAGCCAACCGGGCAGCGGCAGATTCGATTACTGCTGGCGGCAGCAGCCGTTGGCCTGTTGCTGAGTTCCTGTTCACCTGATCAGCCGCCGCCCGAGGTAAGCGCCGCCGGTGAAACATTGCGGGGGCAGTGGGTGGGGGAGGCTGGTGATGTTGCTTCATTCCGCGGCATACCGTTCGCGGCTGCGCCGCTGGGCGATTTGCGCTGGCGCGCGCCGCAACCAGCGGCGCCACGGGCAGGAGTGCAGTTGGCCGACCAGTTTGCCGCCGCCTGCATCCAGGGACCGGACACCACCGAGTGGTATGCCGATATCGCAGAGGCTTTCGGTGCCGGGCGGGATGTGGCGGCACGGCCATTGGCCACCTCCGAAGACTGTCTTTACCTGAACATCTGGACACCGCAATTGATGCCGTCTGAGCCATTGCCAGTAATGGTGTTTGTGCATGGCGGGGCCAACGTGGCCGGCTGGTCGTACGAACCCAATTACCTGGGTGAAAAGCTGGCCGGCCGCGGCGTGGTGGTGGTGTCGATTGCCTATCGGCTGGGCCCGTTGGGTTTCTTCGCCCATCCGGCTTTGCAGGCGGAGGCCGATGAGCCGGTGGCGAACTTCGCACTGCTGGACATTGCCGAGGCGCTGCGCTGGGTAAGTGCGCATATCGGCGCATTCGGCGGTGACGGAAGCAATATCACCGGTTTTGGTGAATCGGCCGGTGCGGGCAATTTACTGGATGTCGCATTGCTGATGGAGGAAGGCGGCACGCTGTTGCCGCGGGTGATCGCGCAAAGCACAGGCGGTTCACTGGACAAGCGCCCCAGCCTGGCGCAGGCACAGGCCACCGCGGTGCGCTTGTTGGCCCACCTGGGGGTGGACGCGGATGCCTCCGCCCGGCAATTGCGTGAAATTCCGGCGCAACAGTTGGTGGATGCAGTGCCGGCAGCGCTTCCGGACATGTATTTCGAGGCGGTGGTGGACGGGCGGGTGGTTAAGCAGCAACCTTTGGAGGCCTTGATGGAAGGCCGCGGCGCCGGGCTGGAGCTCGTCATCGGCACCAATGCCGATGAGTGGCTGATGTACCTGGAAGAACAGGTCAGCGAGGATGATCTGCAGCAGTGGATTCGGCAGCAAGCCCCGGAGTTCGCCGGATCATTACACAGCCTGGTGGCCGACACGGATCCGCGCAAAGCGCTGGACCGGCTGAATACCGCCAGGGATATGCTGTGCCCATCGCGCTTTATTGCCGGCACCTCGAGTCAGCAGGGTGGCCAGGGCTTTGTCTATTACTTCACCCGGCAACGCTCCGGGCCAGGCGGCGCCACGCTGGGTGTCTACCATGGTGCGGAACTGCCTTACGTATTTGGTCAGCACGATGCGTGGCTGCCCACCGAAGCCATCGATCTCGAGCTGACTGATGCGTTGATGGACTACTGGGTGGGTTTTGCCCGCTTCGGCGCGCCGAGCAGCCCCGGGCGTACCGGCTGGCCGGTGTACACCAACAGCCGCGCACATGTCATGGAACTGGGGGATGAAGTTCGGATCAGTACGCCTCATGACCAGGACCTGTGCCGCTACCTCGGTCCGCGGCCCGGACCGGACTGACACGGAAAGGAGTCAGGCGGACTTTTTGACCATTATAAAAAACCGGACAGCTTGCTTTTTTGTTTGAATTAAGTTTAAACTTTGTCCGTTCGGGGCAATTGCGGACGCACACAATTCATAACGAAGTGAGAGGCACCATGAAGACTTCCGGGGTATTCACGATCTCTTTGGTTATTTCTTTTCTGCTCAGTTCTTTTTCACTTTTTGCTCAGGACGCAACAGACGATGCGGGTGAATCCGCGGGAATACTGGAAGAAGTCCTGGTCACCGCCACCCGCCGTGGTGACGCCAATATCATGACCACACCGCTCTCCATCACCGCGCTTTCGGGCGACGAGGTGGAAAAGTACGCGCTGCGGGATCTGAACGACGTTGCCGTGTCGGTACCGGGCTTGTCATCCGGTACGGTGTCGGCCTTCAAGTCGGCGCAGTTCGCCATGCGTGGTGTGTCAGAGACAACCATTATCCTGTACAAGGAATCACCGGTTGGTGTCACGCTGGATGAGTTCGTGGTTCCGCATATCCAGACGTCCAACCTGGAAGTGTTTGATATCGAAACCATCGAAGTACTGCGTGGCCCACAGGGAACCCTGTTCGGCAAAAACACCACCGGTGGTGTCATCAACGTGCGCACCAAGCGGCCCGTGCTGGAAGAAAACAGCGTCGACATGAAAGTGCAGCTGGGTGACTTTGGTACCCGCAAGGGCAACATGGCGCTCAATTTTGCTGCCGGCGAGACGTTTGCCTTCCGTTTCGCGGGCACCTACCTGAAGTCAGATGGTTATTACAAGAACAATGCGACATTTGGCCCGCTGGGCACGCCGGTGCCGGTGGACCCGACCTGGGCTGGCTTGAGTGGCGCCGGCGATGGCCGCGACCTGGGCGGTGATGATGTGTTTTCCGGCCGCGCCAAGATGCTGTGGAGCCCGAACGACGATGTCAACCTGATGTTCCAGTATGAAATCGTCCGCGACCGGGGCGATTCCCCACCGATTGTCAACGAATCACAGCCCGGCTACGTGCTCCCCCTGTGGGGTTATACCCCGGTTCCGCCGGGTGTGGATCCGCTGGACTGGGCCGGTAGCACCCTGCGTGATGATCTGCTGCTCAGAATGACCGATGGGCACCGTGTCGATATTGACGGCTATTATTTCAATGGTGATATTGCGGTGGGTGATGAGCACACACTGTATTTCAACGCCGGCTTGCGTGAGCAGGAATCGCGTTTGCCGAGCAGCTACACCGGCAGCACCGGTCCGCAGTCACAGTTTGACGCCACCCGTGATGATAACCGCAAGACCAGCCAGGTGGAGGTGCGCATCGGTTCCAACCTGGACGGACCACTCAATTATACGGCCGGCGCGTTTTACCAACAGGATGACACCGAGTTCTGCGTATTGCAGGTGGTGGGCTTCCTGGACAACTTTTTCCTCGGTACACCACCCAATTTCTTCAACTCCAATCCGCTGATCCTGTGCAATACGCAGGATGCAACAGCGCAGGCCGTCTACGTCGATGGCACATACGATTTCACTGACCGGTTTCATGTTACTGCCGGTATGCGTTATACCGAGGAGAAGAAATTCTGGGCCGGCCGCCCGCGCATCAACACCTTCCTGCTGGATGGAGGCCCCACGCTGGCTGAATTGGGCGAACCGCTCAATGCGGCGGATTTCAATAAATACCCCACCGGGGTGGTACGTGACGATAACAAATGGCGCGAGCCGACCTACCGGCTGGTATTCGGTTATGACTTCAGCGAGGATCTGTTCGGCTTTATCGGTTATTCGCGCGGCTTCAAGAGCGGTGGCTACAACGACCAGCTGGGTACCCAGCTGAATCCGATCACCAAGCTGGCGGCGCGACCCACCGAACCGGAAATCGCCGATAGCATCGAGGGTGGTTTCAAATCGACCTTTGCCGGCGGCGCCGCCACCCTGGCGGTCAATGCCTACTACGTGCAATACACCGATGCACAGCGCACGTTTAACGTTTCGTTCCCCAGCGGCGGCCAGGAAACCCTGTTCTTCAATGCCGCGGAAATGACTGTCAAGGGCGTGGAAGCTGAAGGCGCCTGGGCGGCAACTGACCGTTTGACCTTCCACTACAACCTGTCGTGGATGGATGCCAAGTACGACATGTTCCAGGCGGACACCAATTTTGATGGTGTGATTGATGTTGACCTGAGTGATGCCGAGGTCACGCGCGCACCGGAGTGGATGGGCGGAATCAGTGCGACCTATGAACACCCGGCCGGACGTTACGGCAATATGGAATACCGGGCGCGCGTTTCCTACGAAAGTGAGTCAGTTGCATCCTATTCGGACGTCGCACCCGAATTCGACCCGGTGCTGGATGAGCGTACCGTGGTGGATGCAAGCATTACCTTCTATGCTGCCGACGACCGCTATTTCGTGCGCCTGCTCGGCAGTAACCTGACGGATGAGCGGTATAAAACCGGTTCCCTGTCAGTGGCCACCATCTGGATCATGTCGGCCTATGCACCGCCGCGCTACTACGG
>JBFIHZ010000242.1:0-6672 GCA_041601535.1 Lysobacterales bacterium | reverse complement strand
CTGGCACAACTGCAGGAACTGGGCGAATCCCTGGTGGAAATCCATGGCCAGAATGAACACATGCGCCTGGTGCGAACCGATGAGTTGTTTCACTTGATCGATGGCAGCGGCACCCATGACGCCCAGCTGAAGGCCCTGGAAACCGCCTTTAACGCCTGGCGTGATGTGGAGCAGGAAATGCGGGAACTGCAGGCCGAAGCACCGCTGGAAGCCGGTGAACTGGATTTGCTGCGCTTCCAGATTGAAGAACTCGAAAACGCCGCGCTGACTGCGGAAGCCTACGAACAGCTCGAGGCCGAGCACCGCCTGCTGGCGCGTGGCAGTGACCTGATGCTGTCACTGGAAAACGCACTGGAACTGATGCAGGCGGAAGAAGGCAGCGTCAGCAGCCAGATCCAGCAACTGCTGGGCGCTCTGACGCCGGCTGCCAGCCTGGACCGCGACATTGGCAATGCCGCCAAGGCGCTGGAAGAAGCCGGCATCAATTTCGAAGAAGCCCGCGGCAGTTTGCAAACCGCCGTATCGCGCATGGAAATGAGTCCGGAAAGACTGTCCGAGCTGGACCGCACCATCGGCCAATTGCACGACCTGGGCCGCAAACACCGCACCGAGCCGGGCCGTTTGCTGGAAGTCATGCAGCGCCTGCAACAACGCTGCGAACGCGCCGATAACCTGGAAATCCGCAAGCAGAAGTTGATCAAGGCCCGCGCACAACAGTTGCAGCTGTACCGCCAGGCCGCCAAAGATCTGCACCAGGCCCGGGCCGGGCGCGCGCAGGCGTTGTCACAGTCGGTTACCGAACTGATGCAGGTACTGGGTATGGAAGGCGGCCAGTTCCAGCTGCAGCTGGAATATGATGACAGCATGAAACCCAACCGGCGCGGTGACAACCGCATCGACCCACTGGTCAGCGCCAACCCCGGCATGCCGGTTGGTCCGCTGCGCAAGGTGGCGTCCGGCGGCGAACTGTCCCGCATCAGCCTGGCGGTGAAAGTTGCCTCTGCCGCCGGCCAGCCGGCCCCAACCCAGGTATTTGACGAGGTGGATGCCGGCATTGGCGGTGACACCGCCAACGCGGTCGGCCGCCTGCTGCAGAATGTGGCGGGCCAGGGCCAGGCTTTGTGCGTCACCCACCTGGCCCAGGTGGCGGTGTGTGCCGACCATCAGTTCCAGGTGAAGAAAAGCGCTGACAAGCAATCCACCCGGGTGGAAACCCGGCGGCTGGAATCGGCAGAACGCATTGATGAGATTGCCCGCATGCTGGGCGGGCGTTTGTCCGATCAAAGCCGCGCGCATGCCAGTGAACTGCTCAACAGCGCACTGACCACGCACTGACTGTTACGCTGGTCGCGGTTGTGTTGGGCACGTTGGGCCCGGAGTCGGGATTTGCCTGGTTATTTCTTGTTACGGGGCCGTACGTACATGACCAGGCTGTGGTCTTCGATGGTATAGCCGTGGGCGGCAGCGATTTTTTCCTGCAATGCTTCGATCTCGTCACTGACAAACTCGATGACTTTGCCGGTTTCCACGCACACCATGTGATCGTGGTGTTCACCTGAATCCAGCTCGTAAAAAGCCTGGCCACCCTCGAAATTGTGTTTTGCCACCAACCCGGCGGACTCGAACTGGTTCAACACCCGGTACACCGTGGCCAGGCCGATGTCTTCGCCCTCTTCTACCAGCACACGGTAGATATCGTCAGCCGTCATGTGTTTATGGGCTTCTTTTTCCAAAATCTCGAATATGCGCTTGCGCGGATGGGTGATTTTCAGACCAACCCGGCGCAGGTTCTTGTTTTCCACTGTAAGCCCTCTGTTGCGGCACGATAACGAATCCATACAAATGCAGTGTATGGCCAAGCGCTGAATATTGTATCATTCACGCTCTGCGAAACTCTAAACACCTTGGCCTGGAACTTCATGCGTATCAATCCCCGAAAAAATGTTGCCCTGCTGGCCAGCCTTGGCCTGTTGCTGCTGGCCTTAAGTTCCTGTGGCCTGATCTACAAACAGAATATCCAGCAAGGCAATGCGTTGGAACAGGAAGACCTGGATCAGCTGTACGTGGGCATGAACAAGCGCCAGGTGCTGTTCGTGCTGGGTTCACCCTCGATCCATGACCCCTTTACCCAGGACCGCTGGGATTACGTGCAGACCTTCAGTCGCCGTGGCGGCCCGCTGGTCCAGCGCACGGTTACTTTGCGTTTTGAAAACGACCTGCTGGCCGTAATCGAAGGCGCGGATGACCCGAAAGGCTCAGCCGACAAGACGCAGGACAGCCCGGTAGCGGCCGCCAGCACCCCTGCCGCCGATCCACAGGAAGCGGCGGTGGAATCAGCCAGCGAAGAGGCCCTGGAACCGGTCATCAAGGGCCTGGGCGAGCGGACCGCCGAGGACCGCAAGCTGGAAGAGGGCTACAAGGCCATGGACCAGCGTAACGCCGACGACACCACTTCGCCGGACATCGACGGCTGAACCGGCCCACCGGGCAGTCTCACGCGCCTTTTTGACGCGCTTCCCGGTCGCTCAGGGCCTTGCGCCTGCGCACTTCCTTGGGGTCAGCAATCAGTGGCCGATAAATTTCCACCCGGTCACCCGCTTGCAAGCGCTGTGTCAGGACAATTCTGCGGCTGAAAATACCTACCTCCGGTTCGGCCGGAATCTCCGGAAAGCGGGCACGAATGGCAGACAATTCAATGGCATCAGCGGCGCAACTGCCGGCCGGTACCTGCACGGCGATGATCAGTTGCTCACGGGGAGTGGCGTAAGCCACTTCCACGCCGATCAGCCCATCGGTGCCGGCGGGCGATTCACCCGTGGCCGTCATACGCCGTAAACCCGGTCAGCACGCAGACTGAAATCCTGCACCAGACGGTCGGCCACGTGGGCAAAGCCCTGGCGGAAGGCGCTGTTGAGCAGTCCGCCGGAAAAATCAAACTCCAGTTGCAGGCTGATCTTGCAGCCCATGTCCCCCAGCGGCTGGAAATTCCATTCACCCGCGAGGTGCTGGAAAGGCCCTTCCACCAGCGACAGGCACAGGCGTTCACCCGCCTGCAGCCGATTGCGGGTAGTGAAGTCCTGGCGCCAGCCGGCGATGGATATTTCCAGGCAGGCCAGTTGCAGCTCGGGCGTTTGTTCCAGTATCCGCGCACCCGTGCACCAGTTCAGGAATTGCGGATAGGACGCAACATCATGCACCAGGTCATACATGTTTTCGGCGGAATGCAGTACCAGGGCGGTTCGGGAGATTTCCATCTGAATTGAGAGGCCATTGCAGGAAAGGTGATTATGCCACGGGCCTGATGCCAGCATAGCATGCGGGCGTGGCGGCACAGTAGAATAGCGGCCCATCAGGCCGATCCGCCGTCCCGGCCGGGCAAGTTTCTCCCGCGGCCGCGGCTGGCTGTATAGAATAGGCAACCATGAACGATTCCAACAAGAAAACCCAGAAAACCATTGCGGTGAACAAGCGCGCCCGCTTTGAGTTTGCCATTGAGGAGCGCATTGAAGCCGGCCTGGCACTGGAAGGCTGGGAGGTAAAAGCCCTGCGCGAAGGGCGCGTGCAGTTCGCCGACAGCTACGTGCTGTTGAAAAACAACGAGGCCTTTTTGTTTGGCTGCCTGATCAACCCCCTGCCCACGGTGTCCACGCACATCACACCCGACCCGACGCGCACCCGCAAGTTGCTGTTGCACCGCCGCCAGCTGGACCAGCTGATCGGCGCGGTTGACCGTAAGGGTTACACCGTGGTGCCGACCGCGATGTACTGGTCAAAAGGCCGCGCCAAGGTGGAAATCGGCATGGCCAAGGGCAAGAAACAGCACGACAAGCGCAAAGTGGTCAAGGAACGCGACTGGGAGCGGGAGAAAGGTCGCATCATGAAACGTGGCTGACCACGGAGCGCTGCCATGAGCGATGTGCTGATCTACCTGGATCCGGACAGCAGCGCCAGCCTGCAAACCCAGATTCGCCAGAAACTGGTGGACGCCATTCTCAAGGGCGCCTGCGCGCGCGGCAGCCGCCTGCCGTCCTCGCGCAAACTGGCCGAACAGCTGGGGGTGGCGCGCAATACCGTGGTGCTGGCCTATGAGCAACTGATCGAGGAAGGCTACCTGGAAAGCCGACAGCGCAGCGGCATCTACGTCAATGAACATATCCGCGAGAACCGCGTCGGCCTGCACGAAGCACCGCGTGGCGACAGCGCCCAGCATGCCCGCTGGCGTGAGCGCATCGGCCTGGACGTGGGCCAGAGGCCACAGTTCCAGTGGCCGGCCAACTGGCAGCAGCACCCCTTCCCGTTTATCGATGGCTACTTCGACGCCTCGCTGTACCCGACCGCGCAATGGCGCGAAGCCAGCCGCATGGCGCTGGGCGCGCGCATTGTCAATGAAGGCATGGTGACGGAAGGCGATGCCGATGATCCGGTGCTGATCGAGGAAATCCGCACCAAGATGCTGCCGCGGCGCGGGATTACCGCCCAGCCGGATGAAATCCTGATCACCCCGGGTGAGCAGAATGCCCTGTACCTGCTGACCTGCCTGCTGGCCAATGCCAACAATTCCGTGGCGGTGGAGGATCCGGGCAACCCGCGCATGGGCCAACTGTTGCGCCAGTCCGGCACCCGCGTGTTGCACCAGCCGATTGATGAACACGGCATGGTGATCAATTCCCGCCTGGACGAAGCCCGCATCGTATACGTCACGCCCAGCCACCAGGTGCCTACCGCGGTGACCATGCCCAACGAGCGGCGCATGGCGTTACTGAAAAAAGCCCGTGAACTGGACCAGATCATCATCGAAGATGATTTTGAACATGAAAGCAATTTTCTTGGCCAGCCGCATGCCGCCTTGCGCAGCATGGACCCGGACAACCGGGTGATCTACGTTTCTGCGCTGCCCAAGGTACTGGCACCCGGACTACGCATCGGTTTTATCGTTGCTGCGCCTGAATTGATCCACGCCGCGCGGCGCCTGCGGCAGATGATGATTGGCCGCCCTTCACTGATCAACCAGCGCACCGCGGCCTATTTCCTGTCGCTGGGCCACTACGACGCCTTTATGGCGCGGCTGCACCAGGAAATGCAGCAGCGCTGGTATGCCCTGCGTGATGCGCTGAACCACTACCGCCCCAAGTCCATTGTCACCATTCCCAACCAGGGTGGCACGGTGTTCTGGGTGCGCGCGCCGGATGACGTGGACGTGGACCTGCTGGCGCGGGAAGCGGCCAAGCGCGGCATCCTGATTGAACCGGATACCCACTACTACGCCGGCTCCAGCACCTCGCGCAATTGCTTTCGCATGGGGGTGACCAGTATTCCACAGGAAAAGATCCGCGAAGGGGTGGAACGCCTGCGTGAACTGATGTGGGACATCAGTCAGGCGGATGGCGGGCCCCTGCAGGAAGACAACCCCCATTGGCTGCGCGGTGAGGAACTGCAACGCACGCTGAGCGGCGCCAGCATCATCTACCGCACCGTGTACTGCGACCCCTGCGTCATCGAATTGCATGCCGATGGCCGCATGACCGGCCGTGCCGGGCACGCCAATGAAGACCGCGACCGTGGCCGCTGGTGGCGTGAAGGCGACCTGTGGTGCCGGCAATGGAAACGCTGGGCCTACGGTGAAAAATCGGCCTTTTATGTCACCCTGGATGGTCAGCACATCCGTTGGTACAACACCAATAAACACCTCGTGGATGACGCCATTTTGCACCGCACGAACGGCTGACTGGCCTAATCACCACCGCCGATCTGGTTCTATCCGTTTCAAACCCCGCCAAGGTAGGCTTCGCCACACTGGCGTCGCGCCTGTCAGCGCGCGCAAGGCACATGGAGAAACTGATGGGTCATCTTGCTGTCGCCGGCCTGCAGCTGGCGCTGAACAACGAAGACAATTTATCGCTGATCGAACGTGAAATTGCGCGCACCCGGGCACGCTATCCCTGGATAGACATGATGGTATTGCCCGAGCTGAGCACGTTCGGCCCCAATCCCAACCTGGCGGTGGAATTGCCCGGCGAGGTGGAGCGCTGCTTTCAGGAAGCGGCACGCCGGCACCAGACCTGGCTGATTCCCGGTTCGATTTTCGAACGCACTGATGAAGGGGTATTCAATACGGCCCCGGTGATCAACCCCAAGGGTGAGGTGGTGGCACGCTACCGCAAACAGTTCCCGTTTGCACCGTATGAGCAAGGCGTCAACAGCGGCGAGGAGTTCGTCGTATTCGATGTGCCGGGTGCGGGACGGGTCGGCCTGATCATCTGCTACGACATGTGGTTTCCGGAAACGGTGCGCACGCTGGCCTGGATGGGTGCCGAAGCCATCATCTGCCCCACCATGACCACCACCATCGACCGCGACGTCGAGCTGTCCATTGCCCGCGCCAATGCGGCCATCAACCAGGTCTGGCTGATGAACCTGAACAATGCCGGGGAACTGGGGTTTGGCCGCTCCACCGTGGTGGGCCCGGACGGTACGGTGATCTACACCGCCGGCAGTGGCCGCGAAATCATCACCGCTGAGGTGGATTTCAACCACGTGCGGCGGGTGCGCGAACGCGGGCTGTTTGGCCAGTGCCAGACGCTGAAAAGTTTCCGCGATCGCCGCGTCAGCGTCCCGCCCTACCTTGAAGGCGCGGGCCCTGGTGCGTTTGACGAGCTGGGCGAACTGGAGGTG
>JBFIHZ010000241.1:0-6673 GCA_041601535.1 Lysobacterales bacterium | reverse complement strand
GGTGGGTCATTTACTGTTGCTGGGCGCCGCGGCCATAGTCGGGGGTTATACCGGTGCCGCCATCGTCTATCGCATTCCGGCCGGCGTCCTGCGGTGGATCGTGGTGGCCATTGGGCTGATGATTTCTTTGGGGTTTTTCCTTGATCAACGTGGGTAACGTGCGGTATCCGGATAGCGATGAAAAAAAACACCACTAACATGATGTAAATTATCCGTTTGCCGACCGCCACACAGGACCTAGATATGCGCCGATTTCTTACAATTCTTCTCGTTGTCTTGCCCGCTTTTTCAGGTCATAGTCTTTTGGCTCAGCCGCTGCCAGCAACTGATCCGGAATCGATCGGCCAGGCCTCGGTCGACCTGCTGCAGGCCTATGTTCGGTTGAATACAGTCAATCCGCCAGGCAATGAAATTGTAGGCGCTGAGTTCTTTGCTGCATTGTTTGATCAGGCGGGTATTGCATACGAGGTGGCCGAATCGGCCCCGGGCCGGGCCAACATCTGGGCGAAAATTGAAGGCGGCGATGAGCCCGGGCTGGTGTTGCTGCATCATATGGATGTGGTGCCAGCCAATGAAGAGTTCTGGACGGTGGAACCGTTGGGTGGTGAAATCCGTGACGGTTACCTTTATGGCCGTGGTGTGATAGATGATAAGGCCTCTGGCATTGCGCACCTGCTGACCTTTCTGGAAGTGCACCGCCGTGGCCTGCCGTTGAATCGTGACCTGATTTTTCTGGCCACCGCGGATGAAGAGGCTGGCGGGTTCTTCGGGGCTGGCTGGATGCTCAAGAACCGCCCCGAACTTTTTGCTGACGTTGGCCTGGTGATTAACGAGGGCGGCTGGGGCGTTTCTTCGAGTAAGAATGGCGTTGAACGCCTGTTGTTCAACGTTGAGGTGACGCAGAAAGTGCCGTTGTGGCTAAAACTGGTGGCTACTGATGTGCCCGGGCATGGCTCCATGCCACGCAGCAGTTCATCCGTCACCCGGCTGGTGCAGGCGCTGGCAAATATCCTGAACCAGCCTTTCGCGCCGCAGATCGGTCCGGCGGTGGATGCCTACTTCAAGGCCATCGCACAGGATTACGAAGAGCCATTGAAGTCCACTCTTGAGAATATCGCTGATGCCTCGAAATACCCGGCCAATCTTGTTGCACTGCAGCAGCAGGATCCTTTACTGCACGCTCTGACGCGCAACACCTGTTCAATTACCATGCTTGAGGGTAGTAAAAAAATTAATGTCGTCCCGCCGGTGGCTTCGGCACAACTTGACTGTCGGTTGTTGCCGGAACAGGACCCGGACGCATTCCTGCAAGAGTTGACCGCCATCATCGATGATGATGCGATCGCCATTGAGCGTATTATGGGTTTTTCACCCGCTGTTTCGCCTGCCAATACCCGGCTGTTTGAAGTTATAGAACGGCTTACAGCGGAATACTTCCCTGATGCGCGCGTGGTCCCGTCGGTTATGAGCGGATTTACTGACAGTCATTTTTTCAGGGACAACGGTATTGTGGCTTACGGCTACCACCCGGTGGTGGTGCCGGTGGAAGATTTTTCCCGAATCCACGGCAACGACGAGCGCTTAAGCCTGGACAACATCAAGGCCAGCACACGCATGATGCTGAACGTTGTGTCGGAAATGGTTTATTGAAGCCGTCAGGCGGATTATGTTGTCAGCTTTTGTAACCCGGATTGCCAGACCAGTGATCTGATCTGAAATTCCTAACCTCTGTTCTCAAAGCCATCGTTATGGATCTGACCCAGGATTGCGTCCACACTGTGACATTTGCCATTGCTGAAAATAACCACGGTGTTTCTGCCAACGTCAGGGACAGGGCCTGAGCCTGGTCCCGGAGCAAAATCGTCGCTGCTATCGAGTAAGCGCTTCAAAGTCGCGCAATCTCGCAACCGGGTGTTGCCACCCATCTGAAAGTCATGACCAATGCCATGAATACCCCCTAATCCGACCAGGCTGGTCAGTGATCCATTGCCGCGCAGCTCAAAATCCCAACCTATTTGGCAAGATTTTCCAGGGCGCGTAAGTTTCTTAACCCAGAATTATTGGTAATGCGGAGTGACTGACCGATTTCCGCCAGGTTTGAGAGCGGTTCGAAATATTCGATTTGCATAGAGCCGTCTATGGTGAGTGAGCCGAGAAGGGTGACAACGCCCGAAAACGCACTGAGGTCTTGCAACTCAGGAGAGTCGATGATGGTAATGGAGCTTTGTTCTGCTGCCAGAGAATCGAACCCCCTGATTGCGGCAAGCTTGGGATTAGAAGCGAAACGGTACGAACCCGCCAGCTCAAGGCTTGGAAATCCGTCGATCAATTCCAGCGCCCCGTTCGATTGAAACCGGAGTGCTTGGCCAATGGTTGCCAGCGAATGGAAACCTCTGATTTCCCTGAGGCTTCCGTTATTATTAACGTCGAGACTCCATCCCACCGATTGCAGGTTTGAAAACCCGTCGATTTGGGTTGCGCCGGTGGCCAATCCGAGAAAGCGGAGATCATTGCCTACCTCGGTCAGTGAATTCAGGCCACTGAAACTCTTTAGCGTGTTCAGATCACCGAGAATCAGGCTTCCCCCCACGGTTTGCAGTTGTGAAAGATGAGACACCGTTTGAAGTGAAGGATTTTTGTTTATTGAAAGGGTTTCACCCACGGAATGCAGGCTGTGCAGGCCATCCAGGTCCGTCAGGCTGTTGCATTGATTGACCCGTAAAGTACCCGCAACCTGGGTCAGGCCACCAAGTGGTCCGAGGTCCACAATATTTGAGCCTTGAATGGTCAGGTCCCCGGTTACCTGGCTACATGGCCCGTGCGTGCTTTGGAACACCGCGACATCCTGCTGTGTGTTCAGCACGATATTGGAACTCAGGCAGCTTTGTGCCAGGCCATCCGTGGGCAGCACAAGGAACATGATGGCGGCACGTGCCAGCGGCCGGGTGAAAATGTCAGTGCATGGCATAGGAGGCCTTCCTGAACTCTTCAGTAATCAGCTGAAAATCAATTTCCGGCTTCTCGAAACCCGTCTCATAAAGCATTTCGTCAACCGACTAATTCCGCTGGAACAGGCAGGAACCGGAAAACGACTGCTTGTACAAAAGTGTGACAGAATTCCATGAATTCTCTCACTTTTATCTGCATTTTACTCCGCGTAGGAAGTTGTACATTTCTGCACAAGACCGGAAGATATTTCCGGATCTGAGCGCGTGAACGCCGGCATGCTGAGCCCCAACATTGCTTTGCTTACGCTGGCTGGTTTGAAACGCTGGAGCCTGGCGATTGAGTTCAAACCGGTGGTGTTTGCCTGAGTCTGTGATTGGTCGGTTCCGTTTTCCTGTTATTGGGCATCTCCAAATTCAACTGCGTTGCCCAGATAGTCGTAGAAATCCACGTGCCGCGCGACCTTGCCGTTACGCACGGTGATGGCGGTGACGATGGGTGCCGTGCCTGCGAAGGACTTCCCGCCTTTGGTTTTGAGTTGATAAGAAAGCTGCGCAATAAAAACTACAATGCCATTGCTTTCGTAGCGGCGCTCTACAGCATAGTTGACCGTAAATGCCTGATATTGACTGACGTAATCGCCGAGTCCATGCAGAATGGCCTGTTTGCCTTTGAAGACGAAGGGGCCGCCGGCGGCATTCTGGGTTGAAGAGGTAAGGTCTTCAAAGGTGGCGTCATCGGTGTAAAAAGGTGCCATTCGGCTAGTACTAAAGGTCGAATAAGCACTGAGATAGGCTTCGGCCACGGCGACATTGGCTGCTGAAACGGTGGCCCGTTCGACAGGTGCTTGCTGCGCTGCCAGTGTCGAGCTAAAAAGCAGATAAAAGAGTACTGTGCTGATCAATGGCTGCATGGCATGGAGGCTCGTGTTGTATGAATCAGGGTGGCGACGTTGTAACACAAACGCGGGAAAAAACCACACTGCCACGGTAAGGTTTTGCGCCCAACTGAGGCTAATCCAGGGTGTGATGATGGCTCAGGAAATGTTGACACGCTGAATGGCTTTGCCGATATTTGGGGTCAGAGTAAAAACTCGTGCCATGCCGCACTGTTAACCGCAGCGGCTCAACTTTATACAGTCAGTCAGGCATCAATTAATCTGCAGGCGGCCGGCTGTCCGCCGGCGCCCCGGCAACACATTTGACGCACAACAGCGTTTTCCCCAGGGTCCGGGCCCGGCCTTCAGGCGTGACCACCCATGGCCGCACCTGCCAGGGCGGGTTATGGCGGGTGTGCTGGTTGTGGCCGCACTCGAGCTGCGCCACCCAATCGTTTTCGTCATCCTGGTGGAAGCCGGTTATGCGGCGTGCTATGCCTTTTTTCATTGCCTTAACTTTCTTGAAGTGGGGCAGGTCAGTTGCGCTGGTGTTCGGAACCCGGGCATCTGTCTGATGTAATTTCCCGTGCCTTGGACAACGCCGACGCCATCAACCCTGCCGGAACCGCGACAATGCCCAGGCCAATCAGTAAAGTAAACGCCGTAAATATCTTACCGCCGGTGGTCGGGGGATAGACATCGCCATAGCCCACCGTGGTTAAGGTGGCTGCAGCCCGAAACTCTAGTTTTTACTCTGACCCCAAATATTCCAAATATTCCCAAAGGGTTTTAATCGGGAACGATAACGACCCGGATCCCGGTAGAGGATACCCGGTCCGAGTCACTGAGGCTGGTGCGTTCTGCAGAGCGGCAGTTTTTGGCGTGGTTGCTGAAATGGCAACCTCTTACAGCGCGTCCTGAGAGCACTTGTCCGTCCGGGTACAGTTGCAGCAGGTCCTGGGTCCATTCCAGAATGTTGCCGTGCATGTCGAATAGCCCCCAGGGGTTTGGCAGCTTCTCGCCGACGTTATGCGGCACGCTGCCGGCATTGCCGCAGAACCACATATGTTCATCGCGGCCGCCACCCGTGGCACAAATCTCATCGGTAGAGAACCCATCCCCAAAGCTGAAGCGGGTGGTTGTGCCTGCCCGCGCGGCATATTCCCACTGGGCTTCGGTGGGTAGCGATACGGGACCTCTGTCCTGGCTGGATACAATCAGGTGGTTCCTTAGCTGGTCCATAAAGCCGCTCGCGCCTTCGCCGCCGGAAACAATGTCATTGTATGAGACGTTGTGGACAGGTAACGAGCCACCGACAAAGGTTTGGTCTGCCGGGAACGGCGGGACCGTCTCGATCGATCTAACCGACACGTACTGGTCTTGCGTCACTTCGGTCCTGCTGATGTAGAAATCTTCGCTGATGGTGACTTCAAACTGCGGTTTCTCGGTGAAGTCGCTGGAGAGCTCACTCTCCGGCGCACCCATCATGAAGGTTCCCGCCGGTATGCGAATAAAGTCCATGGTGACTTCTTCACCAAGCAGGTCGCGCAACTGTACCGTCCACACGTCCTGGTGGAAATTGTTGAAGGTGGCCGCTGCCGAGGTGGTGTAAGGCGGGAAGGGGATGGCTGCGCCGGCCGGTATGTCCACCGTTACCTGACCGCCTGTATTGTCCAGATCCAGGATATAGAAAATGGGACTGGGGGGATTGAAGGGGCCAAAATCGCCCTTGCTGGCACCCGTGACGGCGATCTGTGACCCATCAAAACTGGCGAAGCCCCCGCCATTGAGGGTAAAGGTCAGTCGCTGGGTGACTTCCTGGTGGACATCATTGCGATTGCTGCTAATGCCCAACGTGGCCGGGCGTGACGCAGCCACCCGGAACCCGCGTGTGATTGATCGCGAGGCCGGGCTGGTGGCGTTGCGCGCTGCGGAACGGGTGGCAGGCGCGCCACTGTTCCAACTGCCGCTTCGAAAAACGCGGGCCGAACCAGACGCTGGCCCTGCAGGGTCGGTCACGGGGCCGGCAGGGTATTCGTCATACCAGTCCGCGCACCACTCCTCGACATTGCCGTGCATGTCCTTCAAGCCCCAGGGATTCGCGAGCTTCTGCCCGGTCTCCTGGGTGCTGCTGCCGGAGTTGCCGCAGTACCACATGTGTTCTTCACGTCCGCCGCCAAGTGCGCAGGTTTCATCCGCTGCAAACCCGTCACCAAAGGAGAAACGGGTAGTGGTTTCTGCCCGCGCCGCGTATTCCCAGCGGGCTTCGGTGGGCAACTTCACTTCAAAGGGCTGGTCGGTGGCCTGGAGGTGTTCATTCAGCAAGGCCATGAATCCCGTCTCGGGGTGCATGATGTCGTCGTAGGACACATTGTGCACGGCCAGGTTGTCGTCCGAACCATGAGCCTGCGCCTGGGGAAATGATCCCATTACTGCCAGCCACTGGGCCTGTGTTACTTCGCTTATGCCCATGTAGTAATCGCGCGACAATGTCACTTCGTGCTGATCTTCGTCGCTGAAGCGCGACAACTCATCGCCGGGCGAGCCCAGCATGAATGTTCCCGCCGGAATCCTGGCCAGGTGCATGGCAAGACCACCCGGCAGGTTAGCTTGGGGGGTGTCCTGGTAGAAGTTGGAAAATGAACCGCCCTGCGTGCTTGTGCCGCTGCCAACTGAGGAAGCAGCAGCATCCGGTACGGTGACCGTCACCGTGCCCCCCAGGCCTTTGACCGAAAGCGTGTACACCGAATCGCTGACAACTGTGAAGACCAGCGCCAGCCCGCCGATAATCGAGACATCGGATTGCTCAAAACCCGTCACTCCCTCGGCAAACGTGAAGGTAATGACCTG
>JBFIHZ010000240.1:0-6674 GCA_041601535.1 Lysobacterales bacterium | reverse complement strand
GGATCAGGCGTGATTCTGTGCGCCGGCCTGCAGTGATCTCAGGGTTTAATACCTGCCCATTAAAAGAACATAAATACGTGTATTTATATACCTGTATTTATATTCTTAAATTAATCTTAGATATCTGATTTACTATGCTTTAATTGGCTTTTGCGCAGCAAATTATCGCGCTCCTCCGGCTGCAGAAAAGCCATTTCCACCGCGTTGGCCTGGATTTGCCGAAGCTCATCCGCCGCCAGCCCTGCGGCCGGTGCCGCCTGCTGATACTCATGCGGCAAATCGATGCCGGAAATGCCCGGGTCATCGGTATTGAGGTTGAGCAACACCCCGCGGCGCAACAGCCGGCCAACCGGATGACTGGCCAGGTCAGCCACGGTACTGGTGTGCACGTTTGACGTCAGGCATACCTCCAGCCCGATGCGGTGTTCCACCAGGTAATCCAGCAGTGCTTCGTCCTCAACCGAGCGGACGCCGTGGCCGATGCGTTCCGCTCCGAGGTCGCGAATGGCTGACCAGACGCTGGCCGGGCCATCGGCTTCACCCGCGTGCACCGTCAGGTGCAGGCCGGCGTCCCTGGCCCGCTTGAAATGCTCACCAAACAGATGGGCGGGAAACCCCTGCTCGTCGCCGGCCAGGTCCAGCGCCACCAGGCCATCGCGGTGCTGCAGCAGCGCATCCAGCTCGGCGCGCGCGGTGTCCACGCCATAAGTACGGCTGAGTATGCCGATCAGGCCGGCTTTCACACCGGTGCGCTCCGACCCAGCCCGCGTGCCGTCGATCACCGCCGCCACCACATCAGCAGCGTTCAGGCCGTACCGTTCAGCCATAAACCACGGGCTGAACCGCAACTCGATGTAATCCAGCCCTTCGGCCCTGGCATCTTCCACATTCTCCTCTGCCACCCGGCGGCAGGCCTCGGCATCAACCAGCACCTCGGTCAGATAGCGGAATTTGCCGATAAACTCCATCAGTCCGGCTTCGGCCCCCACCACCTGCACGTGCGGCCGCAGGCCTTCAGGCGTGTCTGCCGGCAAACGGATGCCGTGCTGCTGTGCCAGGTCCAGCAGGGTTTGCAGCCGAATGCTGCCATCCAGGTGGCGGTGCAGATCGCACAGCGGCAGCGAAGGATCAATAGCAGTAGTGTGCATCATGGCGGACGATTCTCGGCACCCATGGCAGTCAAGTCAATAGCGGTAACGGCGGATAAGCTATAATCGGCGGCTGCAACAGCGACTGTAGGTTACCCACCGATGAGCCCGCCCACTGGGAGCGAAACGGACGATTTCACTCCGCAACAAGCTGATGATTTCGTGTCTACCGCCACGGCCGATAGGCAACAGCCCGTGGTGATGTTTATGGTGCCTTGGTGCGAATTCTGCCAGGGTGCCAGTAACCTGCTGAAAACCATGCAGGTCGAGTTCCGTGCCATCGACCTCGATTCAGAAGAACTTCACCGCGGCAACCGCGCCCGCATGCTGCGGCAGGCACTGAAGCAGCGGACCGGTTCCGGCACCGTACCGCAGATTTTCATCTGCGGGCGTTATATTGGCGGCGCCACGGACCTGTTTGATGAATACCGCGAAGGCAAACTTCAGGCCTGGTTGCAGCAGTCCGGCCTGTCCTTTGAAGCGCCTGAGGATCTGGATCCGTCCAGCCTGCTGCCCCACCATCACTTTCCCTTGTAACGGGGCCGCGCCTGCCCCAGCACGTTCATCTGCCACAGGTCTTTGCGTTCCATCAGCAGGAAAGGCCGCATCGCCAAACAGCCAGTTTTGCCGATGCTTTTTTCCAGGTACCGCAGTTCTTCGAATTTTTCTCTGGTACGTTGACCCACCGGCGCATCCAGGCCGTTTTCACGCATCAGCAAAACCCCCTTGGCGCGAATGGCCAGTTCGGTGTAAATCCGCAGATAACACAGCATGTCCGCCACCACCGGACCGTCAAACTTGCTGCGCAGGTCGTGCAGGAACAGGCCAATTTTGCTGTTGGAGAATTCGCCGGAGTTGATCTGCTCCAGCAAACGCACATCGGCGTCGAAATCCAGTTCCAGCCAGGCGTGCATGGCACGGGCGCTGCGCCTGAACACGAAATACAGGATTGGCGGCAACAACAGCAGCGTGCCGACCGTGGCGCGAATTGGCGAACCGGGAAAATGATTGAACACGGTGTGCAGGATAATGGCCACAAACAGGCCGGGCAGATAATAAGCCGGGTTGAACTTCATGCTGCGCTCGGTCAGGGTCTGGGCCATGACGCCAAAAATGGCAGTAACACCGCCGTGCATGATGGCCGTACCAAAGCCGCGCACGATCCACACACCCAGGTGGGCATCGCCCACCGCGTAAAGGTAATAGAAGTTTTCCACCAGGGCGAAACCGGTGCCCACCGCAAAACCCAGGATGGCGGCATCCACCAGGAAACCGATACGACTGGTGCGGAACAGGTAAACCATGACCAGCCCCTTCAGGCTTTCCTCAACCGCCGGCGCGAGATAGCGCGAGTAGGCCAGGAAGTCCAACCCGCTTATCCGGATCAGCTCGGTATTGACGAAGTAAGCCGCCATGGCCATCAGCCCACCCAGCAGTATCACCCACAGCACCACGTACAAACGCAACAGTTTGTAACTGTCCAGGTATAGCAGGGTGACCAGAAAGCCCAACACGGGCAACAACCCGATGGGCACACTGACGGCTGATTCAGAAAACATTCACAGTATTTTAAGCGAAAGCATGATTTCGTCGTCGGCTTTTTCGCCATCCACATAGCCGCGCGCGTAACCCAGCGACAGGGTCATAGGCAATCGGTGCACCACGGTGAATTCCAGGTCCAACTGCATCCCGATGGTGGTATAGAGCTCTTCGTGCACCGCATCGCCCACGTCGGTTAACAGCGCACCGGCAAATACCGCTGGCCGCAGATGGCTGAGAAAAAACCCCGGGCTGCCCAGGCTTTCGAACCGCCATGGCGGCAGGTTCCACTCCAGCACACTTTTAACGAAATCCTGTGCCGCTATCTGGTCTATTTCAAAGCCCGGGAAGCTGAAATATTCCCGGTAACGCTTCACCTCCCGGTCATCGACATAGTTGTTGCCAAAAGAACCGAAATACCAGTTGGCCAGTGAATTGTCCCGCTCCCCATCAATGATGCCGGCTGCGTTGTACAACCAGACTGATGAATGTTTCAGCGGCAGGGCCACACCAAAATCCAGGCCGGCGGCCAGCCCGGGGATGGTGTCGCCGTTGGCATGATCCACATAGGCGCTCAGTTTCCAGCGCACGCCCTTTTCATCATCCACCGCGCCCAGTGATTTTCCGGTATTGACATATTTCAGCTCAGCCCGGGCAGACAGCAGATCTTCGAATTGTGTCGCCACATTCTGATTGCCGGGCAAGGTGTCCAGCCCGGTGTAGTAGGCCAGTTCGGTACTCAGGTCCAGCCGCCGCGGGTCATCGAAAATCAGCGCGCGCTCATAAGCCACGATAAACGCATCGCCCTTGCGGCTGCGTTCGGTGGGGCCGAACAGGTCGTAAAAGTCCGCGTCGTTGTGCCAGTAACGGAAACGCCAGTTGAGCTTCTGGTACTCGATGTCGGCATGCACGCGTTCGGAACCTGGCAGCGAGCCATCCAGGCTATAGGAAAAATCCGCCCGCAGGGTATTGAACATCATCGGGTCCTGCACCACGATGCTGGCACCCAGCGCAACACCATCGCGGTACCCCTCCACCACGGGATAGACCGAGGCCAGCGACAGCTCCCGCCGCGGATTGTACTTGCCGGTGGTGGGCTGCAAGGCATCCAGATCAACCTGCATCGGTGAGCCCACCGCCCAGTCGCGCACCACCGGGTGCTTGTTGACAATTTCGTTACCCAGGAAACGGATGGCACTGACATCTTCCAGCGGCACCGGGTCCATGCGCGCTGGCACCAGACCCTGCCCGGTGTATTCGAACACGATCAGTGAGCCGTCAGCCAGCGGGATGGGCCGAAACAGGCCGGTTTCGGCATTGCTTACGGCCTCGATATCGCCGGTCGCGATTTCGTAGCGGAAAATATTGGATACACCGGTGTAATAGGAACTGCCAAACAGATAACGCCCGTCCGGAGAAAACACAAAGCCTTCCGGAATGGCGCGGCCAAAATCGAACCCGGCCTGTGGCTCGGTGTCACCCTGCAGCAAGCGCTCCAGCGGAAAAATCCGTAAATACTGGTTACCGCTGATGTCTTCCATGGTGGCAGACAGCAGGCGGCCGTCGGGTGAGATATCCAGATCGGACAACACCTCACCATAGGGCCAGGTGTGCACCTGGTTCCAGGCTGTATACGGCGGAGGTATGCGGACCAGGGAGACATAGCCGTTCAGATGCCGCAGGCCCCACAGGCTGTCATCGGCAGGATTGAACGCCAGGTCACCGATGCGGGCGTTCTTCAGTAGCTGGGTGGTGGCGCCACTATCCAGGTCAATCACCATCAGATCGCGCAGGCTGAGGTTGTCCGCGGTGTAGAACAGGCGCCGCTGCCGTGGATCATAGGCCGTGGCAGTGACGCGGAATTTCATCGGTCCCTTGATGTCAGCCAGCCGGCGCACACTGCCATCGCGCAACGACATTTCACCCAGGTGAGCCACCACGCCGGGGAAATAATAGCCACCCAGCAAGGTCTGATTTTGTTCGTCCACGAAAGCCCGTGACACCGAGCCCAGCGCGCGGTCGGCCAGCGGATGCACCGGGGTCAGTGGATGCTGACGCACGGCCCGCAGGTTTTCCTGCTGAAAGGCCTGCTCAAAACCAATCCAGTCCTGCCAGGCCTGCTTCAGGGGCAGGCCAAAGACGTGTTCAAACTGCCGGGCGTAATACCGCTTGCTGTCCTCGTCACGGCTCAGCCACTCGATGACCTGCTGCGGCGAGTAATGATATGCCAGGTAACTGAAAAACCGCGTGCCGTACAGATAGGCATTGGTCATGGTCTGGAAATCGATGGCGGTGCCTTCGGACACGATGCCAAGGTCGCTGTAGAAATGAGCCTGATCACGCACCATCGCGCGAAACACCATTTCATCATAGGCGCCCTGGGCGCGGCCGATACCGCCCGACATCCAGGTTTCCATAAACACCGCGCTGCCTTCAAAGTACCAGCGCGGTGCGGCATTGCGCGGCGAGGTCAGCCAGGCATACAGGATGGATTCAGGGTGCTCACCGGTTACCGCCGCCTTGCCCGCGAAGAAACCGCGCCATTTGCCATCCTGTTCATTCCAGCCGTCACCGGTAGCCACGTGAACCAGCTCATGGTTCATCAGCATGTACATGCGCTCGATGGCCGGAAACGTTTCAAACGTGTGGTTCAGTGGCGCCACGTCAACCCACAGTAAATTGCGGGGGGATGACAGGGCTGCCGCATTGCCGTAATCGGTGAAGTCTTTCAGCATGACGGTGGTCTTGTCATACGGGCTCCAGCCGAATATTTCCCGCTGAAATTTCAGGGAATTGTGAAAACTGCGGGTAACATGCGGCGTGAGGTAGGTAGTCAGTGGGTCAAAGTACAGCAGCCGCAGGTCATCGGTTTCCAGCACATCCATCTCAAACTCAGCCGCCCGCGCAGCCGGGGCCAGGGTCAGTGACAGGGACAGCAACAACGCCCACACGCAATGCGTCACACGCATACCGCTGCACTCCCTCGTTGAGAACCGGGTCCATCATAGCAAATGTAGGCTCACCCGCTGCCGCCAACAATCCGCACAAAAAAAACCGCCAGGTTTGACTGGCGGTAATTTCGATCAGACAACAACCCGGGTTCAGGTTGGGATCAGGCGCACCACTCGAACAGGCGGCGCCGGTCCTGCGTTGGGTACTGGCCGAGGGCAGGCAGTACCGCTAAGTTCTGTCGGGCAGCTTACTGCTGCGCCGCGCTGGTTCAGCTGGCAGGCGCCCCCCGCGCCTGCCGCTGAAGATGCATGCAGCGTCCCCCCGACGCGGCATACACCATACCGCTTCCCCCATACTTGACAGTTACTGCCGGTTGGCGCGGTCTGCTGCTTCGGCGGCCTTGTCAGCGGCCCGCATCGCGTCATTGGCCTTGTCAGCGGCCCGCAGGGCTTCGTTCGCACGGTCAGCGGCATGCATGGCCTGGGCGGCGCGGTCGGCAGCCTTCATGGCTTCATTGGCCCGCTCGGTCGCACGCTGGGCTTCAGCCGCATGCTCGGCGGCTTTGGCCGCATCATTGGCCCGTTCGGCAGCTTTCATGGCATCGTTGGCACGGTCAGCGGCCCGCAGGGCATCGTTGGCGCGCTCGGCAGCCCGCAATGCTTCATTGGCGCGTTCAGCAGCTTTGCTGGCCTGGTTGGCACGCTCAGCGGCCTTGGCGGCCTCGTTGGCGCGTTCCGCAGCCTTGGCAGCGTCGTTGGCCCGCTCCGCAGCTTTCACCGCATCGTTGGCGCGTTCCGCCGCCCGCATGGCTTCATTCGCCCGCTCAGCAGCTTTGGCTGCATCATTGGCACGTTCGGCGGCTTTGACAGCGGCGTTGGCACGCAGCGCCGCCCGGTTGGCCTCATTGGCCCGTTCGGCGGCCTTGGCGGCATCGTTGGCGCGTTCAGCCGCTCTGACGGCTTCATTGGCGCGTTCCGCAGCCCGTACAGCCTCTGCCGCGCGTTCTGCCGCTTTGGCGGCATCATTGGCACGTTC
>JBFIHZ010000239.1:0-6684 GCA_041601535.1 Lysobacterales bacterium | reverse complement strand
GTTTCCTTTTCCCTTGAGCCGCATTGTGCCGGCTTGCAAGGGCTGCGAATTATCCGTTTGGGGCTGCGGATTGTCAACCAAAGTCCGGATTTTTACGCGCAAAAATGCCGGATTAGCCACCGCCTGGCAATTTAACTTGCAACGGTGGCCGGTCCAGGTGTATTCGCAGGCTCCAATGATATCAGTTTGCTGGCCGCCAGTGCGTGCAAAATCGAGTGGATTCTGGCTTCAATTTCGGTGATTTGCTGCTCGTTAGAGTCGGCAACCCGCCGGATCAGAGAATCGGCATCGTCACAGGATTGCAGCGCTGTCCACACCTGTGTCCCCAGAGAATCCAATCCGAAATAGGTCAGGTTTTTGACATCCAGCAGCAGTGATTCACCCAGCTGGACTTCCTGTGAGATCACATCCGGGGATACCACAATACGTTTGTTCAGCTTTGCTGCCATCGATACTCAGTGTGAATAAGGCCCGTGACCAGCATGCATGATAACTCCCTGCCACCCGCAGGCTAAGCGAAATGTACAATACCCGCCTGACCAGCACCGCCCGGCGGGAATGAAAACCGCGGGGTCATATTGCCACCGGCCCGGAGCCAGGGGATGCGCTTATGAGCCTGACTGCCATACATCAGTTCACCACAGCCCAACGCAACAGCCGCCAGTGCCCTTCAGAGGTGGTGAAAACGGCCGCCCATGGCTTTCGTGTGCATGGCTGTCTGATGCTGCAAAACAGCCTGGACAAGCAAGCCGTGCAGGATATGCAACAGAATTTCTTTCAACACTACGCCAGCCAGCATCTGGACAAGGTGGAAAAGACCTGCCTGAAGGTGGGTATCGGCCGTTACATGTTCTCAGTACACCTGCAGGAGCCCTATCTGAACCCTGACGTTTACGCGGCACCGATGGTATTGCCCGTGGTAAAGGAACTGCTGGGTGATGACTGCATTATTCAGAGTATTGGTGTCGTTTGCGCCTACCCGGGGGCAGAACTGCAACATGTGCATCGCGATCACCCGCCGCTGTTTGCCGAGGCCGGCGGGCTGAATGCATTCTTCCCCCCGTTCGCGTTGCACGTCGTGATACCGCTGGTGGACCTGAACGAGGAAACCGGCACCACCGCCATCTGGGAAGGCTCACACCGCATCAAATCCAGCCGGGAGGAAACGCGCTGGACACGGGCGCAGATGGAGCAATTGCACGGTGCTGTCTCGCCCTGGCCGCAAATGGGTGATTGCTATTTCATGGATTTCCGGCTCAGGCATACCGGCACGCCCAACCGCTCTTCCAGGCCCAGGCCCATTCTGTACATCGTCTACAGCCGCCGCTGGTTCCAGGACCGCAAGAACTTCGAAATGCAGTCGCCGCTGTTGCTCAGCCGCGAACAAAGCCAACGCCTTCCCGCCGAACACCGGCACCTGTTTGAAAACGCCCTGAAAGAATAAAAAAAAGCCGGGGTCACAAGTACCCCGGCGTCTCGTTGAAATACCAGGGTAGCAGCTCCCTGGCGGTCTCGTTGGAAAACGTACAGGCCGATGTTCCGGCCTTTAAAACAGTGCGGGGCGGCGACGGCGTCAGCCATCCCTGGCTGCCACTGCTCCCTCCTGGGCTTTCGCCTCCCCAATTCTCAAAAGCCTGATCCTGCCTGGCTTCCGTTCGGCCCTGCGGGCCGGGTTCAACCCCCTTGAATAGGAACCATCCCTGGCTCGTTGGTAGCCTCCATGGCTACACCACTCCACTTGTAAGACCTTCCCTGGTGATCCTGACAACCTCCCTGGTCGCCGCTTTCAATGCGTTTGAACGCGCACGCTATAATTTTGTCCTTCCCTGGGGCTGTATCAGCCCTGTATGTTCAGTGACCGTCCCTGGTCGCCACCTGCAGTTCCGTTGCATTGAAACTGGTGCCCTCTCCAACTCCAGCTCTAGCCTTTCAATCTTCCAACGGTAACGCGGTGGTGTACTTATTGCTGCGTAACACAAAGCTCGTATTCACGTGGTGCACAGCCCTGCATGGCATTATGTGCTGCCGTAGCAGTACCTCGTACGCCTTGATGGACTTGCACACTACCTTCAAGTGGTAATCGTACTGTCCGCTCATGGCGTAACATTCCAGAATCTCGGGCCGGTTGGCGACCATTTCGTCGAATTCCCTGACCGAAGTCGGGTGGTGGTCCTCTAATGAAACCGCCGCAATGGCGATTACATCCAGCCCAATTTTCTCCGGGTCCAGTATCGCTACTGTGGTAGATATGACCCGGTCTTCCTCCAGCTTTCGAACGCGACGCCAGACCGGCGCCGTGGACAAACCAACCTTTTCCGCAAGAGCCTGGCTGGAGAGCCTGCCGTCGGCCTGCAACTCCGCAAGGATGCGTAAGTCTGTCCTATCCATCGAAACATTTTTTGCGTCAAATTCCTTTTGACGAAATATTTATACCACCTATGGTTAGTTAAAAGCAATATTTGAAACGTATTTTTTCCTATATTGATATAAACTGATCCCATATAGCAAGCGTTACTTGACGCCACGCAACATTTATTTCGTGTGAGGCACAGATGAGCAAACAAAGCAGCTACGTCGCAAAACAGCCAGATGCCTCCGGGATCATTCATTACACCGATGAGGAAAACGAAATCTGGCATGACCTGATCACCCGGCAATTGCCCATGCTGCCCGGCCGGGCCTGCCCGCAGTGGATTGAGGCCATGGAGCGCATGAACTTCCCGCGGGACCGGGTTCCCCAGTTGCCCGAACTGAACAAAATCATGCAACCACTGACCGGTTGGACCGTGGTGCCGGTGCCGGCGCTGATACCCTTCACGAGGTTTTTCGAACTGCTGGCCAACCGCCAGTTTCCGGTGGCCACGTTTATCCGCAGCCGCGAAGAGTTTGACTACCTGAAAGAGCCGGACGTTTTTCATGAAGTGTTCGGCCACACCCCGGTATTGACCGACCACCGCTTCGCGGCATTTATTGAAGCCTACGGTAAGGCGGGCGTGGCTGCCGACCCCAAAGACCATGCCATGCTGGCGCGCCTGTTCTGGTTTACGGTGGAGTTCGGCCTGGTGAAAAGCGAGGGTGATGTACGCGCCTACGGCTCGGGCATTCTGTCATCGCCAGGAGAGCTGGTATATGCCATAGATACCGACAAGGCTCAGCGTAAGCCTCTGGACCCCGTGGACGCCTTGCGCACGCCTTACCGAATTGATATCTATCAGCCCATCTACTTTGTGCTGGAAAACTTTGACCAGTTATTTGAACTGTCCAAACACAACTGGCTGGATTTTGTGGCCGAAGCACGGCGCCTGGGCATGCATGCCCCCGCCTACCCGCCCAAGGAAGCGGCTTAATCAGGTCAGCTGTGGCATATAAAATATTTTGGCCGTGACCCACTCTCCGTCTGGCTGCGCTCAGCCGGAGAGTGGGTCACGGCCGGTATCGGCCTCAGCCCGCCCCTTGCGCAGCAAGCACCTGAATGCAACAACAAGGAGACTTCATGAATACCGTATGTGATCTGTCCGACCGGCACTGCAAACCTTGCGAAGGCGGGGTGGAGCCCATGAGCCGGGAACAAGCCGAAGCTTTGGTGGCCCAAGTGCCAGGATGGGAATTGAGCGACGATGGCAAACAGATCAGCCGCCGCTTTGAATTCAAGGGGTTCTACAAAACCGTGGCATTCATCAACGCCATGGCCTGGGTGGCCAATACAGAAAACCATCACCCGGATTTTTCCGCCGGATATAACTACTGCGAAGTGAATTTCACCACCCATGCGATCGATGGGTTAAGTGAGAATGATTTTATCTGCGCGGCAAAAGTCGGGGAATTACTGGAGACCTAACCTCCACTTTCCCCGACCGACAACCTGCTGCTTGTTGCAGTTGCCCGGATTGTCGCTTGCTTACACCAGCCAGTGGATTGAGGCTATCATCTGTTGCATGCCAGTCACCAGATCAGCCTGTTGAACTTTTCCATACTGCTGCAGCACGTCACCCCCCACAGAATCACTTTGATGGTGATTCTGGTCCTGTTGCTGCTGGAAAGCCTGATGAGCCTTGCCAGCCCCTGGCTGGCCGGGCAATTAACCGGGCTCGTATTGGGTGAGCCCGGTGTTGTATTTTCCGGCATCGGCGCAGTTTTACTGACCTGGTTTGCCTTGCTGCTGGCGAAAAGCCTGCTTTCCTTCTTCTCTTCCTACTGGGTAGCCAGCACCGGCGTCAGCATGACGGCCCAATTGCGCACCCGGGTGCATGAACATCTGCAATACCTGCCCTTGGCTTATTTCAATGAACAACGGCCCGGGGACCTGTTGACCCTGCTCAGTAACGACGCTGAAATCATCAGCGATTTCGTCACCTCCACGCTGATCGAACTGCTGCCGCTGGTGCTGACCTTCGCGGGTGCCTTCATAATCATGTTCTGGCTCGATCCGCTTATCGCGTTGCTGGCGGCCACGCTGTTGCCTGTCTATTACCTGGCGATGAAACTGATTGGCCGCAGGATCCGCCCGCTGGCAGAGCAATGGGTGGAGTCATGGTCCGGCCTGATGTCGCTGGTGCAGGAAAACCTGGGGCTGTTTCCCACCATCAAGACCTTTATACGCGAACCGGAGGAACAACAGCGGTTCGCGGCCCGCAACGCCAGGCTGCTCACGCTTTCAAAGCAGCAGATACTGATACGCTCAATCCTGTCTCCGGCGGTCGGTCTGTTGGCGGGCGCCGCGTTATTACTGCTTTTATGGGTGGGATTCCAGCACGTGGAACAGGGCCGCATCCAGGCATCCGATCTGGTCAGCCTGTTACTTTATGCCGCATTGCTTACGCAGCCCATGGCCGGCCTGGCGAATGTCTACGGCAAGGTGATGCTCACCCGGGGAGCGGCCGAACGTCTGTTGGCATTTTTCAATGTACAGGCTGAACCGCAGGCTGACACCGGCAAACACCTGGGCAAGATTCAGGGCGACATCGAGTTCCGGGATATCTCTTTCAGCTACCCTGGACGTCCCGCTCTGTTTCATGATTTCAACCTGCAAATTGCTGCCGGCGAAACCATAGCGATAACCGGACCGAACGGCGCGGGAAAATCCACCTTAACCCACCTGCTGATGCGATTTGTCGAACCCACTTCAGGCCAGGTCCTGATCGATGGAACGGATGCCGCGAGCATCAGCCTGCGCAGCCTGCGCGACAACATCGGCCTGGTGGCGCAAAACACGCTGTTATTGAATGCCAGCATCAGGGAAAACATCGCTTACGGGGTTCCCGGCGCCAGCATGTCAGACATAAAAAAAGCCGCGGTCGCGGCCAGGGCTGACGAGTTCATAAGCGCTCTACCGCAACAATATGACACCGTTATCGGCGAACAGGGCATTCGCCTTTCCGGTGGCCAGCGACAGCGGATTTCGCTGGCCCGAACGCTGATCAAGAACCCGGCGATCCTGATCCTGGACGAAGCCACAGCACTGTTCGATCCGGAAGGTGAAAACAGCTTTATCGCCGGCTGTCATGAATTGCTCACCCAACGGACAGTCATTCTGATCACGCACCGTCCGGCCAGCCTGGCTTTGGCGGACCGGGTGGTCCATTTACCGGCGGGCCAGGCGGTTAAATCCACCCCCTGAGCCGGTAAAACCAGATACCCATCCATTCGCGCAGCGCCAGGCTGGCGGTGGCCAGTGCATCGGCGCGTGGCACAAACTGTGAAAAGGGGCCATTGGGACCCTGTACAAAGCGGATATCCACGGACACCGGAATAACATCCACGCCAACTTGTCTGAAGCTGGCCACCGCCCGCGGCATGTGCCAACCGGATGTCACCAACAGTGGTTTTTCGCAGCTGATGGATTGCATCAAGGCAGCCGCATTAACGGCATTCTCCCGCGTGTTCTTGCTCAGGGTGTCCAACACGATGGCGGCGGGCGGCACGCCCCACTCGACCAGCAGATCGTATACCTGGTCAGCTTCCGCTACCTGCTCTGTCTGCCAGGGTTGATTGCCTGCGGCAACAATAATGCTGCGCGCTTTGCCGAGGCGATACAGGCTGGCCGCATGGTAAACACGGTCGCTGGAATCGGTTAACTCCAGGGCCTGCCTGGGCAGCACGTCAGCGCCCAGCGTGCCGCCCAGTACAATGATGCACTCGGCTGGCTCGAAGCTATCTGAAGGCCGCGCCGGGTACTGGCTTTCCAGCGACCAGATCAGCGCACTGGCAACTGTGGGCAAAGAAGGCAGAACCAGCAGCAATATGGCGAGTCCTATGCTGACCATGGCGGCACCGCGCTTGTGCCGGTACACCAACACGAAAGCCAGCAGCAGCAGGAACACGCCAAGGCCCAGTGGCATGAGCAGAAGCGGAAGCAGCTTGGTGAGGGAATAACTCATTAAGGACGAGGCACGCCGTTTATTATACGGGCGCGGGGAAAAAGACCAGAAGTGCGGTCAGCGCGTCTGCCGATGCAGCCTAAAACCGGCTTTTACTGCAGCTGCCAGCGCGTCAGGGCGTGCAGGTGGGATGGATTTTGCGATTCATGGTGCACATGGCCCCTGAAGCACTTTCACTGCCGCCAGCCGAACCGGTAAGGGTCAGGTCCCTGACCTGCCCGAAATGCGTCAGTCTGGGTTTGTGATATTTTCGCGCTGTTTTTTTATTACGCTTTTCCATAGGGCGTATTCAGTCGGCTCCGAATGT
>JBFIHZ010000238.1:0-6699 GCA_041601535.1 Lysobacterales bacterium | reverse complement strand
TTGCCGATCAACGGAAAGACATTGATGAAGAAACCCTGACCATTGGTAGCCGCATTGAACCACGCATCATTCAGACCTGCATTGATTGGAATTCCGGCACCGGCCATTACCGTAACCGCCAGACCCGCAGAACAATTGTTGCTGGTGTCGGTTTCGCCCGAAACCGTATCAACACACACGCCCAGCCAGTATGGCCCAGGTTCCACCAGCGCGATGAATTGAATACTGTCGCTTTGTGCGCCATTGGCTGCAATGGCCGCGACAGCTGACGTCTTGATCAAAGGGTCATCGGCAGTAATGCTGGCATCCACGGACCTTACGTAACGCACGGTGGTGGGTGCCGAACTGTCTGGCCCCGCATTGCGCACCATGGTTGAAAGGTTGACCACCGCACCAAATTCAATGGTCTGGGCGCTGGCCACCGGAGTGTCCACCGTCAGGTCGGAGGCCGGATCAACCACGTTCAGCGCCACCGCCGCCGAACAGTTGTTGGCGCTTTCGGCTTCCCCGGCGACTGCATCGACACAGGCTCCCACCCAGTAGTTGCCCGCCATTGCAGGTGCGGTGATCCCGACCTGGTGTTCGCTTGATGCAGCTGCATCCAGTGCTGCCACAGCCGTGGTCACCAACTCGGTATCGGCAATGCTGATCACCGCATCAACGGATAGCAGAATGCGTGCGGTGGAGGCTACTGCGGACGCATCACCCTGATTTCGCGTCGTAAATGAAAATGTCAGATTATCTGCCGGTTGGGCCTGGGCCGGGTCCAGCGCAGGATTTTCCACGACCAGGTCAGGTGCCGTTTGTTGAGTACATGCAAGGCTTAAATCAAAGGTCAAATTGACGGATGGCAACGCGCTGGTTGTCCACACGGTCCACGTACCCGTAGAGCCGAGCGTGTGGCCGATGGAGGAATTCAGCGCGCCCGAGCCATCGTCGTTTTGCGCCACTACCGCACCAGACGGGTTGGCCAGATACAGGTAACCGTCTCCATTCCAGTTAGCATTGATACTGACCTGATCGCCTTCCGAGCCAGCAAAAGTGTGATTGCGGGCGTAATAGCCTGCCCCACGAGGACCGTCGTCACAATCACTGGAAGATAAGCTGCCTGAAACCATGCTGCCGCAACTGAGCGGCTGACTGGTGCAGGCATTGTTGTTGTTCGAGATGGTTACGGCAAAAGCGGCTGAACAATTATTACCGGTGGCAAATTCCAGCCCATCGGTGACCACGCAGGCACCCACCCAGTAGTTTCCGGGGGAAGGCTGTGGATCGACGAATATACCGGTTTCCACGGTAGCAGATGCCGCCAGACCCGCAATGTTGGTCTGGCCCAGCAAATTGTCGGCCGACGTGATGTTTGCATCCGAAGAAAGGAAAAATTGCACGGTGGTGGCATTGGACGCGGCACTGCCCTGATTACGTACCCGCGCAAACAGGTCAGTAAAAGCGCCAACCGCCCAACTCGATGGGTTGGCGCTGACCTGGCTGACCACCAGGTCTGGCAGGTTGCTGTTCAGCACCTCAACCTGTACGCCGGCCGAGCAGTTGTTGGATTTTGACAATTCCCCGGCCTGAACATCCACGCAGGCACCCAGCCAGTAAATCCCCGGATCAGCGGTGACCGGCCCCGAACGATCTGTTATCCAGCGTTCGCCGCCTTCCAGCACGGGCACTGCGGCTGTCAGGAAGTCAGCATCTGAGGTGGTTATGGACGAGTTGGTGGAGCGCTTGAACCGCAAGATACTGGCAGCGGAGGCAGCATTGCCGCGGTTATCCACCGCGGTATTGAAACTGACAGTATGGCCCGACGGAAACCGGGTCAATGACGGCGTCACCGGTAACATCACAAGATCGACATCGGGTAGGGTGATTTGAATGCCTGCCGAACAATCGTTGGCGGGGTTTACATCGGCCCCGTCGGCCGCCACGCAGGCACCAACCCAGTACGCTCCGGGTGCCTGATTGATGATGACCACATCTTCGCTATTCAGCCCGGATCCGGGCCCGAGGGAAGGGATTGGAAACGAGTTAAGCTCGGTATCACTTGTGCTGATCGCGCTGTCCAAGGACAGGTACAAACCGAGGCTGGAAGCCGCAGAAGCCTGATTTCCAATGTTGGACACCTGAGTGGACACGTTGACCGAGTCGCCTGAAGCCAAGACAGCCGGCTGCACGTTACTGACCGACACCTGTCGATCGGGTCCGCTCTGGGCCTGAACATGTCCGGCCATCAACAGGATCATCAGGACAATCACACGGCGGAGCTTACCAACTGAAGACTCACAGCTAAGCATAATACCCCCCGTCAGACGGTGATATCAGACCGATGCCTGATCAATAAAGTCTAGCATCGAGGACGAAAAGCGTTTACCTGCACCACATACTCCGAAATGGGTCATATCCCCTTTTTTCGAAACGGCCAGCGGCCAGTAACACCACGGGCAGCTTCAGTTGAACTTGGTCCAATGGCCTCACTGACTGAATGAAAATGCAGTTACCTCCACCTGGACGCTGTGCGAACAATTGTTAAACGTGTCAATCTCGGTTTCATCGGGTTCCGCGCAAACCACCAGCCAGTAAATGCCAGGGACCTGCTGAGGCTCGGCATACAGGTTGGCTTCGGCCATTTTCTCAGGCCAGATCGCCGGGATATCCGTTGCACCCACGACATAATCGTCCGAGGATATATCGGCATCCCCGGACAGAAAGAATGTCACCTGGCTAGCTGCGGATTTTCGATTTCCCAGGTTAAACACCTCGGCATAAAAGTCTACGCCGCCACCTTCGGGCCACTCTTCTGGCCGTACGCGAACGCTGTCGACCACCAGGTCGGGAAATTCATCTTTGACCACTGCTACCGGAACCCCGGCAGAGCAATTGTTCTTGCGGTCGGTTTCGCCTGCCACCGGCTCCACACAGGCACCCACCCAGTAATCCCCAATGCTTGACTCGATGCGCCCTCGCACCGGTTCAGCCCAGCTTTCCCCGCCCGCGATAGCGGGAACGTCCACCACGGCGAAGCGCGCGTCCTGTGCTGAGATCACCGGGTTGCGCGACAGCACATAGCTGAGCCGGCTTGGAGGTGAAGTGGCGCTGCCCGCGTTTTGCACTGCCGCGCGGAACACCAGCGGGATACCACTGACCAGCACCTCAGGCTGTATTTGCATTGATGTAACCTGCAGGTCGAGTGCCAGCACACGCACCTCCCGCGGCTCCGAGCAACGCACGAATGGACTGGCCGGTGGTTCTGCATCATGCTCTGGCTGCTTCAGGCAGGCACCCACCCACCAGGTGCCCGGCGGACGCGCCAGCTCGCCCTGCCACATGCTGCCCATACCGCTTCGTCGCGCGAACACCTGCTCCGGCATGCGCGACAGCACGATTCCGGCCGACAGCTCCGCTGGATCAGCGGCAACCAGGTATTCAACCTGCAACAGTTCAGTGGGCTCCTGGTCCAGGTTGCTCACCTGAATACGCACGACAAGCTCCTGGTCCACTGGCAGATCAATGGGTTCAGTAGAGTCCAATGAGATACTCAACTGAGCGTAGCGGTTCTCATCGCCCGGCAACCCACCAACAGGCATCAGTGCCAGGCAGCAACAACAAGCCGCTGAAAAGAATACCCCGAAGCCAGCAGTATCACGCATTGAACCTCCGCGATCCCGCTTGGATGAATTTTCAGCATGGCAAGCGCACGGCAGGACCCGTGACTGAGTATAGTCCGAAAAAAGCCCCGGGATGATCCGGGGCCGAAAATTATCTGTTTGGGTTACAACCGGTCAGAATTTGGCGTCAATTACCGCCGAGCAAACCTGCAAACCTGTTTCACACACCTGGTAACTTGCTGTTTTAACGCGCTTATCTACCGTGTTATCCGTATAGCTCCCGGTATTAGCAGTAGTTTGCAGTGCGGCGCCGTCACGCAGAATGACCACGGTTGGAGTCGTTGCCCCACTCCACCCCAGTTCGGCAAACTTGTCACCGCGATACTTGCCCGTGGCGACGCTTAGCACAAGGCCGGGGTTAGTCACTGCAACCACTTCAACCGTTAAGGTTTTGTTGTGACTGGCTTCACTATTATCCGCAATGGACAGGGTCACCTGGTACTCACCACTCTGCACAAATGTGTGTGAGGCCAGTACGCCGGTGGCCGTGCTGCCATCACCAAAATTCCACTGGTATGACGTCACCGTGCCGTCCGGGTCTGAGCTCAGACTGCCATCAAAATCACAACTCAACCCGCTGC
This sequence comes from Lysobacterales bacterium, assembly GCA_041601535.1. Taxonomy (GTDB): domain Bacteria; phylum Pseudomonadota; class Gammaproteobacteria; order Xanthomonadales; family SZUA-36; genus JBFIHZ01. The sequence goes on along the minus strand of JBFIHZ010000238.1, from coordinate 2,450 downwards.
AGGTAAAGGTGAAATCGGCCTGTGGTGGTTGGTTGGGTGGTGGGGCCGTGGATACGGAAACCGCCTGAAGATGGCTGCCCTGGGCACCCACGTCGTCAGTAACCGTCAGCACGACGTTGTAGTTACCGGCAGACGCAAACGCGTGGGTAACGGTTACCAGCTGGCCCTGTTGAGTCTGGCCGTCACCGAAATCCCAATGGTAAGAGACGATCTGACCGTCGCTGTCCTGGCTGCCTGTGGCATCCAGTGTGCAGTCCAGGTCTTGACAGTTCACATTAAATGCCGCGGTTGGAGCCTGATTGGCAGCGAGCACATTGATCGTGGACGAAGCGTTGTTGGTGGCACCGTCATCATCCTCAATTAACAGTATTACCGAATAGTTGCCGGATGCGCTGTACTGATGAGTGGCCACGGCTGATGTGCCGGCCTGGCTGGCACCGTCACCAAAGTACCACTGGTAGTCAACAATGACGCCATCGGCATCTGAACTCAGGCCGGCATCAAACGTACAGCTCAGCGCCGCACACTCAAGCGTGAATCCAGCGGTTGGCGCCTGGTTGGCTGCAGACACCGTGACGAGCTGAGTTTGTTGGGCCGCCGCTCCCTCATTGTCGGCAACCTCCAGGCTGACGCTGTAACTGCCACTGGCAGGAAATGTGTGGGCCGCCAATGCGCCACTGGCCTGGCCACCATCACCAAAACTCCAGCTCCAGGACACAACGCTGCCATCAGGATCGCCACTTGCGCCACCGTCGAAGGAGCAGCTAAGCCCACTGCAACTGTATGTAAAATCAGGCTGGGGCGGCTGATTGGGTGCATCGTCACTGCCGCCTGGTACCACGCCTCCAAAAAAGCCGGAGACCCCGGGCCAGATTTGTGACATGCGCACACCGCTGTTGTAACAGCCCCCAAGGTGGTGCAGCGCAATCACCCGGTGATCCGACGTGGTCAGCACCGGTGATCCGGAGCTGCCCCCCGCAGTATCGCAAAAATAGCCGATATCGGTGCCTGGTGCATAGCCATCCTCACTTTCCGAGTCGATCTGGCACAGTCCGCCGACATTCATATCGCTTTCTACGGCAATCTGTTTTTGCCGCCCCGAGCCGTGCTGCGGAATGTAAATGGTTTCGCCGAGCAGGCCCTCACGGACTTCCAGCCCCAAGTGTCCAAACTCGGCGATGGATGTGAAATTATTGACCGTAAACAAGCTGTAGTCCAAAGCCCAGTCTGCAGTCAGCAGCGTGTTCACGGTCACCTTGGTTATCGGTTCCAGCGAGCTGGAACCACACTGTGTTGCCTGGTAGTTAAACCACAACTCGGCAGAGTTCGCTTCGTCCTGGCTGGCAATGCAGTGATTGTTGGTAAATACCCGATTGTCCTGCCCTACGCGCCAGGCAGTGCAGGCTTTGCTGCCGCCGACCAGCAATTTGGCCACCGGGCGGGCACGTTCTGCTGCCTGCGGGTGACTGGATTGCCAACAAGCCACGTCGTAGCGTTCATTAATCCCGCAGGTAGATTCCGGCTTGGAAATGCCGGACCCGTCCGCTGCCCGGGTGAGCTTCTGCACGGTGCTGGCTGCTGCCTCGCGGCCTTCCAACTGGCCTTCGGGCAAACCCACCATGACGTAATCGATTTGCACGCGATGGCCCAAGGCGTTCAGTTTTCCTGGCGCTCCCGGTCGGCTGCTGTCCAGCCCCAGTACGCGAACGATGACGGTGTCGCCCGCCACGGACATTGCAGAGAAACGATTTTTGCCATCGTCGCCCTGCCGGCGGTCGAACGTAAAGGCGTCACTGCGGTATCGCGAGTACCGGTAGATTTCCGATCCCAGGGGGTTACTGAGTTCTATCGTTACCCCCTTGGGCAGGTTGAAGTGACTGAAATGCAGTTTAATAAAACTGGCACCCGGCTCATATATTTCCAGTTCCTGCTGTACCGCACCATGTTTGGATATCAGGTCGATGGCCGTGTCTACCCGCTCAGCCACAACGAGTTGTTGTGGGGTCGTTGGCGGCAATACAGCTTGGTGGGCAGTGGCATGCCTGGTAACCGGGACCGCAGCCAACGAGTCATTTTCGAATGGGTCTTTTTTGAATTCCGATGCCGATACCGGCAGTACGAAGGCGGTGCCAAACACCAACAGGGCCACGCACAGCCCTGCAAAAAATCTTTCTTTGCGGATAACACCATTCATCGTCGTAACTTCCCTGTTGTGATCATTAACGAACCGGTATCACGACCCTGGCGATCTTTATACACAGCAGTGATCAGCACCACGCAACAATGCACACGGAGGCATGCTCCGTGTTTCAGGTTTTCGGGTGGTTTAGCTGTGGGTGTTGTTAGTAGTGTTCATTGTGACCTTCCTGGTCATGTGCGCAAGCCCGAAGGCGGCTCCCTTTTATGCGATTTTCATACGTAAATCAGAAATATATGGAACAAAGCTTTCG
>JBFIHZ010000237.1:0-6721 GCA_041601535.1 Lysobacterales bacterium | reverse complement strand
GCGATCTTGACCGGCTCGTCACCGGGGACAAAATCCCGGTCCAGCAGGAAACAATTGGCGTGTGGCGAGTGCAACAGGCGTTCCAGTATGGCCGGATGATACAGCACGTCGGCATCCATAATGAGCACATCATCACCGGCTTTGAGTGTTTCAGCAGCGCACAGCAGGCTGATCACGCTGCCTTGCTGATAGCGCGGATTGAAATGAAACGCCACGTCCGGCCGGGACCGCAGTTGGCCGATGTGCTCAATGATCTGGTCCGCCTCGTAGCCAATCACCAGGTCCACCTGGCGCACACCGTTGCGGTAGAGAAGGTCCAGGTGTCGCGCCAGCAGGCTGCGCTCACCCAGTTCCAGCAGACATTTGGGCTTTCTTTCAGGATTGTGTTCGGCCAGTCGACTGCCGCGGCCAGCGGCCAGAATGATTGCATGCATGATGGGTTCCGTTGTCAAAGCATATTGTAGCCCGGCTGAAAGGCGTTTGCCGCCTGCGCAGGTCGATCGGCTGGCAGTCAGGGGTTCAATGCATGCTGGCCCAGCGGCAGTTTGCAGGTCGCCGCCAGGCCACCGCCTTCCCGGTTGAACAGGTTAAGGCTGCCGTTATGCGCTTCAATGATCTCGCGGCACAGTGGCAGGCCCAGGCCCGTGCCCGTGCGCTTGGTCGAGTAAAATGGCAACAGGGCCAGCTGCAGTTGGTCAGCATTCATCCCCTGGCCGCGGTCTTCGACCGCAATCAGCACTTCACGCGAATTTTGCAACACCCTCAGCTTTACCTGCTCCGGCGGTGAGCCGGCCTCAAGCGCGTTCTTCAACAGGTTGATCAGCACCTGCTCCATTTGCGCAGCATCAAACCAGGCCGGAGTCAACGGCAGATCGTCCGCCAGTTCAAATGCCACCAACTGACGCAATGAGTCGATGAACTGCCGCCATTCAACCTGTTCAATACGGGGGCGCGGCAAGCGGGAGAACTGCGCGTACTGCTCAATAAACGATTGCAGGTGCCGGGTGCGGTTATCAATACTGCCAAAAATATCCTGCAGCTTGTCGGTAGCGGTGCCCGAGGCCACGATCTTGCGGGCGGAAGACATCAGGGAGCGGATCGGCGCCAGCGAGTTGTTCATTTCATGGGTAATTACGCGGATGACTTTTTTCCAGGTTTCCACTTCCTGCCGCGCGATTTCGCGCGTGAGCTTCTTCAGCAGAAACAGCCGGTGTACCTGCGCGTTCAGGGTGAAGCGGCGGCAGGTCAGGTGGTACACCTCACTGACATCACCATCGGCCAGGCTGAACAGGCCATCGTCTTCATGTTGCAGGGCTTCGGCCAGCACCGCGGAACGCACCGCACAGGCCTGCATCAGGTTCTGGCCCTCCAGAGCATGGTCCGATTGCAATACGTCCTGCGCTTCGCGGTTGCTGTAGACGATGGCACCGCTGGCGTTTTCGATGACAACCGCCACCGCGCTGGACTGGATAACGGTGTCCAGCAACAATTCACGCTGAAACAGACTGAATCGTTCTTCGCGCAGTATTCGGGCCAGGTCGTTATAGACATCAACCAGCTGACCGAGGGCGTCGTTCTGCCGGTTGGCAATGGTGACGCTGTAATCATGATCCCTGAAGCGGTCAACTCCACTGCGCAGGGCCAGCAGCGTGGCGTTCATCGGCCGGAAATAGAGTTTGACTGCGGCAATGACCGCTACAAATGTCAGTATGACCACCAGCGGCAGCACCAGCAGCCAGTCGGCCAGATACAAGGCCAGAAAAACACTGGCCACCACGCATCCCACCACTATGGCAGCCAGCAGGAATATAAAACGGCCTTGCACGGAGAATATCGCCATATCCAGATAGTGCCTGTTTGTGCTGCCGCTAACCAGAGCAGTCGGGCCGTACCCGGTTGCTCAGGAAATCCCGAGTTTGTCCATACGGCGGTACAAGGCCTGCCGGCTCAAGCCAAGCTGCCGGGCCGCACGCGATACATTGCCGCCGCTGCTTTGCAGTACCTGGTTGATTTCCACAGCGGTCGGTTCCACCTGGGTGGCTTCGAACGAACCACGGCCCGTGCTGGACAGGCCGAGGTCGTCCGGCGTGATCTTGCCGCCATCCGACAACAGCGCGGCGCGGCGTGCCAGGTTCTGCAGTTCACGCACATTGCCCGGCCAGTTGTGCCGCAGCAGGGCACGCTCGGCCGCCACCGAAAGTTGCGCCCCTGCTGGCAGAAAATGCCGCATCAAAGGCAGGATGTCGGCGCTGCGCCCGGCCAATGGGGGTACCGCAATTTCGATCAGGTTGAGGCGGTAATACAGGTCTTCACGGAACAGGCGCTGGGCGATGGCGGCTGGCAGGTCGGTATTGGTAGCGCTGATGATGCGCACATCCACCCTGCGTGTCTTCGAGCTGCCCAGGCGCTCAAACTCTCCGGTTTGCAGGACCCGCAGCAGTTTCATCTGCCCCTCGGCGCTGAGATTGCCAATTTCATCCAGAAACAGCGTGCCACCATCAGCGGTTTCAAACCGGCCTTCGCGGCGCTCACTGGCACCGGTAAACGCACCGGCTTCGGCACCAAACAGCTCGGACTCCATCAGGTTGGCGGGCAATGCACCCACATTTACCGTGACAAACGGTTTATCCCGGCGCGTTGAATTGGCCTGAATGACCCGCGCCACCACGTCTTTGCCGGCGCCGTTCGCGCCGGTGATTAATACCGGCACGTTGGCGTTGGCCACCTGCGCCGCCAGGCTGAACACGTGGTGCATGGCCTCGGAAGCATATACCGCACCGCACAGGTCAAACTGCTGCGCAAGCTGACGGCGGCGATCGCGTTGTTCACTCACCATGCGTCCATGAGCTGTTTGCACCTCGCGCAACTCCAGCAGGTTTTTCACCGTGGTGATGAGTTTTTCTTCATCCCAGGGCTTGCCCATGTAATCGGCCGCACCGGCCCGTACCAGCTTGACTGCCGTTTCCAGGTCGGTCCAGGCAGTCAGCAGAATAATGGGCAGATCGGCGTCCAGTTGCCGAATATCGTGGAACAAGGCCACGCCTTCCTTGCCCGAGGTTGTATCCTCGGTAAAGTTCATATCCTGGATAACCAGGTCGATTGACCCTTCGCGCACCAGCTCCAGCCCCTGCTGCGGACAGTCCGCATGACAGGTATCGATGTCGTGCAGGCCCAAAGCCACTTCCAGTGCCTTGGCGATATCCGCGTTGTCATCAATGATCAGAACCCGTTGCATTCAACCTGGCCCCTGCCGAGTAGTAGCCATTATAACTGGCCGCTCAAACGCTCCGGGTGGCCAGCGCCGGCGGTATGCCGGCGGCTCTGCGGGCTGGCGCCAGTACCGCCAGCTGACCCAGCAGCCACAGCATGATTACGCCTATCGGCAGATAAAACAAGGGCATGCGGCCCGTTTGGTATTGCGTATCCATAAACCAGTTCAGGGCCAGGGCACCAACCACCCCCAGCACCAGTCCAATGGTGGTAATCAGCCAGTTTTCCAGCATGAAATGGCGCATGATATCCAGTCGCGTGGCACCCAGAGCGCGCCGTGTACCGATCTGTTTGCGCCGCTGGGTCACGCTGAACCAGGCCAGCCCAACGATACCCAGCGCGGTGATCACGGTAAGAATTATGACCACGCCGGTTAACAGTTTTACCATGGCGATATCATCCGAATAGGTACGCTGCTTCTGCTCCTCGAAGGTGCGGATTAAAGCCACCATGCGGCCCCGTTCCGCAGAGAAATATTCCTCCAGCGCCGTCAGCACCTGGTCGCGCTCACCAGGGTGGGTACGTACGATGAAGTGACGATCCTGCGAACTGATATCACGGAACGGCTGAATCGAGGTCCTGTTGACAAAACTGCTGCTCGGCCAGGCATTTTGCATATGATCGTAAACCCCGATGATTTCCGATGGTTCAGGGGTCGTGCGGTCTTCCCACACCAACTGACCCACCGCATTCTTATCAGGAAAAAGCGCATCGGCCAATGCCTGGCTGACCAGTACGGCTTTCCTCGGCGGATCTTCATCCAGGGTGCGCCAGCTGATCTCTTCCGGCCTGAAGTTCCTGCCTGCCACCAGTTCCAGGTCCAATGCTTCCAGCGCGCGCTCATCGCCGGAGAAATTGCCAAATGAAATGGTCTCATTGGAAGGCGTGTCACGCTCGGGAGCATATGATTGTCCGTTTCCACTGCCACTCACCGGAATCGAATGCGATACAAAAGCAGCCACCACGCCCGGCATGGCGTTGATATGGTTAAGGTCATCCTGCAGCAGTTGTTTTGAGTCCAGGTTGATGCCGAAATCCGTGGTTACGGCAATAATGGTATTGGCTTCATCCAGCCCGGACGGCAATGCGACATAGTCTGAACGCTCCTTGATGATAAAGGCAGAGTTCGTGACGATGGCCAGTGTCAGGGCGATTTGCAGTGCAATCAGCAATGGCCCGATCTTGTTACGCAACAAGGCGTTCAATATGGGTCGGATTTCCATCTTCGTTTCTCCCTCGGAACTATTGGGTTTTCAGAAAGCCAGCCGGGGTAAGCCGCGCGACCCGCCAGACCGGGTAAACACCGGCCAGGATGCTGGAAGTCACAGCCAATGCCAGCGCCGTCAACAACATGCCGCCATCCAGGTAGACCAGGTGCTGATAGCCGCGATACAGCTTTTCAATCAATTGCAGGCCCAGCCAGGCCAGGCCAATGCCCAGCACGCCTCCCAATATGCCGATGGCGCACACCTCCACCAGGTTCTGGGAAAAAACATCGTTTTTGCTGGCCCCCATGGCGCGGCGCAAGGCAATTTCGGGCCCTTTGCCCAGAAACTTGGCCAGCAGCAGGCCCACGGTGTTCAGAACACAGACCAACAGAAACAGAAACGCCACACGCACCAGCACGCGGTTGTCGCGTGACACGACTTCCTGGATGTCCAGCCAGTCCATCACCGGACTGATAAAGGTAGCCAACGGCCGTGGAAAACGGCCAATGTCCTTTTGTGACCGCACGTAGTTATCCAGGAACTGCTTGTACTCAGACGCCTCGTGCTCATCAGACAGTTCCGCCCAGAACTGCAGCCATACGCATTCGGAACGCAGAAAGGCTTCCAGCCCGGGTCCATCCGGAGGCAGCCAGCAATTGACGTTGCCGCGCGGTTGCAGCACCAGGTCCGTCGCCGCTTTCAGCGGAATATAGAAATCTTCCGCATCGGAAAATACCCCGCCGGAATCGACGTGGTAGAAGCGCGGCGTGGGACGCCAGTCGTCCATCACCCCAATCACCCGGAACGCCGTCTCGTTCATTTTCACCGAGCGGCCCACGCTGTTCTCACCACCAAACAGTTCCTGGTTCATCGCACGGCTGAGCACAACGACGCGCTCACGCCGGTCATCAGCCTGCATGTCCCAGGGCTTGCCATACAGGAAGGGCACATCAAACATTGCAAAAAACGAGTGATAGGTGGCTCGGGTATTACCATCAAACGGTGCCTGGTCATCGCCTTCGGGCTCGACAATTGCGCCCGTTCGGTACATGGCTGCCTGGTTGCTTGCAGGGGTAGCTGCATGCATCAGGTATTCCGCGTCAACATAGGTCAGCTGAGGCTGGATATCTTTGGCAGATTGAGTCGGCGGAGAATTCGGGTCCCAGTTGTCCAGTTGCACCGCGTACAGCTGGTCGCTTTTGTGTGGAATCGGATCGCCCGACATCAGGTAATAAACGGTAAACGTGGTCATAAACGCGCCAATGCCCAAACCCAGAGCCATTACCATCAGCGCAGAGAGAATGGGCGTGCGTCGCACGCTTTTCAGCGCCAGCTTGAGGTAATAACTAAACATGGCCGGCCTCCCCCCGGGCTCCACTGGCAATGCGGTCGACCCGGGCCTGGTAGATGCTGTCCAGATCGCTGACCTGGCCGTCCAGCACCTGGATATTGCGATGCGCGCGGCGCGCCAGTTCCGCATCGTGTGTGACCATGATGATGGTGGTACCCATGCCGTTGACGGTTTCCAGCATCTCCATGACCTGCCGCGCCATCAGCGAGTCCAGGTTACCGGTGGGCTCATCGGCCAGCAGAAACCTCGGCTTGCCTGCCAGCGCCCGGGCAATAGCCACACGTTGCTGCTGGCCTCCGGACAGTTGCGACGGCAGGTAGGTTTTGCGTGCCGCCAGGCCAACCATTTCCAGCATGTTTTCGATCGCCTCTTTGCGCTGTCTTGCGGGCCAGCCGCGGTAGCGCAACGGTACATCGACATTGTCGAACAGATTCAGATCCGGAATCAGGTTGAAACTCTGAAAGATGAATCCAACCTTTTGATTGCGGATATGCGCTGCGTCCCGGTCGCTCAGGCTGCCCACATCTTCGCCATCCAGCTCGTACACCCCACTGCTGGGCTGCTCCAGCAACCCGGCGATATTCAGAAAAGTGGTCTTGCCGGACCCCGAAGGCCCGGTGACCGCTACAAACTCACCTTCTTCAACCGTCAGGTTCAGGTTTCTCAGGGCGTGGGTTTCAATCAGTTCGGTGCGGTATACCTTGCAGATGTCTTTCATTTTCAACATGGCTGGTTTCTCCTGCATTGGCCTTTTTGTGAAAGCCTTTGGGGGTTGAATGGTCGGGCCGGGTGTTTAATCCACCAGCCGTATGACGTCACTGTTTTCGAATTCCGAGATACTGGACACAATCACTTCTTCGCCTTGCTGCAGTCCGCTGACAATTTCTACCAG
>JBFIHZ010000236.1:0-6737 GCA_041601535.1 Lysobacterales bacterium | reverse complement strand
TGCCATGCAGGCCTCACTGGCCAGGTCGGACAGGGTCAGTCCGGGTTGGTCGTACGCCTCGTGCATCCGGCTAACTGCCCAGCCCAGCCGCCGCGCCAGTTCCTGGCGGGTGGATGCCTTGACCGCGCCAAGCCGCGCCAGTTGTCTGCGCCAGCCTTGCTGCTCAGCAAACAATTCACCTGCCACCAGTGCGGCTTGCTCTTCCAGTTCATCCTGCCGTGCAGCGGCTGCCACCGCGTTGCGGGGATGTGCACGGGTGCACGCGGCCGCCAGCCGGTTCATGCGGGCCATCAGTTGCGGCCCCGGCTGGAACAGGCGGGTTTCTATCAAGGGTGCGTCCGTCCCCTCAGGCGGTGTGGAATCAGGGTTATCCTGCAGGCACAGCGGCCGGCTCAGGGTGCGGGTCATATGCGCTGGAAAAACAATCATGCTGCTGGCAAAAGGTGTGACTCCCCGGGCCTGGTAGGCGTAACGCTGCGTTTCGCCCAGGGCGAGCGCCGCGCCGGCTTTCAGGTTGATGCCGCGCCCGCCGGGAAGTCCATAATGCTCCGTTCCCCCGGTACACCAGCACAGCGCTGCCACCCGCCACCGCGGATCAAACGTCTCGGCCATGCCATAGCGCTCGCTGCACACTTCGCCATGAAACACCATGCCCTCGGTGGCGCAGCGCCGGTAATGTTCGGCCAGCTGCTGGCTGTCTGCTGGCAGGGGTTGATTCAATAGCATCATGGGCCTGGTGTCGCTGAAATTGCCAATTTTGCCGTGTTCCGTATCCGATCAGTGGACCGCTGGCACACACTGGAGTTTACTGTAAGCCTGGCTGGCCTGAGCCGCATAACCGGCCGGAAGACCACCTGGCGGGACCAACGGTGGGGCCGGCAACGACACACTCAGGCCGCAAGCTGCCGCAGTTACCGGGAGATACCGCATGAACCAGTCCATTTATTTACCCATCCGCTGTTGTTGGCCGCTACCTGCCCGGGTACTTTGCCTGGTGCTTGTCGTGGCGCTGGCCCTGGCGCCGGATGGCCACGCGCAAACCCGTGAGCAGGCTGATGAACAGTACGCCGCCAGCGACTGGCAAGCAGCCGCTGCCACCTACCAGTCCGTGGTCACAGCCACACCGGACGATGCTGCCGCGTGGTTTGGCCTGGCCCAGTCGCGGCATCAGCTGGAACAGTATGCGCTGGCCGAACTGGCTTATCTGAACGCACTGGAACATGGCTTTCAGCCGCCGCTGCGCGTGCACTACCACCTGGCGCGGCTTTACATGTCACTGGAGCAACGCGAAAAAGCGCTGCAGCAGCTGGAAACCATTGGCACCATCGGTGGTGTGACGCCACAGGCGCTAATGTCTCTGGCCGAACTTGAACCGCTGGCGGGCAATGCGCGGTTCGAGGCGGTGCTGGAACAACTCAAACCCTGCAATACCGATGAATATCGCCAGTTCGACTTCTGGCTGGGCGAGTGGGAGGTGCAGGCGGCCAACGCACCGGCGCCACATGCACACAATTCCATTACCGCCGTGCAGGGCGGCTGCGTGGTGCTGGAGCAGTACCAAACCCAGAGTGGCTATACCGGCATGAGCCTGAACTTTTTCGATGCCGTGCTGCAACGCTGGCACCAGACCTGGATGGATAATGGCGGCAGCAGCGTGTACCTGGAGGGTGGCCTGCAGGGCAATGCGATGGTGATGAGCGATGAGCATCTCGACATCAGCAAAGTCAGTGGTGCCATCAACCGCGTGACCTGGACCCCGCTGGACGATGGCCGGGTGCGGCAGCACTGGCAACAGACTGCGGACCAGGGCGCCACCTGGACCACGGTGTTTGATGGGTACTATTCACGCGTTGCCGGGGAACAATGAGACCTGCCCGCATTATGCCGCCGGGCGGTTCTGCTAAGGTGTAGGGACCGAATGGAAACGTGGCGAACGCACCATGAAAATTGGTTTACAGATACCGAAATTCACCTGGCCGGGCGGCCCGGCCAGGCTGTCCGGAACGCTGGCTGAGATTGCCAGTACAGCTGACCAGTCCGGCTGGCACAGCCTGTGGGTAATGGATCATTTCTTTCAGATCAGCTACGTGGGCGCCAAAGATCTGGATATGCTGGAAGGCTACAGCACGCTTGGCTTCCTGGCGGCTCACACGCGCAGCATCCAGCTGGGAACGCTGGTCACAGGTGTCACTTACCGCTACCCGGGAATTCTCGCCAAAACCGTGACCACGCTGGATGTGCTGTCTGGTGGCCGTGCCTGGCTGGGTATCGGTGCCGCCTGGAATGAAGAAGAATCGCGCGGGCTCGGCACGCCTTTCCCACCCATCGCGGAACGCTTTGAAATGCTGGAAGAGGCCATACAAATCACCTTGCAAATGTGGTCGGCCAATGATGGCCCCTACCACGGCAAGCACTTCCAGCTGGAAGAAACGTTGTGCCGTCCGCAGCCTGTGTCACAACCCCGTCCGCCCATCATGATTGGCGGCGGCGGTGAAAAGAAAACCCTGAGCCTGGTGGCCCGCTATGCAGATGCCTGCAACCTGTTTGACGATCCGGCCAACGTGCGCCGCAAACTGGAGGTGTTGCAGGGCCACTGTGACCAGCAGCAACGCGATTACGCCAGCATCGAAAAAACCACCCTGGGCACGCTGCACCTGGCGCCCGGCAAGCTGTCAGTCAGCGATGTCATTGAGCGTTGCCGGGTGCTGGCCGGACTGGGTGTGCAGCATGCCATATTCAATTTGCCGAATGTGCATGAAATCAAACCGATCGAGACCCTGGCCCGGCAGGTGATTCCCGAGGTGGCCGGCTTCTGAGCTACCGGCAGCGCGCCACGCTGGCTTGAACTGCAGCAGGCCGGTTCGTAGACTGCCTGCATGCCACCGGCCAAACGCTCCCGCGCCAAGCGCAAAGCATCCCCTGTGCGTCAACCGCGTCCGGCAGCGGTGTCGCGCGGTGGCGGCATGCACGCTACGCTGCCCATGTGGTTGTTGTTGCTGGCCAGCTTTATCGCCTATGCCAATGCCTGGCCCAATAACCTGGTATTTGATGACCAGGTTTTTGCCGACAGCGCCCGCTTCTCTGGCATGGGCCTGACTGATCTGCCACGCTTCTTCGCTGAGGACTTGTGGTCCTCCGCCGGTTCCCAATCCAGCCTGTACCGCCCCTTGCTGATGGTCAGTATTGCGCTGCAATCCATGCTGTTTGGCGAGTGGATGTCGGGCTACCACCTGGTCAATATCGGCCTCCACGGCCTGGCCACGCTGATGGTGTTCCGTCTGCTGGGGCAATTGCTGCGCCAGCAGGGTGTTGCTGCAGCACAAGCACGCAGTGCGGCCTTCCTGGCGGCGCTGGTGTTTGCCGTTCACCCCATCCACACGGAAGTGGTGAATTCCATCTTCAACGGCTCGGAACTGATGGTGTGCATCGGCGTGGCCGGTGGCCTTGCATGGTTCCTGCGCCGGCAGCCACGGCAGCCGGCCGTGGCCTGGCTGGGCTTGAGCGTGATTTACCTGCTGGTGTTGTTATGCCGTGAAAGTGCCGCATCCCTGCCGGCTCTGGCGGTGGCCCTGTTGTGGCTGGCTGGCCCCGGTGACTGGAAAGAGCGCGTTAAAGCCTGCCTGCCGGTGCTATGGATGCTGCTGCCACTGGCAGTCTACGTGGCCTTGCGGATGAATGCGCTGGATGGCGGCGCGGACAGCCTTGCGGTGCCGCTGGAGGGTGGTGGCAAGGCAGGTTCACCGCCGTTGGAACCGGCCGGAAACCAGCAACTCAGCTTTGAATTGAGCCGGATACTGCCGGCTGCGGTCATGTGGTTGCAGGCCTTGAAACTGTTGCTGTGGCCACATCCATTGCAAATTTACTACGATGCGCCCGGCACACCGGTGTGGCTGGCGCTGGGTGTGCAAGCCGTGCTGCTGGCTGCCGCCATCGCGGCCTGGATACGTGGCCGCCCGGGCCCGGCTGCGGGCGGCTTGCTGGCACTGGCTTTTTTCTATCTGGCCATATTGCCCTCCAGCCGGATTCTGGGTGAGGCCGCCACCGCACCGGTATTGGCGGACCGCCTGGTGTACCTGCCTTCGGTCGGCCTGGCCATTGCCCTGGCGTTTGGCATAGCCAGCTTGCTGCAGCGTTTCCGCCTGGCCGTGGTGGCCGGCCTGCTGGCCGGGCTGTGCGTGCTGCTGACGCCCTTGAGCTGGGCGCGCAATGCCGAGTGGGCCAGTGATATCCGTCTGTTCGAAAGCGACTATGCCCGGCTGGACAGAAAAAATGACATCCTCAATACCCTGATCGCGGCACATAACCGTGAAGGCAATGCGCGGCGGGCCGCGGAAATCTGCGATGAAAACGCCGCAGTGGTCCGCAGTGGCGCAGCCGTGGGCGCACATTGCGGAGTTGCCTACGCCCAGTTGCGCCGGTATCGCGACGCCGAACAGGCTTATCTGCGGGCCAGCAGTCATCCGGTATCGCGGGTGCATGCGCATTTCAACCTGGCACTGATGTATTTGCACCTGAACCGCAGGGCAGAGGCACGGCAGCATTTCGAACTGGCCATCACCGCGGAGCCGCAGGAATTCATGCGCGCCTATTTCACCGCGGTCATGCTGCAAGCCCTGCATCCGGCCAATACCGAGCGCTTGCTGCAGGCGCGGCAACAGCTGGAACAGGCGCTGCGTCTGCAACCGCAACATGTGGATTCCCGGCGGGAACTGGACGCTTTGAACCAGACGCTGGAGCGGCGGCTGCGCTGAGGCATTACGCTGTGGCTGGTGGCACCACTCAGGAAGCGGTTGGTGTACTGGCCCTTGGCACCTGACGCTCGCTGAATGCCATTGACCGGTCTTCGCCGATTTCATGGTAATCGGCATCCTGGTTGACCCGCCAGATGTCCCAGCGCTGCTCGCCGGCCAGGATATTTTCGGCGGTCAGCAGGGCGGTCATCATGGCGTGGTCCTGGTTGTTGTACTTGTGCATGCCGTTGCGGCCAACCAGGTGCAGGCCGGGCAGGTGCTGTTCCAGCCAGCTGCGCACCAGTGCCACGCGTTCCTCGTAGTTTTCATCGTATACCGGGTAGGCCTTCGGCTGCCGGATCACGGTGCCGTCAATGACGTGTCCCGGGGTGACCAGCCCCAGCTTGATCAGCTCTTCATCGGCCAGCCGCACCAGGTCCTCATCGCTGGAATCCCACAGGCCATCGCCCTTGAAGCAAAAATACTCCAGACCCAGGCAATTGAGGTCAGGGTCAGGAACCAGATGGGGTGACCAGGATTTGAAGTTCTGGATGCGGCCCACCTTGACCGAGGAATCGTGGATGTAAATCCAGTTGTCGTCGAAAATATCGACGTTGCGCACGATCAGCGCAACAGTGACGAAGTCGCGGTAACGCAGTGCCCGTGCGGCCAGCAGTACCGATTCCGGCGGCCGGGGCTCAATGTGCTCGATCAGCTCGGAGATGGCCGCCGAGGAAATCACGTGGTCGGCCATGAATGCATGCCGTTCGCCGTCTGGGTCCAGCGCGTGCACGGTCCACTCGCCGGTTTCAGCGTTGCGGCTCAGGCGGTGAACATCCATGCCCTGCAGCACCTTGCCGCCGGCCGCTTTGACCTGCTCGGCGGCCGCTTCCCACATCTGCCCCGGCCCCAGCCGGGGATAACGGAACTGTTCCACCAGGGTTTTGGGCGTCTTGCCATTGCGCGTCATCCACGACGGCGCAAGCGCATTTCTGACCGCCCCGCCCAGCGACAGGCCCTTGATGCGCTGCGCGGCCCAGTCGGCGGAAATTTCCTTGCACTTCATGCCCCAGACTTTCTCGGTATAGGATTCGAAAAACACGCTGAACAGGCGGTGGCCAAACTGGTTGGTGACCCAGTCCTCGAATGTTTGCGGGTTGCGGATGGGGAACAGGCGGGCCTTGATATAGGAAGCCATGCACCAGGCCGATTGCAGAAAGCCCAGTTTGCGCAGCGCATCGAAAGCCCGCAAGGGATAGTCAAACAGCTTGCCGCGGTAAAAAATCCGCGATTTGCGCTGGCGGGTGATCAGCTGGTCACCCAGGATTTGCTGCCACAGCGCCTCGATTTCCGCCGATTTCGAGAAAAAACGGTGTCCGCCCACATCGAAGCGGAAGCCCTTGTACTTCTCGGTACGTGAAATGCCGCCCACGTGCCGCGGATCCCGTTCCAGTACGGTCACGCCGACGCCGGCGTGTGACAACTTCCAGGCGGCCGTGAGTCCGGCGGGTCCGGCGCCAATGCACAGCACGTGTTGTCGATTTGGGGGCTGGGTTGGCATGGCCATATGGCGAGGCTGCGGTTAAAGAGGCACAAAGTATATCGTCATAAGGGGGTGGGATTGTCGCAATGAAAAATTGTCTTCAGTATCATGGCCTCTACCCACCCGGAACAAAGACGGCTGCGCCCGTCCGGCCTGCGCCAATGAACGCAACAAACACGGTACTGATACTCACACCGGTAAAGGATGGCATGCCCTGCCGGCAAAGCTATTTTGATGGCCTGCGGCGGCTGGATTATCCACCGGAGCTGATTTCCCTGGGTCTGCTGGAAAGCGACAGCAGGGATGGTACTTATGCGGCTTTCCAGTCCGAAGTGAAGAAACTGCAGGACCATTACGCCAGTGCCCGCCTGTGGAAGAAGGATTTCGGGTTTCATATTCCCCCGGGCAGCAACCGCTGGGACCGCGGTTTACAGAAAGACCGCCGCAGCGTGCTGGCGCGCAGC
>JBFIHZ010000235.1:0-6767 GCA_041601535.1 Lysobacterales bacterium | reverse complement strand
TGCTGGAGCCAGCTGCAGCGGTTCAGCCTGGGCGAGGAAGAAACCGACTGGCAGGTGGTGATGAACAAGCCCGGCGGCAGCGAGCTGGGCTTTATCCACCAGGGCCAGCACCTGGGCGACATCGAATGGGCCATGCAGGGCCGGCATAATGCGATGAATGCCTGTGCCGCGCTGGCGGCGTCCGTGGCGGCAGGGGTTGAGCCCGCGCAAGCGCTGCAGGCGCTGTCGTCATTCCGCGGCGTCAAGCGGCGCATGGAAATGATCGCCGAGGTGGGCGACATCCGCGTGTACGACGATTTTGCCCACCACCCCACGGCCATCCGGCTGACCCTGGAAGGCCTGCGCCGCAACATCCACAACGCACGCCTGCTGGTGGCGCTGGAACCCCGCAGTAACACCATGCGGGCCGGCATTCATATTGACGAACTCGGCCCCGCCCTGGTGGCCGCCGACCGCGTCTGGTTGATGGCCGGCGATGGCATCAACTGGGATCCGCAGGAGGCACTGGCCCCGATGGAAGGCCGTGGCCGCGTGGTCACCCGCACCGAAGATTTGTTGCAGCAGATGAAAGACGCGGTGCGCAGCGGCGATCACGTGGTATTCATGAGCAATGGCGGCTTTGATGCCGCACCCCGCCGCTTCAGCGAAATGCTAGAGGAACATGAGCACGCTTGAGGTTCCGCTGTTTCCGCTGCGTACCGTGCTGTTTCCGGACGGTTACCTGCAGCTGCGCATTTTTGAACAACGCTATCTCGACATGGTGCGCAACTGCGCCAGCAGCGACAGTGGCTTCGGCGTGTGCCTGATCATGGAAGGCGAGGAAGCCGTGGCGCCGGTGCGCACGGCAGAAACCGGCACGCTGGCGCACATCGTGGACTGGTACACGCTGGAAGACGGGCTGCTCGGTGTATCAGCAATTGGCACCAGCCGGTTTGTCATCCGCCAGACGCGCAAACAGAAGGACGGCTTGCTGCTGGCACAGGTCGCCCTGCTGCCGGAGCCCGCCCGCTCCGACGTGCCGCCAAATTACTCGGTGCTGTGCCAGGTGCTGGACCGGTTTATGGAAAAGGTTGGCCAGAACTATCCCTCGTTTACCCCGGAAAGCCTGCAGGATGCCGCCTGGGTAGGTTACCGTCTGTCTGAACTGCTGCCGCTGTCGGTGGTGGAAAAGCAGCAGTTGCTTGAAATGGACGATCCCATTGCCCGGCTGCAGGATCTGCTGGAAATACTGCCCCGTTTTCAGTCTGACTGATGGCGGTCGGGCCCGGCCGGCTGCGGGGCCTGGCGTAACAGCAGAAGATCCTTACCCACGGCTTTTTGCTGCAGGCTGCCCAGCGTTTTGCGCAGCAGTACCATGCCGTTGACGTCGAACGGCGCGGAGCGCCAGTAGCTGAACAGGCCGAACCGCTGTACCAGTTCCTCTTCCGAAATCTGCGCCAGGTAAAGGATGCGCTCACCGGGCACCAGCCGCACACCGGAATCCCACATACGCACCGTGACCCACTGCCCGCTGTTCGGGTTCATCTTGCGCATCAGCAAGGCTTCGGAGCGCCCGCGGAAGGCACGGCCCAGTAACGGCAGAGAGGCTTCATTCGGCTCTGGGTTGAGCGCCTGCAGAACCCAGCGCCAATCGCTTTCCGGCACCCGTTCCCAGCCATCACCGGCCAGCAGGTCCGCCATGACATCGGGCGGCACCGCCACCTGGGCGTTGAAACGCCGCGACGCCACCGAGTAAACCCCGGTGCGATCAATCGGTAAATCGACCCAGGTTTTATCCCACCAGATGCTTTCCGACATGTGCTGGCTGGGTGCGACGGCCTGCAAGGCATGCAGTTCCCCGGGCACTTCCTGGGCCACCCGCCAGCTGAACAGCAGGAACACCGCACCGTAAAATATCAGCCCGGCCACCGCGCCTGAGAACGGCCGGCCGGCACGCTGCCGGTAGGCGATACCGACAATGGCTGTCCACGCCAGGCCCAGCAGCAGTCCCATCAAAGCGCCGCTGAGCCATTCCAGCCCCAGGTACAGCCGCGCCAGCACCAGCAGGATCAGCATCAATGCGGCAGCCAGGTACGGCCACTGCCGGTGTTTGCGTTTCACTTCGCGGGCAATCATGATCGCGAAAAAAGCGAACACAACGGTGGCCAGGCTCATCGCGGAACTGGGGCTGAGCACGGCCGCCTGCGGCAACTCAAACACCTGCGGCGTGGCGCGCAGACTCCAGGCCAACACCAACTGCAACACCCAGCCACCGCCAATGGCCACCAGCCAGTGCACGGCCGCATGCTTGCGGCGTGCGCCCATCAACCACAGCAGCACAGCCGAACTGGACAGCAGAATGACCTGCCAGTGCCCCAGCACCGACACCGCCACCATCAGCGGATCGGCCAGGTGGTTGCGCAGGGACAGGGCCAGGTCGCGCACCGCCTGATCCAACGCTTGTGGCTGCGATGAAAAGGGCGACAGGAACAACAACATCAACAGGCCCCAGAACAGCACCACCAGCAGCAGGCCGAGCATGGATACCGACAGCACCTCGGGCTGGGACGGGTCCAGCAGCGGCCCGGTGATTCGCCCCAGGATGGGGTGTCGGCGGGTCCAGCGAATACCATGCCGCATCCAGCGTGCCGAACGGCTGGCCAGCGGCTCATAGACCATACGCACGCCCCACCAGGTCAGCCACAGCACGATCAGCAGGATCACCAGCACCACGGTCAGCCGGCCGGTGTATTCGGAAGCCACCTCAAGCGAGGCACCGAACAAAATGCCGGGTAACAGGAATGTCGGCGCCCAGGCGACACTGGCCGCCAGGTCGACCGGCACAAAGCGGGTGGGACGCATGCCCATGATGCCGACCACGGCCGGTATGATGGGCCGCAGCGGGCCGATAAAACGGCCGGCCACCACGCTCTTGGCGCCATGCCGGTTGAAAAACCGCAGGCCTCTTTCCATCAATCCCGGGTAGCGCGAGAACGGCCACACCTCCAACAGGTGTTCACGATACCGATAGCCCAGGTAATAACTGAAGACATCGCCCAGGAAGGCGCCGCAACTGGCTGCCAGCCAGATCGGCAGGGTGTCCAGTACGCCCAGCCCGATCAGCGCGCCAACGCCGAACAGGATCATGATACCCGGCAGCAAAATGCCAACCAGAACCAGCGATTCAAGGAAGGACACCAGCAGAACAATGACCGCGCCCCATCCCGGATTGGCGTTTAACCAGGTCAGCAGTTCTTGTGTCCAGCCAGCAGGTTCCACACGATTGTCCTGAATTGATGGTGTGATTCTACGGCCGGTTTGCCCGCCCCGGGCTTCGTGGTCCGGCCAGAAGGTGGTTATGATAATGGATTGCCGATTACATCACGCGGTTACCACCGTCCATACACCAGTCTGACTGACGGAATTGACGCCCGAACCGCCGCAACAGGATTCGACAAGATGCGCCGACATTTGGTTTCCAGCCTGGGGCTGATCGTGATTCTGGCCCTGCTGGCCCTGTTGATCTACCTGCGCACACAGGTGGTGGAAGCAAAAATCGGTACCTATATCGCGTGCACGGACTGCTTTGATCTGGCCGTGGTGAAAGCGGATCTGGTGATGGTCAGCCTTGCCGCCGGTGTGTTGTTGCTGGCCGGCCTGCCCCGGCCGGACTGGCCAGGACGTCTGTTACAGGCCGGTCTGGGCCTGGTGCTGTTGATCCACCTGGCCGACGTGGTGGTTTTCCGCCTGTTCAATTCCCGCTTGTTCTTGTCCGACGCGCAGCTGTTCATCAAGGATTACGCCGCCGTCTGGGACCAGTTCTCATCCGGCATGGGTGGCACCTGGCCCACGCTTGGCATCCTGCTTTGCGTGCTGCTGGTATTCACCGGCCTGGTCCTGTTGCGGCCCATGCGTACCCGGGGCCAGCGCCTGGCTTTGCTGGTCATTCTGCTGCTGTCGCTTTCGGCGCCGGTTGTATTGCCCACTGAAACCTATGTCAACGACTGGGCCGTGACCAATGTCTTTGCCGCCAACCTGGCCACTACCGAGCGGCAGCGTTATTCGGATGCCGCAGCGGATGAACTGCGCACTGCAGCGGCACGCCAGCAAACCATGACGACCACCACCAGCCAGCCCGGGGCCGGCGGACGCAATGTGATCGTCATCATGCTTGAATCCTGGTCGTTGTGGCACAGCGCCCTGTTTGGCGGCAGCAGCAACTGGACTCCGCAGCTGGACGACGCCGCCCTTGGCGGACTGCGCTTCACCAACTTTCACAGCATCGGGTTTTCCACCGACAAAGGCCTGGTCGGCATACTGGCCGGCCAGCCGCTGTGGGCTCCCTTTCTGCACTGGTTTGAGACCCCGCCTTTTCATTCCATGTGGGGCATCGAACGGACCCTGCCCTCGGTGTTCTCAGACCAGGGTTATCACACCGCCTTCCTGACTACCGGACCGCTGGATATTTACCAGAAAGGGCTTTGGCTGCAAGACCTGGGCTTTGATTACGTCGAAGGCAACGAGCACCCGTTTTACCAGGATCAGCCCCGCTATGCGTTTGGTGCTGCCTCAGACCAGGCGCTGTACCAGCGCGCTGCCGCCTGGCTGGAGCAGGCCACCGCACCCTACCTGCTGGTGCTGGAAACCGTGACCACGCATCAACCGTACATGGACCCGGATTCAGGCCAACGCTCGCTGCAACTGGCCATGCAGTATGCCGACCGCGAGTTCGGTGCTTTTCTCCGGCAACTCAGGCACTCGGGTTATTTCGACACCGGCGTTTTGCTGGTGCTGTCCGATCATCGCTCCATGACGCCCATCCCGCCCGATGAGCGTGAGCGCTTTGGCGACAATGTCCACTCGCAGATCCCCGCGTTTATTATTGGTGAGGGTTTCACCGCCGGCAGCAGCAACGGCCACGTCCATTCCCAGGCTGACCTGGTACCCTCGTTCGACGCCTGGCTGAACGGCTCAGCCGAGCTGGCACCGCTGCAGGCCAATATGTTCGCACCGGCGCCTGCTCCAAACTGCGCTTTTCATTCGCGGGGAGACCGGCGCGGTCTGGTCGAGGTAATATGTAGCCATGGGCGCGGACAGGTGGTGCTGGAAGGCGATGCCACCCGCTTTGTCCGGCACCAGCAACTGGGTTCAGACGATCGCCAGGCAATTCTGAACCGACTGGGCGTGTTGCGGCTGGAAGGTCTGGCGCGACACGCGGAATACCAGCAACGCGAAGCCGCGGAACCTGGCAACCAGCCAGCAACCGGGCAATAACAACTACTGGGAGTACTCGACATGGGTGGGCATGTTTTGAGGGATCAAACCATTTTCATCACCGGCGCCTCACGCGGCATCGGCAAGGCGATTGCGCTGCGCGCTGCACGCGATGGCGCCAATATCGTGGTCGCCGCCAAGACCGACCGCCGCCACCCCAGGCTGCCCGGCACCATCCACGAAACCGTGGAAGCCATTGAAGCGGCCGGCGGCAAGGGCCTGGCGCTGAAAGTCGACGTACGCGACGATGCGGCAGTAGATGCCGCGGTCACCCGCGCGGCCGAAGAGTTTGGCGGTGTGGACATCCTGGTCAACAACGCCAGCGCCATCATGCTGCAGAACACGCAGGAACTGCAGATGAAGCATTTCGACCGCATGTTTGATGTCAACGTGCGCGGCAGCTATACCGCCAGCCGCGCCTGCATTCCCTACCTGCTGAAGTCGTCCAATCCTCACATCTTGAACCTGTCGCCGCCGCTTAACCTGAACCCGGCCTGGTTCAAGGACCATGTGGCCTACACCATGTCCAAGTACGGCATGAGCTTGTGTGTACTGGGCATGGCGGAGGAGTTCCGCGAGGCCGGTATTGCAGTCAACGCCTTGTGGCCCCGCACCGTTATCGCAACCTCGGCAATCAATATGCTGGATGATGCAGTGGCGGCGGAGAATTGCCGCACGCCGGAGATCATGGCCGACGCCGCCTATGAGATTCTGACCCGCGATGCGAAATCCTGTACCGGCAACTTCTTCCTTGACGAAAACGTGCTGCGCGCCGCCGGCGTGAAAAACTTCGACCACTACCAGGTCGCGCCGGGCAAGCCGTTGATGAAGGACCTGTTTCTGGACTGAAGCCTGGCCCCTGGTTCCTCAAGGCAGCGACCGCGGTGCTCCCTGTGCCTGTGCGGACCCCGCTGAATTCCCCCCGAGAAATGCCTTCATGTCGGGAAACCCCTGATCGAACGGTGACGGCGGTGCCGGGGCTGTGCTTTCAGAGGACGTCGTAAACCCATCCCTGGGGACTTGGATGAAACATCCCTGTTTCATACACCTCTGAAAACACAGCCCCG
This sequence comes from Lysobacterales bacterium, assembly GCA_041601535.1. Classification (GTDB taxonomy): domain Bacteria; phylum Pseudomonadota; class Gammaproteobacteria; order Xanthomonadales; family SZUA-36; genus JBFIHZ01. The sequence continues at coordinate 447 of JBFIHZ010000235.1, read as the reverse complement.
CCACCGCCTCACGGGATTCAGGGCCAGCTTCTTTTCACCGGGCGGTGGTCAAGGGATCGGAGCGCTTGGGCTTGGGTCCGGCCTGTACCGACAGGACCGGGGACCGCCTTGCAGGACAATCGGCAACACGGATGTTGCCGATTAACCTACAGGGACGTATTCACGGTGTGTCCTGCAAGGCGGTCCCCGGTCCAGTCCTGGCATGGCCCTGACAAAATCTCCGGGTTAAGGCCGAGCGGCAGAACGCTGCGCACTCCGAATCGAACAACAGCTTGCAGCAGCTTAGCCACCCAGCGTGGCGAATGCTTCCCGCGCCGCTTTGAGGGTGGTTTCAATATGTGCTTCCGTGTGGGCCGAGGAAACAAAACCGGCTTCAAAGGCCGACGGGGCCAGGTAGATGCCGCGCTGCAGCATGGCGTGGAAAAAGCGCTTGAAGGCATCGGTATC
>JBFIHZ010000234.1:0-6768 GCA_041601535.1 Lysobacterales bacterium | reverse complement strand
GACCGTGGCGCACGGTCCAGTCCTGCCGGCTGAAACGGCCCGATATCAGCCGCGATTCAGCCAGCTCTTCGCACGCCAGGCCAGCGATGTCATCGGCATCCAGCATCGGGCTGAAGCCGGTAAATGCCTGGCGCAGCAGGCAGGGTTGCTGCTGCCAGTAATCCGCCAGGAACTGCTGCTGGTTCAGGCCGCTATTGGCGAATATGCTCATGCGATAATTTCTGCTGGTGGTATCCGGTCGCCCGTTGTTCAGGCTTTGTCACCATCCCGCGCCATTTGTGCCGCGTTGCCGGTATAGGCCGCGGGCGTCAATTGCAGCAATTGCTGGCGGGCTTCATCCGGCAGGTCCAGGCCGGCGATAAAGTCACGGAAGGCTTCGGCTTCGATGCGTTTGCCGCGGGTCAGGGCCTTGAGTTGCTCGTACGGGTTTTCCAGGCCATAACGCCGCATCACCGTCTGGATGGGTTCGGCCAGCACTTCCCAGTTGGCATCCAGGTCGGCCTCGAGCGCAGCCGCATTCACCTGCAGCTTGCCGAGGCCGCGCTGCAGTGAGGCACAGGACACCAGCATATGGCCCAGAGCGGTGCCCAGCGAGCGTAACGCGGTCGAGTCGGTCAGGTCGCGCTGCCAGCGGGAAATGGGCAGTTTGCCCGCCAGGTGCAGCAACTGCGCGTTGGCGATGCCGAGATTGCCTTCGGCGTTTTCAAAGTCAATCGGATTAACCTTGTGTGGCATGGTGGAAGAACCTACTTCGCCTTCAACCTGTTTCTGGGTGAAGTATCCGATCGATATATAGCCCCAGATGTCACGCGCCAGGTCCACCAGTATGGTGTTGCTGCGGCTCAGGGTATGGAACAGTTCCGCCACCCAGTCGTGCGGTTCAATCTGGGTGGTGTAGGGGTTCCATTTAAGACCCAGAGATTCCACGAAGCGGCTCGCCAGTGCCGGCCAGTCGACTTCGGGATAGGCCACGCAGTGGGCATTGAAGTTGCCCACTGCGCCATTGATCTTGCCCAGGTATTCCTGCGCCGATAAAAAGCCCAGCTGGCGTTGCAGCCGATGGTGGGTATTGGCCAGTTCCTTGCCCAGGGTGGTTGGCGATGCTGATTGCCCATGGGTGCGGGACAGCATAGCCTGGTCCGCATGTTGCTGGGCCAGTTGCCGTAAAATCTCGCTGATGTGGCGCAGTTGCGGCTCAATAATGTCATTGCAGACATCACGCAGCATCAACGCGTATGCCAGGTTGTTGATGTCTTCAGAGGTGCAGGCAAAATGCAGGAATTCGGCATGGGCTGCCAGGCCGTCACAGGCTGCAAATTTTTCCTTGAGGAAATACTCCACCGCTTTGACGTCGTGATTGGTGGTTGCCTCTATGGCCTTGATGCGCAAACTGTCGTCCACGCTGAAGGCATCATCCAGGTTTTGCAAAACCTTAAGTGCATCGGCGGAAAGTTGAGGTAGTTCGGTGATGGCCGGCTCGGCGGCCAGTGCTTTGAACCACTCGATTTCGACGGTGACACGGCGCCGAATCAGGCCATGTTCACTGCAGTAGGGCCGCAGCTCTGCGGTTTTATTGGCATAGCGGCCATCGACCGGCGAAATCGCGGTGATTTCTGACAATTCCATCACGACACTTGTATTCCTGTTATGGCTGGGTAGGTAGGTCCGGGGCCATATTCTACTGGTGCCAGACGCCCGTGAACACCGCCGCCTGGCGATCCGCGGCCGCTGCGGAATTGGACCAGGTGCTTACACCGACAGCGTTCTGCTTTTACAATGGCGGATTGCCACCCAGATCTTTATGTTACGGAGCAGGAAATGTCAGACAAATACAGAACCGAAAGCGACAGCATGGGCGAACTCAAGGTTCCGGCCAGCGCCCTGTGGGGCGCGCAAACGCAGCGGGCAGTGCAGAATTTCCCCATCAGCGGGCTGACCATGCCGGCGGAGTTTATTCGCGCCCTGGGTTTGATCAAGGAAGCTGCCGCCCGCGCCAACCGCGAACTGGGCCTGCTGGATGCCGAGCGCGCAGGGGCCATTGAACAGGCTGCCCGGCAGGTGGCTGGCGGAGAAGTAAATGATCACTTTCCGATTGATATTTTCCAGACTGGCTCCGGCACCAGCACCAACATGAATGCCAATGAAGTGATCGCCCACCTGGCCAATGCGGCGTCCGCCGCGGGCGATGGAACGGCGGCCAACAACAGCATTCACCCCAATGATCACGTCAACATGGGGCAGAGCTCAAATGACGTCATTCCCACCGCCATTCAGGTCAGCGCCTGTCTGGTGGCCAGGGAAAAATTACTGCCGGCGCTGAAACACCTGGCGGCCACGCTGGATATCAAGGCTGAAGAACTCGATGGCATTGCCAAAACCGGGCGCACCCACCTGATGGATGCCATGCCGGTAACCTTTAGCCAGGAGCTGGGTTGCTGGGCGGCGCAAATCCGTTCCGACATCAAACGCATCAAGAGCGCGTTGAAGCGGGTGCGCAAGCTGCCGCAAGGCGGCACGGCGGTGGGCACCGGTATCAATGCCCATGAGGAGTTTGGTCCACGGGTTGCCGCAGCGCTGAAGGATAAAACGGGGTTCGGTTTCCGCTCCGCTGACAACTATTTTGAGGGCATCAGCTCACAGGATGCCGCGGTGGAGCTGTCCGGCCAACTGAAAACGCTGGCCTGTTCGCTGATGAAAATCGGCAACGATTTGCGGTTGATGAACTCCGGTCCGCTGGCCGGCTTTGGCGAGATCGAACTGCCTTCGCTGCAGCCCGGCTCATCCATCATGCCCGGCAAGGTCAACCCGGTGATTCCCGAAGCGCTGTGCATGGTGTGTGCGCAAGTCATCGGCAATGATGCCACCATCACTGTTGCAGGTCAGTCGGGCCTGTTCCAGCTGAATGTGATGCTGCCGGTAGTGGCCTACAACCTGTTGCAGAGCCTGGAAATCCTGGCATCCAGCAGCCGCCTGCTGGCGGATTCAGCGATCAGTGGCTTCCGTGTGCGGCAGGACAATATTGACAATGCCCTGCAGCGCAACCCGATCCTGGTGACCGCACTGAATCCGGTTATCGGCTACGAACTGGGGGCGGCCACCGCCAAGGCGGCCTACAAGCAGGGCCGGCCCATCAAGGATGTGGCGCTGGAAATGACTGACCTGTCGGCGGAAGAACTGGACCGCCTGCTGGACCCGCTGGACATCACCCGGGGCGGCATCAAGGGCTGAATCAGCTGTCGGTGGCGCGCCGCCGCAGCCATAAAGCGGCGGACAGGAATACGGCGGCCACCGCCAGGCCGCCGAGCATTTCCAGTGAGAACAGGCGGGAAAGCATATTTGCCAGGTTGACGGAGTGGTCAAACGCGCTGTTCATCGGTGTGCCCAGGGCCAGTGAACCCTTGCCATCATGTACCTGCACGGTGAGTATGGCCGGGCTGTTGGATATCCAGTCACCAATCAGCCCGAACAGGCCGCTGTTGAAGGTAAAGGTGCGCAGGAAGTCAATCCAGTACTGCAGAATGGCAAACACCAGCGGCGGCAGCACGGCGAACAAAAACGGCGTGCGCGGCGCAAAAGCCGAGGCCAGCAGCAGCCAGCCATAGAACGGTAAAAACCAGATGCCGGCCGCGAGATAGCTGACCAGCAGCAGCGACCAGCCGTGCAGCGGGTTGGTCAGGCCGAGGAACAGCTGCCACGGATTTTCACCCACGCTCAACACCATGATTGAAAGAATCAGGGCCAGCAGAATCTGGGTCACTACGAACACGGCCCAGAAGATCACCGGCGCCACCACCATCGCAGACAGCAGCTTGGATGCAATCGTCAGCGTATCGGAGGCGGGCAGTGACTTCCAGAACAGGATGCTGCGGTCCTTGCGGTCGTCATACAGCGCACCCAACAGGTAGAAAAACACCACTACCGACAGCACTGTGGTAAAGATGACCGAAGAACCAAGCAGGATTTGCTGCAGGATTATGCTGCGGGTTGCTTCCTCCTGCTGGCCGAACGCGCGGACGATCTCGCGGAAGGTGTATAAATCATTATCAAAGTAAACAGTGGTAATGATGGCCATCAGGCACAGTGCAATGGCGATGCCGCCGAACACCAGCGGGGTGGTGCGAAAAGCACCCTTGTTTTCCCAGAACTCCCGGCGCAGCAGCGCCACCAGGCGGTTCATCGTTCACCTCCGCCCAGCTTGGCCACGAACAGGTCTGCCACGCTGGGGGTATGCAGTTCACCCAGTGAAGCCAGTTGGTCACGGTCTGCGCCGTGGAACAGGAAAACGTGACGGCCGAACAGGCTGCGCTCATTCAGCGGTTGCAATGCGCGCGCCGCCGCAGCCTGCGCCGGGTGGGTCATAAGCTCCACGTAATCGCTCTGCACCGCGTCCATGGAGCAATCCAGCGCAATTTTTCCGTTATCAATAAAGATCAGGTCAGTGAGTATGTGTTCGACTTCCTCCACCTGATGAGTGGTTATGATGATGGTTTTCTGGTCATCAAAATAATCGTTCAGCAGGTTGGAATAGAATTGCTTGCGGTACAGAATATCCAGTCCCAGCGTGGGCTCATCCAGCACCAGCAGCTTGACGTCGATGGCCATCACCAGCGCGAGGTGCAACTGCGCCACCATGCCCTTGGACAATTGTTTTACGCGGTGTTGAGGGGTGATTTTGGTGCGCGCCAGGTACTGGCGGCACAGCTCGGGGTCGAATTTCGGATGCAGCTGGCGGGTAAGCTCAAGCAATTGCCATACCCGTATCCAGCGTGGCAGCACCGCAACATCAGCCACGAAACAGACGTCTTCCATCAATGCGGCCCGCTGACGTGCCGGATTCCTGCCCAGCACCTGCAGCTCGCCCTCGAACGTGGTCAGGCCGAGAATGGCTTTCATCACCGTGGTTTTACCGGCGCCGTTTGGGCCAATCAGGCCGATGATGCGGCCACTGGCGATGTCCAGGTCGACATTGTCTACGGCCACGGTGCGCCCGTAACGCTTGCTCAGGCCGCGCGCGGAAATGATCGGGTTCATTGCTTGTCTTCCCCCGTTTGGTTTTTGTCCTGCACCAGGTCGTTCAGGCTCAGTCCGAGGTCTTCGATACGTTTCAGCATGGCCGGCCATTCCGTATCCAGAAAGCGCCGCCGCTCTGAAGCGATCAGCTTGGCACGCGCTCCCGCACACACGAACATCCCCAGGCCACGGCGTTTTTCCACCAGGCCGTCATCCACCAGTGCCTGGTAGGACTTGGAAACCGTGATCGGGTTGAGCTGGAAATTGGAGGCAACCGTGCGCACCGAAGGCAGTGCATCACCTTCGGCCAGGCTGCCATCCAGGATCATTGCAACGGTGCGTTCTTTGAGTTGCCAATAAATTGGCTCAACATCATTCCAGCGAGACGACACAAACCGGCCTAACGCGTGAACAGGAACAAGGAAACCCGGAATGTGGAGGGCTTCTGTGCCGTGAATTCCGGCGTGTCATCGGCTGGCTGCGAATCCTGGGCCGTGTCGTTCAATGGCTCAGCCAGGGGCTGGGAAGCCATGCTGCCGCCCAATGCAACGCTGACCAGCAGCATTAGTGCGCTAAAAGCTGCCAGTTTGTCTGGAATCCGAAAGGGTGATTTTTTCCGGTACTTGAACATGGTGCTCGTCCTGATTGTCTGTATTTTGCTTTAGTGTTGTAGTGAAGTATAACACTAGCAGTTACAATTGCAAGTAATTTTGCTGCATCAGGTGCACGCGCTGGCAGCTTGAGCAATGGCACTGTGAATATCTGAACTGTATGGATGGTTCACGGTCTACCGTGTGATTTGCCACGAAGGCTGTATAAGAGGACAATCCGCTGCTCGGATTGCCCGCTGGCTAGCTGTCGGCCGGGCTGGGGCACATAATTTTGTTGCAAGGAGAAAACAGGTAATGAGAAGTTTAATCGCACTGGGCATGCTGGCGACAGCCACGCTGCTGGGCGGCAATGCTGCGGCAGCAGAGCTGGAAACCGAAGCCCAGAAGCTGGGCTACATCATTGGCATGGATATCGGCACATCGCTGAAAGAACAGGGTAGCTCGCTGGACCTGGATTCCCTGTTCGACGCCATCCGCACCACTTATAACGGCGAAACCCCGGCCTTATCCCCGGAAGAAGCGGCCAGTATCCGTGAATCCTTTATCGCCAAGCGGCGCGCTGAGGCTGAATCGGAGCGCAAGGCGCTGGCGGGTACCAATGCCAAAGAAGGTGATGCATTCCTGCTGGAAAACCGCATGAAAGAAGGGGTTCAGGTCACCGACAGCGGATTGCAGTATAAAGTACTGGAAATGGGTGAAGGCCCGAGACCGGCGGCCACCGATAAGGTGCGCGTGCATTACAAGGGTACCTTGCTCAATGGCGAAGAGTTCGACAGCTCTTATGCCCGTGGCGAGCCGATTTCCTTCGCGCTGGATCAGGTGATCCCGGGCTGGACCGAAGGTGTTCAGTTGATGCCGGTAGGCAGCAAGTTCATGTTTTATATCCCGCCTGCGCTGGCCTATGGTGAAGCCGGTGGCGGCCCAATCGGGCCCAATGCCACACTGGTTTTCCAGGTGGAGTTGCTGGGTATCGAGTAAAGCCCGAGCTAATTACCGGGAAGAAAGAAGGCACCCTGGGGTGCCTTTTTTCATTCTGTAATCTCGCTGCGGTTACAATGCTGCCGTTAAGCGAGCCGGAGTACCGGTGTGGGTGCCATGCAGTATTACCAGGAGCAACAGTGAAACTGATCGTAACAGGGGTTGCCGG
>JBFIHZ010000233.1:0-6769 GCA_041601535.1 Lysobacterales bacterium | reverse complement strand
TTTGCTGTCCGGCGGACTGGATTCATCCATCACCGCCGCACTGGCAGCCAGACATGCGGCCATGCGGGTGGACGATGATGAGCGCAGCCCGGCCTGGTGGCCCCGCCTGCACTCCTTCGCAGTGGGCCTGGAAGGGTCGCCGGACCTGGCGGCAGCACAACTGGCGGCCGACCACATTGGCACCGTGCATCACGGCTTTACCTTTACCATCCAGGAAGGGCTGGATGCGCTGGACGAGGTGATCTATCACCTCGAAACCTATGATGTGACCACCATTCGCGCCGCCACGCCCATGTACCTGATGGCGCGGAAAATTCACGCCATGGGTATCAAGATGGTGTTGTCCGGTGAAGGCGCGGATGAGATTTTTGGCGGGTACCTGTATTTCCACAAGGCGCCCAATGCGCAGGCGTTCCACGAGGAAACCGTACGCAAACTGTCGCGCCTGCACAGCTATGATTGCCTGCGGGCCAACAAGGCCATGGCCGCCTGGGGTGTGGAGGCCCGCGTACCCTTCCTGGATACGCCGTTTATGGATGTGGCCATGAGCATCAACCCGGAAGAGAAAATGATCGGCAACGGCCGCATCGAAAAGCATATCCTGCGCGAGGCGTTCAGCGACATGCTGCCCGAGTCCATTGCCTGGCGGCAGAAAGAACAGTTTTCCGATGGCGTGGGCTATGGCTGGATCGATGGCGTGAAAGACCATGCCGCCAGCCAGGTAAGCGACGCCGAGATGGCACGTGCGGCAGGCCGCTTTCCATTCAATACGCCGGCTTCCAAGGAAGCCTATTATTTCCGCACCATTTTCGAGAAACATTTCCCGCTGAGTTCCGCCGCACAGACCGTGCCGGGCGGGCCGACCGTGGCCTGCAGCACGCCGGAAGCGATTTTGTGGGACAAGGCGCTACAGGAAATGAATGATCCATCCGGCCGTGCCATGCGCTCGGTGCATCGTGATGCCTATCAGTCGGGAGGTTCGGAATGAGTCGTTCAGATACCTCCGGCAAGTCCCGCGCCAGCGATTTGCTGGTACAGAAGTTTGGCGGCACTTCACTGGCGGATATCGTTGGCTTCCGCGCCAGTGCCGAAGTCATCATGCATCACGGCGGTGATGGCCAGGTCATCGTGGTGCTGTCCGCGGTAAAAGGTGTTACCGATTTGCTGGTGGCCGCCATCGACGAGGCGGTGACCGGCGCCAATGGCAAGAACCACCTGGATCAGGCCCTGGTCCTGCAGCAGGCGGTCATCACCGCGATGGCCGACGAAGGGCTGAGCGCTCCGCTGGCGGCCGCCTGGCTGGAAGAACAGACCGAACAGCTCACCCGCAGCATTGAAGGCGTGCGCTTGCTGGGCCAGTGCCCGGACCGCATCCGTGCGCGCATTCTGGCCAGCGGCGAGGGTTTCAGCAGCCGCCTGATGGTGGACCTGCTCACCCAGCAGGGTGTTGCCGCAGCCTGGTCCGATACCGACGTGTTGCCGCTGGCCAATGACAGCTGGATGGATTCGCTGGTGGATATCGAGGCGGCCGCCCCGCGTTTGCGTGAGCGTCTGACCGATGACATCAAGGTGCTGGTCCTGCCGGGTTTCTACGGCCGTAACGCGGATGGCGAAATCCAGTTGCTGGGGCGCAATGGCACCGACTACTCGGCCGCCGCGATCGCCGCGGCTGCTGGCGCCAGCCGTTACCAGATCTGGAAAGACGTGGACGGTTTTTACACCGCTGACCCGCGTATCGTGGCCAGCGCCCATTGCCTGGACGAAGTCAGTTATGAAGAGGCCATGGAGCTGAGCTACTTTGGCGCCAAGGTCATTTCCGCCAAGGCGCTGACACCGCTGGCAGCCAACGACATTCTGTGCGAAATCCGTAACACCTATGACCCATCGCGGCCCGGCACCCTGATTCACCGCGAGGCAAAACGCGTGCACGTGGTGCGCGGCATCTCGCACCTGGAGCAGATTGCTTCAATCACGCTGCAGGGCGGTGGACTGCGCGGCCGCGTGGGTATTGCCCGGCGGGTGATGGATGCGCTGGCCAGCAAATCGATTTCGATACTGTTGATCGTGCAGTCTTCGTCCGAGTACAGCATTACGCTGTGCGTGCGCCAGGCCGATGCCGAAGCGGCGCGAAAAGCACTGGAAGAGGAGTTTCACTTTGAACGCCTGCACCGCCTGATCGGCGAAATCATCGTGCAGGGCAAGCGCGCTGTGATTTCACTGGTGGGTGAAGGCATGAAGCACTACCGTGGCATTGCCGCGCGTTTCCTTACCGCCATTTCCTCGGCCGGGGTTAATGTTGAAGTGATCGCGCAGGGCTCCAATGAGTGTGCGATTGCGGTCGTGGTCAAGGGCGAAGACGCCCAGTCCGCCACGCGTGCATGCCACACCGCGTTTTTCAGCCACACCACCCACATCGATATCATCCTGCTGGGCTGCGGCAACGTGGGCAGCGAGCTGCTCAGCCAGTTCCAGCGCCAGTCGGCCAGCCTGCTGGAACAGGATATGGAATTGCGCGTACGTGCCATTGCCAACAGTTCGCGCCTGCTGGTGGCTGATGATGTGATTGACCTGGCCAGCTGGCGTGAGACGTTTGAACGGGATGCCCAGCCGTGGAAATTCGAAGACGTTATCGCCATTCGTGAAAAACTCGGTCTGCTGAACCCGACCATCGTGGATTGCACCACCGATGAAGTACTGGCCAGCGAATATTCGCGCCTGTTGTCGGCCGGGTTCAACGTGGTGGCGGCCAACAAGAAGGCCAATACCGCCTCACTGGATTACTACCGTGAAATGCGTACGGCGGCGAACAACAACTTCCGCAAGTTCCTGTACGAAACCAACGTCAGTGCGGGCTTGCCACTGATCGATACCATGCAGGCGCTGATTCGCTCCGGCGATGAACTGAAATCTTTCGAAGGCATTCTGTCCGGATCCCTGTCCATGATTTTCGGTCTGGTGGAAGACGGCATGGCCTTGTCGGAAGCCGTGGCCAAGGCGATGGAGCTGGGTTATACCGAGCCGGATCCGCGCGATGACCTGTCCGGCATGGATGTGGCCCGCAAGCTGCTGATCATTGCGCGCGAAGTCGGCCTGGAGCTTGAACTGGATGACGTGGAAGTTGAAGCCGTGGTGCCCATGGATCAACTGGCTGACGTTGCCGAGGCTGACCTGATTGGTGCGCTGCAGCAACTGGATGCCGCCTTTGGCGAACGGGCGGAACAGGCCCGCGCCAACGGGCAGGTGCTGCGTTACGTGGGTAGTGTGGCCGACGGCCGCTGCCGCGTGGCCGTTGAAGCGGTGCCGCGGGAAAAACCGCTGGGCGCGATTCGTGATGGTGAGAACGCGCTGGTGCTTTATACGCGTTACTACCAGCCCATTCCGATGGTGCTGCGGGGCTATGGCGCCGGTGCCGCCGTTACTGCCGCGGGTGTGTTTGGTGATGTGCTGCGCACGGTCTGGCGGCCACTGGATCAACGCTCATGACTTCCCGGGGTGTGCGGCGCGACAGCGCCCTGACGGTGTTCGCGCCGGCTTCCATTGGCAACGTGTCGGTTGGTTTTGATGCGCTGGGCCTCGCTCTGGCGCCAGTGGATGGCACGCTGTTGGGTGATACCGTGAAAATCCTGCCGCAGCCGCAGGACGAGTGGAAGCTCAGCGTGGAGGGCCCGTTCGCCGATAAATTGCCGGCTGATGCGGAAAAAAACATCGTGCTGATGTGCTGCCGCAGTTATCAGAAAGCGCTGGCCAGCAAAGGTCTTGAGGTGCAGCCACTGGAGCTGGTGCTGAACAAGCGCCTGCCCATTGGCAGCGGGCTCGGTTCCAGCGCCAGTTCGGTAGTCGCCGCGCTGGAAGCACTGAACCGCTGGCACGACCATGCGCTGGGTTCGCGCGACCTGTTCCGCCTGATGGCCGAAGTTGAAGGGGGCATCAGCGGCGAAGTGCATCTGGATAATATCGCGCCCTGCCTGTACGGCGGTCTGCGCTTGTGCCCGCCCGGCGGTCTGTCGGAGTACGCCCTGCCCTGGCCGGCGCGCTGGCAGGCAGTGGTGTGCTGGCCGGGCACCGAACTGGTCACGCGCGAAGCCCGTTCCGTGTTGCCCGAACAACTGCCCCGCGCCACCGTGGTGCGACACGGCGCCCAGTTCGCCGAGTTTGTTCACGCGCTGTATACCGGCAAAACGAAGTTGGCCGCCAGTTGCATGGTCGATCTGATCGCCGAACCCCACCGCCGCAAATTGTTGCCCGGTTTTGACGCGGCCGACACCGCCTTACGCGAGCTGGGCGCGCTGGCGTTTGGCATTTCGGGTTCAGGGCCGACCGTTTTCGCTCTTGTGGACGACGAGCAGTTGGCGCAACAGTCAGCCGACTGGCTGGCGCAGAACTACCAGAAAAATGACACCGGCTTTGTGCATATCTGCCGCGCCGACCTGGGTGGTGCACGCAGTATCGCATGATCCGTTTTCACCGAGGAGCCTGAGTCGTGGAACTCATCAATATCAAGCATCCGGAAGAGCAAACCAGCTTCCGGCATGCGGTACTCACCGGCCTGGGTCGGGATCAGGGTTTGTACTTTCCCCGCACCTTCACGGCCATGGCAGATGTGCCGGGTCTGCTGGACCTGGAAATGGTGCCGCGCAGCGTGGCGCTACTGGGTCACCTGATTGGTGACGAAATCCCAGAGCCGCGTCTGCAGGAAATGGTGGCGGCCGCGTTTGATTTCCCGGTTAAAACCACCGACCTGGAGGGCCGTGTCAGCGCACTCGAACTGTTTCATGGCCCATCGCTGGCGTTCAAGGATTTTGGTGCCCGCTTTATGGCGCAATGCGTGGCACAGTTCCATGATGGTGGTCCGATGACCATCCTCACCGCCACCTCGGGTGACACCGGTGCCGCGGTGGCTCATGCCTATTACGGTCAGCCCGGTATCGAAGTCGTGGTGCTTTATCCCAAGGGCCGCATCTCCGTGCTGCAGGAAAAATTGTTTTGTACGCTGGGGGGTAATGTGCGCACGGTGGCCGTCGAGGGCAATTTCGACGCCTGCCAGAAATTGGTGAAACAGGCATTTGATGACACCGAGCTGAAACAGCGCATCGGCCTGAACTCCGCCAACTCCATCAATATCGCCCGTTTGCTGGCGCAGGTGTGCTATTACTTTGAAGGTGCGGCGCAGGCCAGGCAGCTGGAAAACCTGGTGTTCTGCGTGCCCAGTGGTAACTTTGGCAATGTCACCGCCGGTCTGGTCGCGCGGGCTTTGGGCTTGCCCTACAAGCGCATGCTGGCCGCCACCAATGCCAACGACACCGTGCCGCGCTTTCTGGCTTCCGGGCAGTGGGATCCCCACCCGACGGTGGCCACCATCACCAACGCCATGGATATTTCACTGCCGAACAATTTCCCACGGGTGCTGGAGCTGGAGCAGCGCCACGGCCTGCCTTTGCAGCAATTGCTCAGTTCCTGTTCACTGGATGATGAGGCCACCCGTGCAGCCATGCAAAAATTATGGGCGCAGGGCTACCTGGCCGATCCGCACAGTGCATTGGCCTGGGCCGGGCTGGTTGAATCCTTGCAGGACGACGAGGAAGGCCAGTTCTTGTGCACTGCTCACCCGGCGAAGTTTCTTGAAGTGATCGAGGAAACACTGGATATCGACGTGCCACTGCCCGCGGAGCTGCTGGCGGTGCGCGACAAGGACATTCTGTCCACCACGTTACCGGCTGAGTTCGCTGCACTGCGCGATTACCTGCTCTGATGTGCAGCAAAGACGGGCGCTCTGTGCCGTTTTCTTGCGGCTGTGGGGTGTGCAGCTGCGCTGACCGTGCTGCCCCCGCTGACTTTTTTCTGGCGGGCTTGCCTAGTTGGCGTATTGCCAGCCCAGCTGAAAAATAAAGATACCCACCATCAGGAAGGCCACGCCCAGTTTGAATGCGGTGGCAACCACCATACCCAGCCAGGCACCTACACCGGCCTTACCGGACTGACGCAGGTTGGCACCGCCGCTGATTTCCCCCAGCACCGCACCGATAAACGGGCCAAGTACCAGACCCGGTATGCCGAAAAATATGCCGACGATGGCTCCGATCGTGGCGCCCCAGAATGCCCTCACACCGGCACCCGCATAGCGTGCGCCAAAGGCGCTGGCCAGGAAATCAACCAGCTGCGCGACCACCGTGAGTGCGGCGAAAATACCAATGGTAATCCAGCCCACCGTGGCGAAATCACCGATCCACGCGCCCAGCAGCAGGCCGCAAAATACCAGCGGCACACCGGGCAGGGCGGGCACCACCGTGCCAACCAGGCCCGCGATGATCAGCAGGCCGGTGACGATCCACCAGAGAATGGTCCAATCCATGAGGCGTAGTCTAAACCAGCGCTGGCCGGCTTGCCCGCACATTCAGGGCAAGGGACCGGATGTGAACGGGTGTCGAGCGCGCCTGCTCAGAACAGGGCGGAGACTTTACTCAATAACTGGGTTGCCTGGTCACGGTCGCGTTTTGACAGGTTGCTGAAGTGATCTTTAAGGCGGCCCACGTGGCGTGGAAATTCGCGCTGGAATACTTTTTTGCCCTTGGCGGTCAGATCCACAATGATGCGGCGGCCGTCGTTTTCATCACCCCAGCGCTGCACCAGGCCCTTGGCTTCCAGCCGGTCAATAATGCCGGTCAGTGTGCCCTTGGTGATCAGCGTCCTGGCACCGATATCGCTGCAGGTCAGGCCATCCGTATTGCCCAGGGTGAAAATCACATTGGCCTGGGGGGCGGTAAGGCCCGAG
>JBFIHZ010000232.1:0-6788 GCA_041601535.1 Lysobacterales bacterium | reverse complement strand
CCAAAGCTCACCGACACGGTGCCAATACCAGCATCGCAATCGTGGGACACCAGCATGTAGCCCAGTTCGGCATTTTCGATGGTGCCGGTTTTCAGCCAGCCATCGGTCATCGCCACGTAACGTTTGCCGCGCAGATTCTCCAGCCCGGTAACGCACTGATCATCAAGCAGCCGGTTGACGTTATCCACCCAGAACCCGGTAGTAGCGCTGCTGAAACACATGCGGGTGGGCGCACGCTCAACATATATCGTGCTGCCTTCGACGTCGATATTCAGGTCGTTGCCGCCGGTCAACTGCTCTGATGCCAGCGCAGCGCTGTACATCTCGTTCAGCGTGATGACCTGGCGCTCCGTGACCACGCGCGGTGCGGTGGCGCCGTAATGCTGCCGCATGATACGCAGCATTTGTTCCGAGCCACTGCGTTCCTTGCCCTCGTTGAACTTGCGGAACCAGGCGGCAGTGGCGCGGCTGGCCACCGCGTTAATGCGGTTGTCACGCACATGCCCCACCGTGGTTTGCACACCGCGCACCACTGAATCGGCAAATACCGCGTGAATGGTCGTGCTTTGGGCATTGGCGGGAAGACAGAAGCGGATAGTGATGCGGCCATGCGCCTGTACCCGCACCAGCTCGGCCGCGGTATCGGCCCGGTCAAACTCCAGCGTGCCGAAATCCAGCGTATTCTGCTGTTCTACAAACGTACCGCCGTGCTCCCACAACCACGTGGTGATGATGCCGGACAGCGAGCCGGTGCCACCGGTAGCCAGGGTAAACTCCTGGCCGTTTTCGTAAATCACCAGCGGCTCAAGATCCGTGGCAATCTCGTTGACCTTGAGTTGTTGCGTAACGCTGCGGAAACCGGCATCGCAAGTCAGCGCAGCCACCGCCGGTAACGGTGCCATCAAACAAAGAACTACGCTAAAACGCACCCATTGAATGTTCATGAAACCACACCTGACAATGAAAAAAGTGCGCCATCATAGGCCCGGGCAAGGCCTTTGTCTGTATGACTGAAGACAGGGTGTCTTCAGGGGGATTGACAATAATCAGAAGTTCAGTTCCAGCGCTGCGCACCTCGCAACAGCCCAACGCTGGAAAGGATCTTTTCGCCAGCTCCTGGCTTGCGGACTCAGGGCTCCGGTTGGTAGATTCCCGCACCGAAAATATAACCATCGTGCAGCACCACCCAGCTGGTTTTGGGCAGCACCTCGCGGCTGACCGGGTCATGCCATTTGTAATCCACCCAGATACCTTCCGCGGTGGCCTGATCCATGAACATCGCACCAAACGGCACACCGTCCACGTCGATCAGGGTATCGGCAACGGTTCCCACCAGCGCGGTATTGCTGCCATGAGCCACGATGGTGCGGCCCGGGCCGTACACGAAAATATATAAATCGCGGTCAACGAACTCGCCTTGCTTGTCTTCAATGGCGGCAAATGTGGCCTCGCGCCCGTGTTCATCGTAATAAGCGATGGCGCGAGCCACCATCGCGACCGCCTGCCCGGCTGTCGCCCGCTCTTGTGCAGGCGGTAATTCAGCAGCCAGCCAGGCCGGCGCGAACAGGGCCAGGGATAAAACCAGGACGTACGGGTAACAAGTCTTGCAATACTTCGACATGACGGTGTTCTCCAGGCAATTACAGGCTGGTCCGCATGTCACAGATACGGCACAGCCCATTCCATCGGGGGTCGGACAAGCTTTGCAAACACGGCAGGGCACGGGTCGTGCAAGACATGGCTGACATCCCCTGGCCAGCGCGGTTCAGTATATGCAATGCCGCCGGCAATGCCCAGCAGGCAGCGCACGCAGCCACCGATCCAAGCGCCCTGCCAAATCGGTTATGGTGAGCCCATGCTACCGACCTCATCCGTGCCGCCACCCTGCCCGCCCGCTCCCGGGCTGTCTGTGGTCATCCCCACCTACCGGCGCGAAACGGTGCTGATCAACACCATCCAGATGCTGCTGCGCCAAACCTGCCGCGCCGCTGAGATCCTGGTGGTTGATCAATCGCCGGAACATGAGCCGGCCGTGCGGGAACAGCTCGAGGCCTGGCATCAGCAAGGCAGCATCAAATGGGTCCCCTTGCAGCCGCCGTCGATCGCTATGGCCATGAACCGGGGACTGGAACTGGCCTCGCAGGATCTGGTGCTGTTCCTGGATGATGATATAGAAGCGGCTGATGATCTGTTGCAGGAGCATCTGCGGGCACACCAGGAGTTTCCTGACGCCAGTGCCGTGGTCGGCCAGGTGCTGCAGCCGGGGGGTGTCGCCCGGCCGCTGGTCATGCAGAAGTGTCGCCACGGCTTGTCCGCCGACCTGCTGTTTCCGTTTTCATCCAGTTGCCCTGACTGGGTGAGCAACGTGATGGCCGGCAACCTGTCTGTAGACCGTGCTGCGGCGCTGGCCGCGGGCGGGTTCGATGAGAATTTTCACGGTGTATCGTTCCGCATAGAGACCGAGTTTGCCCGCCGCTTGCTGCAGGCTGGCGGCAAAATACGTTTCCATCCCGCGGCGGGCATAAATCACCTGCGCTGGCACACGGGTGGCACGCGCAGTGCCGGCCGTGACCCGGCGGGCTATGCCACGCTGCAGGCAGACGGTGATTATTACTTCGCGTTCAGATGCGGCCGTGGCGCCGGGCGCTGGCGATACATTTGCCAGCGCCTGTACCGTGAGCTGTTCATTGCGTACTACTTCAGGCGGCCCTGGCGTATGCCGCTTAAATTGCTGGCCGAATTCACCGCACTTTTGCGCAGCAGCCGGCTGGCGCGCGACAAGGCCCGGACGCTCAGCCAGGCAACCGGTAGGATTGCAGCACCTCGCCGGTAGGCCCGTCATGCAGGATGCGGCCGTGATCAATCACCACGGTGCGCGGACACAGTTCCTGCAGCGTCTCCAGGTTGTGGCTGACAAAGATAATGGTACGGCCCTGCGCCGCCATCTGGCGGATGCGTTCCAGGCATTTGTGGCGGAAGCCGACATCGCCGACGGCGATCACTTCATCAAACAGCATGATGTTGGCGTCCAGGTGGGCCGCCACGGAAAATGCCAGGCGCACATACATGCCACTGGAGTAGCGTTTGACCGGGGTATCCAGCATGCCCTCCACGCCGGCAAAATCGACAATCTCATCAAACTTGGCGCGGATTTCCGGCGGGTTCATGCCCAGCGTGGCCCCCACCAGGAACATGTTTTCCCGGCCGGTAAACTCCGGGTGGAAGCCGGCACCCACCTCCAGCATGGAGCCCACCTTGCCTTCAATCACAGCACTGCCTTCGGTTGGCCAGGTGATGCGCGACAGGATTTTCAGCAGCACCGATTTGCCGGCGCCGTTATGGCCCACCAGCCCCACGATCTCACCGTGACGGATGCGCAGGCTGATGTCGCGCAGCGCCCAGAGAATCTTGCCGCGGTCGCTGGCATCATCCTGCCAGTTGTTGCGTGTCAATCCGCTCAGAATGCTGCGCACCGCATGCTCGTAAATCTGGTGCAGGCCCCGGTTGCTGCTGTGCACGCCCAGCACGAAGCGTTTGCCCAGGCCGTCCGCCTGTATCGCGAACTCACCCATCACACCACATCCGCAAAAATCACTTCTTCGCGCCGGAACCAGTACAGCCCGCTCACCAGCACGGCCATTGCCATGCCACCGGACACCAGCAACATGTGCAGGGGAAACTCATTGCCGCCGGTCAGCGCCCAGCGAAACCCCTCGACCACGGCAGCCATCGGGTTCAATTCGTACAACAGCCGCCAGCGCTCCGGCACCACGCTGATGGGATAGGCCACCGGCGTGGCAAACAACCACAGCTGGGTGATAAACGGCATGGCCTGATTGACATCGCGGAAACGCACATTAATGGCGGCCAGCCACAGCCCCACGCCCAGCGCGGTCAGCGCCGCCAGCAACACCAGGAACGGCAGGGCCAGGATCTGCGGCCCGGGCATGTAGCCATAAAACGCCATCAGCGGAATCAACACCAGCAAGGAGGTGAACAGGTCCACCAGGCCACCCAGCACGGCGGACAGCGGCAGTAACAGCCGGGGGAAGTAGGCCTTGGATATGACCGACTGCTGGCCGACGATGCTCTGGCTGGACACCGTCAGGGCATGGACAAAATAGGTCCAGGGCACCAGCGCACAGAACGCAAACACCGGGTAAGGCACATCCCCGGACGAGACGCCAAGCCATTGGCCGAAAAATACCGTAAACACCAGCATGGTCATCACCGGCTGGATAATCACCCAGGTAACGCCGGCCAGGGTCTGTTTGTAGCGTGCTTTCACGTCACGCCACACGAAAATGGTCAGCAGGCGGCGGTAATCGTAGAGCTCACGCAGGTTCAGCGGCATCCAGCCGCTGTGCGGTTCGATGCGGTGCGTGGTCAGCTTGTCGGTATCAATTGTCATTATTGTGTCGGCCCCAGCAGCGATTTGAAACGCCGCATCAGTGCCAGCCGGTTGACCAGCCGAAGGCCCAGAGCGTGGCGCGCAGCCTGGGTGCTGTCAAGCAGCCACTGCCAGGCGTAATGGCGGCGCGAGTCATAGAAATACAGCGCCTGGTCGATCACCACCTCGGCTTTCAGCGCACCGTCGTGGCATATCCGCATGGCCCAGTCCATGTCTTCGGAATAGTCGATGGCGGCGAATCGATAACGCCGCGCGATGTCCGCCCGCAACGGCGTGATATGGCTGGGCGGCCGCCGGTAGCAGCCATCGCTCAGCCCCCATTCCGTGCAGGCCAGCGAGTGCTCCATGCGGCGCGGGTGACGGCCACGAAAGCGGATTTCGCCGGCGCAGCAGATACAGTCAACATCGGGATGCTGCCGGATGGCCGCCAGTATGCTTGCCACATAGTGGTCGCTGACGCGGTCATCATCGTCCACGAATACCAGAAAGCGTCCGCGCGCACGGTCCATCAGCTGGTTGCGCTTGTCGCCTACCGCCAGGCTGCCATCGTCACACAAGGACAGCAACTCAACGGCCTGCGTTGCGCCGGCCTGGTCAATTTGCTGTTGCAGCCCTTGCCGCAGTCGCTCAAACATGGCCTGCCGCGACACCAGCGTGGGCACCAGGATACTGAGCAGGCAGTCCTGGTTCATGCCCGGCGCGCCTGCACGAAAGCGTCCACCTCTGCCAGCAGCCCGGACATAAACTGTTGTTCCGTGAACGCCTCCCGTTTGGCCGCCAGCAGATCTTGCAGACGGTGCTGCTCTGCGGTGCTGGCAAGCACCTTGCAGATCTGTTCCACCGCCTGTTCGTCCGTGCGGTACAACAGCGCCGGTTCACTGCCGACGATCTCCACCTGTCCGCCTCCGTCCGGCACGAATACCAGGCAGCCGGCGCGCACCATTTCCGCCACCGCGATGCCAAAATGTTCATCGTGCATGGTATGCAGGCCATAGCGCGCACGGTTGACCACGGCTTCCAGCTCGCTGCGTGGAATGGTGTGGCGGATACGCACCCAATCACCGGCCTGCCGGGCCAGGTCGTGCACCTGTTGACTGTATTGTGCATCGGAAATATCACCGATGATTTCAAGTCGCACCTGGTGGCCTTGTTGCCGCACCTGCTGCAGAATGCTGATGGCCTCCAGCTGCCGCTTGACCGGTTCAATCCGGCCCAGCGACACGAAGCAGTTGTCACGCTCATCCCAGGGCAGCGTGTTGGGCGGCCACATGACCGGCGGGTACAACACCTGTGGCTGGTTGCGATAGCCGTCCCGCACCAACTCGGCAGTCCAGTGCGAATTCACCAGCATGCGGTTGTCCTGCATGCGATCAAAGTCGACGCCGGAAATCATCATCCACGGCCGGTAGCGGCCTTGCAGCAAAGCTCCGAAGCGCCGCAGCGGCGTCATCTCGCGGATGCTGCTTACCGCTTCGCGATGGCGGCTCAGGTAAGGGAAATGCACGTACTGTACCGAGGGACAGCCAAAATCCATCTCGTTATCGCAACTGACGATCACATCAAACCCGGCACCCAGTTTGCGGGCTTTACGCATCAGCCAGGCGGCCCGCTGGAAACTGTAGGGATCCGGATCCAGCCGGTGAATATTGCGCAAAGCCCAGGAGGCCTGAATCAGGCTGAAGTCCTGTTCGTTCAGCGACGTGCCAAAATGCCGGTTCAGCGCCGCGAAACCGGGAGTCTCGGCACACAAAATGGTGACATCCCAGTCCCGCTGCAGCGCCTGCAGCGCCCAGGCGCCCACGCACTGACCACCACCCGGCGGTTGCAGATTGACGGCCACGAACAGCAGCCGGCCCTTGCTGGCGCGCGGGGATGTCGGAGTTGATGAAAGCATCTGTCGCCGCCTATACCCGCTCATGGGCCGGTGCCTGCAGCCGGCCCAGCAGTCCTTGCCTGATCCAGGCGGCCACGCCCAGTACGCCGCCGATACCGCCATACAGGTATTGCAGCCAGATCATCGGCACCGAGCGCAAGGCGAACCCGGCGCCGCGCATGCGGTGCAAAAACGCGATAAACCTCCAGTTCAGCGCGATAAAAACCAGTAACAGGACCAGTTCCACCGGCCATGCCGGCAGCGGCAGAAAAGGCACCAGCAACATCAGCAAGACCACCACGATGGTGGCCAGGTTGTTGGGGCGCAGGTTGAGCTCGCTGCGGAATACCCGCCGTTGCAGCATTACCCGGGTCCAGGGAATGGCGCGCTGCATCACATCGGCGCGTACCAGCCCGGGCAGGGTATAGCGCTTTGTATGCGTCAGTTGAATCCCGCGCTCGAGCAGGATGCGATGACCGGCATTGTGCAGGCGGTACCCCAGTT
>JBFIHZ010000231.1:0-6802 GCA_041601535.1 Lysobacterales bacterium | reverse complement strand
GTCGATTGCGGTCAATGAAGGAGTTGGCGGAGCGGTTGACGGGCAGCCAGCCGAATCCCTGCGGGTGGAACTTGCCAGCGGCAAGGTACGGCTGCTGGCACAGGCCAGTACACCGTGGAAGCGCACCGTTCCCGCCAGCGGCGGCATTGTGCAGGTGCCTGTTTCCGGCTCAAACACGGTACTGCAGCCGGCTGAAATCGACCGCCTGGTGGAACTGGTGCGGACACTGCCGCAACGCTTCCCGGCACTGACTGACGATGAAGGCAAAACCGCGCCGGCCGATATCGAATTCGGCTTTCTCGACGGACATCTGTGGCTGTTCCAGATCCGGCCGTTCCTGGACAGCAAACGGGCGCGCAACAGCGCCTACCTGGCCGAGCTCGACAGCGGACGCGAAGCGGCTTCCGCTGTTCAAGTGAATTTGAACCTCAAACCCAAACCCTGAATAAAAAGGCCATGCCCATGCACCCAATGATGCTACCCCGCCTGTCCGTCGTGCTGCTGTTACTGGCACTGACCTCGATCCCGGTGCACCAGCTGCAGGCCTACCCGATTGACGGGCATGCATACACCGGTATCGGGCGGCTTGAGGTAACACGCCGGGTGCAGGACGGAGAGCTGCCCGTGGGCGCGGCCGGTGAAAAGCAGCCCGCCGGCGGGCTGCTGGGCATGGAAGCGGTTGATCTGCGCCTGCTGGAGCATCCGGACCTGGTGGTTCCAAAAGCCGACCCTGCCCTGTCCGCGGGCATCATCGCCCTGCTGGGCGACCGGGCGGATGATTATGATTTTGCGGTGCTGGATATTTCCGATCCGGAAAACCCCCGCTACGCGGCACTCAATGATGGCTACCGCGCCAACGTCGGCAGCGTCGGCAAGCTGCTGGTTGGCCTGGCCACTTTTCAGGCGCTGGCTGACCGTTATCCCGACGATGTGGACGCGCGCCGGGCCCTGCTGAAGAACACCCGCATCATCGCCGACCCGTTCGTACTGACCGACCACCACACGGTGCGCATGTGGAACGCGCAAACCGAGGAGCTGACCCGCCGCCCGCTGGCCCCCGGTGACAGCGGCAATATATGGGAATACCTGGACTGGATGATGTCGGCCAGTTCCAATTCCGCAGCCTCGGCCCTCATCCGCGAAACCATGCTGATGCACCGCTTTGGCCCGGACTATCCGGTAGCCCATGAGCAGGGCCTGCAGTTTTTCAAGGATGCGGCAAAAAGCGAACTGGCGCAGTTGCTGGTGACCGCCCTGCAGGAGCCCACCAGCCGCAATGGCTTTGCGCTGGACCAGTTCCGCCAGGGCAGCTTTTTTACCGCCACCGGCAACCGCATTGTTCCGGGAACCACCAGTTACGCCACCCCGCGGGTGCTGGTCGACTTTTTGTTGCGCATGGAACAGGGCAAGCTGGTGGATGAGTTTTCGAGCCGGGAAATCAAACGACTGCTGTACTCCACCGAGCGCCGGATCCGCTATGCCTCCTCACCTGCGTTGAAAAACGCGGCTGTGTATTTCAAATCCGGCTCGCTGTACCAGTGCAAACCGGAACCCGGCTTTCGCTGCCTCAAATACCACGGCAATGTCAAAAACCTGATGAATTCCGTGGCCATCGTGGAATCACCCGCCGGCGAGCGCACGCATCATTATATGGTCGCCCTGATGAGCAATGTGTTACGGCGCAACTCGGCCGTGGACCACCAGACCCTGGCCACCGGAATCCATGAACTGATCACCACCGGGAAAGTCAGTACCGCCACCGCGCTGGCGCGTAGTGAAGAAGAACTGGCGCGCATCGAACAAACCGCTGAACCCGTCAATCAATGAGCCTGCCTAGACGCGGCAAGGACTGCATACCATGAACATTTTTGCCAATGGGCTGTTACTGCACGCCCTGCCCGCCAGGCTGTTCCGGCCAGCATGCGTGGTGGCCACGTTTCTGTTCGTGTTAGTTCCTTCAGGCCTGATTGCCGACGACTGGAAGCCGCTGTATCAGCGGGTCGACGCGGAACTGCAACAGGCGCTTGAAACCCGCCTGAATCAGAACCCGGAATGGTCCCGGTTGATCGCACGTAAAAAGATGGCCATCGGGCTGGTGGATATGAGCGGCGAAATACCCCGTTTTGCGCGGGTCAATGGCAACAAGATGATGTATGCCGCCAGCCTGCCGAAAATCGCCATTTTGTTATCGGTGTACGTGTCGATGGAAGATGGCTCCCTGCCGGAAACCGATGCGATTCACGAAGACCTGGGCAATATGATCCGGGTATCCAGCAACGCCGCCGCTTCGCGGCTGATCGACCAGGTCGGCATGAAGAAAATCCAAAACGTTCTCCAAGACCCGCAGTTCGGATTTTATGATGAAAGCCGCGGTGGCGGCTTGTGGGTAGGCAAACGCTACGCCAAATCCGGCCCGCGCATTGGCGACCCGATGCACAATATTTCACACGGCGCCTCGGCCACCCAGGTGTGCCGGTTTTTCTACCTGCTGGCCACCGGCAAACTGATCAGCCCGGAACGCTCGGCCATGATGCTGGCCGATCTGTCCGACCCTAAACTGCACCACAAATTCGTCTCCCCGATTGAAGACCGCGCCCCCAGGGCCAGGCTGTTCCGCAAATCCGGCACCTGGAGCGTGTATCATTCCGACGCCATCATGGTCCAGGGCAGCCGCTGGCGCGACTATATCCTGGTGGGCCTGGTGGAAAGTGAACATGGCGAAACCATCCTGCGCCAGGTGCTACCGGCCGTTGAGGAACTCATCGTGCCAGCGGAATATGCTGCAGCCACAACCGAACTGCCGTAACTGAACCATCTACACTGGCGCGTCCGACGTGGGTTGTTTCACGCCGGGGCGAAATTGCGCAACGATGCCGATTAATGCAGGAAACCATCCGTGATGTCCTGCCTTTTTTGAACAACACCCCGCCCGGCGCGGACGCTTTGTTTTTGTAGATTCTGCAATACAAAGTAATCCGTACATGCTGTTGCCGTGTTAAGGCAGGCGCAGATTCGTGAACATACTAAAGCTCCTGTGGTGGCCTGCTCGTGTGGCGGGAATGATGCCCCCTTCTCTCCAGGCACTAACCATTCCGAGTGTGTTGGGCCGGCCATGCACAATGCCAAACGGCTGGCACGAAACCTGCATATCTTACGTGTGATGGCTGCACGACTGACCAGCAGCTGAAACATACTCAATCACACAGGAGCAACTAATGAAGGGACATATTGAACAGAATGGAACACGTTACGAATGGTGGGCCGGTAAAGCCAGCCCTGAGGCCGAAGGCGAATATTGTGTGCACTGTCGAAACGGTGACTATGGGGTGACGCGCTACTACGATAATGAGCCTGATCAAAACGAAGCAGAAACCACGGCGCGTAAACTGATTCCGGTGGTTCGCCAGCTGAACTGAACGCGCAGGGAAAGCACGGGGTCAACCACGCTTGAACCAGGCTCTGACCCCTTTCCTGCCTTTGACCTCTTTCTTGACCCCTTGCTTCGGGTGATCCTTAAACACACCCGGAAAATTTTCGCTCACCCTAAACTACTCCTCCCTTTTTTGACGCATATTCCATTTGAACATTGCTCAAATTTGAACTATATTCAATTAGCTCCATTAATACCGACATCAAAACCCGCCACTTTCGTGGTCGTGGGTCGGAACAGGGACGTCCATTACGGTTCACGAAGTGGCTTCTAGTACCTGGAGAACTCTAAATGAATAGAACGAAGAATAGCCAACACCGGTTAGCCGTTGGTCTGCGCGCGGCTGGATCGGCGTTGCTTCTGAACTTTTTTGTGTTCGTTCCCGCCGCCTCGGCCCATGAGGCCAACCTGACCCGCTTCGGACCGGAGACGTACCAGCGCGGGACAGGCGTGCCAACCAGGGATTCAGCCACCTTCAGGGCCCTCGACGGTCCGGGTGAACTGGTGCTGCAGGACAACGGCATCGTCAACGCGCAGATTCGCATAAACGGGGCAGATGTTGTACTGCCAACCGACTTTGCCGGCGACGGTGAGAAAGTCATACCGGTCACTCTTGCTGAGGAAAACACCATCGAAATCCGGGTCTCCGGTAAACCCGGCGGGACACTTGGAGTGCGCGTCACCCAGCTCACCGAGTCCGATATCAATGTGAAAGCCAAAGTGTATTTTGGGCTCAATACCAGCGACTTTTTCCAGCAGCTGGCCTTCTACGACCTGTTGGGGTTCGCACCCGACATTTATCCGGCAGGACCGGAGGAATGCAAAACCTTTGCGCAGTCGCTCGGGTTTCCGGACAACTACCTGATTCGCGTGGCGCTGACCAGCGTGAACGGGCCACCACCCTGGGTTGATACCGTGGGTTTCAGGGATTTTTCGTATCGCGATGATCCGCCTTATGCCAACCTGAACCATATCGGCATGGCCTATGCCACCTTCTCCACGGCCGACCTCGATGGCGACTACGCCTACCTGTTGGGACAGGGTGTCGACTTTGTTTCAGCACCGGCCACTGCGCCCAACGGCGAGCGTTTCGTGTTTATGAAAGACCAGGACGGCACCTTCCTGAAACTGGTTGAAGTACCCGGCGTGGCCACGGCGGGACCTGACCTTTTGAAGCTGGTGAATACCAACATGAATGTGGCTGACCTGGAAAGGTCGCGTGAGTTTTACCGGCTGCTGGGATTCATCAACTCTGCAGATAATTCGCAGGCCGGCGCCGGCGCGTTTGCCGAGGCCCACGGCTTTGCCGATCCGATTGAGTTCGAGGGCGTGGACGTCAGCCTGCCTGGCGACCCACTGCCGTTTGTGGGTGACAACACCGCGACCCTGCAGTTGCGGCAGTGGAAAACGCCATTCGACAGCGCACCGCCCTACTCTCCGCCGGTGAATCACCTCGGCATCGACCGGATCGCCTTCTATGTGCAAGACCTGAACGCGACCATCGACGAAATGAACCGGCTGGGTTTTGAACAACTGGGTCCGATCGGCGGCGGTGCCAACATCGGCAGTGTCGGCATCGTATTTTTCTTCGACCCCGACGGCATCAAAGTCGAGTTCTGGGGGCCGGTCAGTGAACCGAACCCGAATTCATCCTGTATCTGAGACCGCCTAGCAACTGACGCGATTGCAGCAAGGCTCCGCCGTTCACCGCTGGTGAGCGGCGGTTTTTTTGTACTGAACGAATAATCCCAGGCGCGCATTCAACAGCAGGCTTCTGCACCATTTCGAGGGCGAAAACGTTGATCGCAATTTGGGGTCAAGCGAAGGATGACGGACGAGCGCGAAGCGCTGGTGTACAAACCTGAGCGTAAGAGTGGTGCCCGGGGCCGGACTTGAACCGGCATGATGTTGCCATCGAGGGATTTTAAGTCCCTTGCGTCTACCAATTTCGCCACCCGGGCATGCCAGGGGCGCACCTTGCATGGTACCGCCCCGCGAATTGTAAAAACGCCCGGAACAGGCGTTTGGACTTGAAAATGGAGGCTAGGGTCGGAATCGAACCGGCGTCCACGGCTTTGCAGGCCGCTGCATAACCACTCTGCCACCTAGCCGTTGTAGCGAATGCGGGTTTACCAAGGCGCGCTATTCTACTATCACCCGCGCGGTATTGCCATGCTTGATATCAGATACCGGAAACTGTCTGGCAGTGCCCTGCCGCGGCCAGTTGTGCCGCCATTTACCGCTGTTCACTGCGTTGCCGCGGCCAGCGCCGCCCGCATGGCGGCAATATCCTCCGGACCGGTGCGGCAGCATCCGCCGATCAGGCGGGCGCCGGCTTCAAACCAGGTGCGCGCTTCCAGTGCGGCGGTGCTGTGCCCTTGCCAGCGGTTGTCACAGGCCACCCAGGTCTCGCCGCTGTTGGGGTAAACCAGCAATGGAATCTTCAGCGGATCTGAGGTTTCCGCGGCAACGCCGCTGGCTGCCCGCACGGACTGCAGCAGCGGAGTGATGAATTGCGGCGCGCTGCAGTTGATGCCTACCGCCAGCATTTGCCGGTGCGCTGCAACCTCACGCGCGCATGTGCTGAATGATTCGCCATGGCACAGCGTGGTCTCGTCGCGGCAACTGAAGGCCAGCCAGGCGCGTTCCTGCGGGTAGGCCCGCAGCACCTCGGCAATCAGGCGGGCTTCACGTTGCGAGGGTATGGTTTCAAACGCCAGCAGGTCCGCGCCCTGCCCGGTCAGTATGTTCAGGCGGTCAAAATGAAAATCACGGATTTCGTCATCGCTGGCGGAGTAGTTGCCGTGGTATTCCGAACCGTCGTGCAGACAAGCGCCAAACGGGCCCAGCGATACCGCCACCAGCGGCCGCAAGCGGCCCGCGTGGTTGGCCGTGCCACTCCAGAATGCATCCCGGGCCTGCAGCGCCAGCGCCACGCCAGACTGCATCAGTTTGACGGATTTGGCAGCAGACAAGCCGCGTGCCTGAAAGCCGGTCTGGCTGGCCTGGTAGGTCGCCGAACTGATGATGTCAGCGCCGCTGTTCAGGTAATCCAGGTGCACCTGGCGGATCAGCTGCGGCGAATCCAGCAGGCATTTGGCTGACCACAGCGGATCGTTCAGGTCGGCGCCGTATTTTTCCAGTTCGGTGGCCATCGCACCGTCCAGCACCAGGAATCCTTGTTGCTGCAAATGCGTATGCAAAACATGGCGGGGCATGGGCGTGCCTTCAGTCGGTAAACGAAGGAGAAAGCGAGGCTTGCGGGTAGACCGGTTCAAAGCCAAATACCCAGGGCTTCGCCGTATCCACCGTGACTTTCACCGCTTTCATATCCGGCCAGCCATATACCTGCAAGCGGGTGACGTTATCGCC
>JBFIHZ010000230.1:0-6805 GCA_041601535.1 Lysobacterales bacterium | reverse complement strand
TGGCCTTGTGCGTCACGGCGCACCAGGGAGTACAGGCCGTCCTTGCCGGGCTGTTGCCAGTCCTCAAACTCCTGTTTGCTCATATCGGCCGGATAAAACTGCGCACCCAGCGGCTTGGGCCCGGCGCCTTCCACGAACGGCTGATCTGCCGCCAGGCGGTCCCATGGGCCGTAATTGATGTCGGCGAAGCGCCGCTTGGCCGGGTCCGCGATGCTGTCCAGCAGGGCCTGCTTGTCGCCATAGGCCTGCAACCAGAACAACTCATCCATTATTTTTGATGCGTCGATCAGCAAGGGGATCATTTTTTTCTGGTTATCGGTCAGGCTGCTCAGGTCCGCGGTCAGGCGCACCGTGGCATAAATGTCAAAACGCGACGGCTGTTGGCTGGTTTCAGCGGTGCGTTCAGTGGTTTCTTGCGTCACTGGCGCTGCGGTTTCGGCGGACGGTGTTTCCGTGGCCGTTTCATCGGCAGGCTGACAGGCGGCCAGCAACAGACAGGACAACAGGGTAATTACACAAATTCGGAACATATCGGCACTCTCTCAAGGGGCCTGGCACCAGGCCATTGGAAGCAATCGAAATAAGCCGGTGATGATATCAGGTCTGCCGCGCCCGGGGCGTTGGAAATGGCCTGACCTGTCCCCATTTAAGCCGGCATCAACTATAATTCGCCGCTCTGGTGGCAATGCCGTCAGGCGGACCCAACAGCAGGAAGAAGAAAATGCCAATTTATGAATACCGTTGCCAGGCCTGTGGCCATGAACTTGAAAAACTGCAGCGCATGAGTGATGCGGCGCTGACCGATTGCCCGGATTGCGGCAAATCCAGCTTGCAGCGGCTGATCTCAGCCGCGGGATTCCGGCTCAAGGGTTCCGGATGGTATGAGACCGACTTCAAACAGGGTAACAAGCGCAATCTGGCGGAATCTTCCGATACCGGCAGTGGCGGCAGCCCTGCGGCCAACACCGCCAAAAGTGACAGCGGAAGTGCTGCTGCTCCGTCCAAAACTTCAGATAGCAAAAGTTCGGACAGTAAAAGCTCGGGCAGCAAAAGCGCGGCTGCCAGCACCGCAGCCGGCAGCGCCAGCTAAGCAGCGGCGCCAGCCCAACCAGCCAGCCGTCACGAGCGGCTGAATCATAATTGCAACACCTACAATCCGGCGTGAATGCAGGAGACGTCAGAATATGCGCACCCATCTTTGTGGCCAGGTAAATGAATCACTGGCAGACCAGACGGTCACCCTGTGTGGCTGGGTGGACCGGCGCCGGGATCTCGGCGGACTGATTTTTATCGGCCTGCGCGACACCGCCGGCATTGTCCAGGTGGTGATCGAGCCTGACAGCAAAGCTTTCTCCGCGGCGGAAAGCCTGCGCAATGAATATTGCGTGCGCATCAGCGGCCAGGTTCGGCTGCGGCCGGAAAGTCAGTGGAACCCGGCCATGGCCACCGGCAAGGTGGAAATCGTCGCCAGCGAAGTCGAGTTGCTGAATGCTTCCGCCCCGATGCCGCTGATGATGACCGAAGAGGACGGTGAAGAAGTCCGGCTGAAATACCGCTACCTGGATTTGCGCCGCACGCGCATGCAGAACAACCTGAAGATGCGTGCCCGCCTGTACCGCTCGATTCGCCACCACCTGGACGCGCAGGGCTTTACCGAGATGGAAACCCCGATACTCACCCGCGCCACGCCGGAAGGAGCCCGCGATTACCTGGTGCCCAGCCGGGTGCACCCGGGCCAGGTGTTTGCTCTGCCGCAATCGCCGCAGTTGTTCAAGCAGTTGCTGATGGTGTCCGGCATGGACCGGTATTACCAGATCGCCCGCTGTTTCCGTGATGAAGACCTGCGCGCGGACCGCCAGCCCGAGTTTACCCAGCTGGATATGGAAATGTCCTTCGTCGAGGAAGCCGACGTTCAGCAGTGCGCCGAAACGCTGGTGCGTGGCATGTTCAAAGATACCCTGGGGGTGGACTTGCCGGATCCTTTCCCGAGGATAAGCTGGCAAGAAGCGATGGACCGGTTTGGTTCGGACAAGCCTGACCTGCGCATCAGTAATGAACTGGTTTCCGTGGATGAACACGTCAGGCAGGTCGAGTTCAAGGTGTTTTCCGGCCCTGCCAATGATCCGGATTGCCGCGTGGCTGCAGTGAAGATCACCGGCGGTGCCGAGTTATCGCGCAAGCAAATTGATGACTACACCCAGTACGTGGCCCGTTACGGTGCCAAGGGGCTGGCCTGGATCAAGGTCAACGACGTCACCGCCGGGCTGGAAGGGCTGCAATCGCCCATCGCCAAATTTCTGGATGAAAAGGCCTGGCAGGGCATTGCCGACGCCTGCGGTGCCTGCAGCGGCGATCTGATATTTTTTGGCGCCGGCGACTGGCTCACGGTAAGCACGTTTATGGGGCAGTTGCGTTTGCGCGTGGCGCACGACCGCGGGCAGGTGGCCGAGGGCTGGCAGCCCTTGTGGGTCACCGCGTTCCCGATGTTTGAATGGGATCAGGACTCCGGCCGCTATATGGCCATGCACCATCCATTTACCGCGCCGGCGGAAAATGACGCGGCCGCGCTGCTGGCCGAGCCCGGAAGTGCCCTGTCCAAGGGTTATGACATGGTGCTTAACGGCTCCGAAATTGGCGGCGGTTCCATCCGTATTCATCGCCCGGAAATGCAGCAGGCGGTATTCAAGCTGCTGGGCATCGATGCAGCGGAAGCACAAGAAAAGTTCGGCTTTTTGCTCGACGCGCTGAAGTTCGGTGCACCGCCCCATGGCGGCATTGCCTTCGGGCTCGACCGCATCACCGCGCTGATGAGCGGTGAAGATTCGATCCGCGACGTTATCGCCTTTCCCAAGACCACCACGGCGCAATGCCTGATGACTTCGGCGCCTTCCGCGGTGGCGGATGAACTGCTGGCCGAGCTTCATCTGGCCAAAGTCCGAAAAAGCTGATCGTCTGCCCGGCCGGGCATGATCCATCAGGCCCTGGTCCTGATCAGGCTGGCATCGGGCCGGGCAGAATTTGCGGAAAACCCTTATGCCACAAGGCTTTGGCCCGGCTGTGCCTGGCCGCATGGGACTTTCGGCACTGCCCGGTATGAAAAAGCTTGCTAGACTGTGCGGCTAAAATACATCAAACGAGCCTGATCGCATCTTCTTATCCAGGAGGAAGACTTCATGAAATTCAGATTTTTACTCGGCGTGATGCTGGCCGCCGCGCTGACCCTAAACCATGCCATGGCGGAACAACTACCGCTGGAAACCTTTTTCAAGAACCCCCAATTTGCCGCATTTCAACTGTCACCCAATGGCAAGGAACTGGCCGCCCTGGCGCCGGTGAATGGCCGCATGAATGTAGTGATAATTGACCTGGAAACGCGCCAGCCGCGCGCCGTCACCGGCATGAGCGAGCAGGACGTGAATGGCTTCTTGTGGGCCAATAACGAACGCCTGCTGTTTTTCATGGACAAGGATGGCAGTGAATCCTTCGGCATTTTCGCCATCAACAGCGATGGCAGCATGTTGCGCACGCTGGTGGAACCCGCGATCGCGCAGATCAAGGGTGGCAAATCGGTGATCCGCATTACCAGCGTGCTTGATCTGCTGGATGACGAAAAAGATTACGTGCTGGTCAGTTCCAATGACCGTCGCGCGTCCAACCCTGACGTGTTCAAAATGAACATCATCAACGGCCGCAAGAAACTGGTGCAGCGCAATCCGGGCAATATCACCGGTTATGCCACCAACTGGGACGGTGAAGTGGTTGGTGCGGGCTTCCAGGACAAACTGGACGTGGGCTTTTTACGGCTGGTTGACCCGGAAAATGATACCTGGGAGACGATTGTTAAAAGCCGTTACGACGAGCCTGCTTTTTCGCCAGCGGGCTTTACCAATGATCCGGATGTGGGCTACATCGTGTCGAATCTGAACCCGGATGGCACGGCACGCGATAAAGCCGCGCTGTTCCGCTACAACTTCAAAACCCGCCAGTTCGGTGAACTGATTTACGAGCACCCGGAAATTGATTGTTGCGGGCTGATGATGAATGAAAAGAAACGCGACATGATCGGCGTTAGCTATGCCGTGGGCACGCCGGAACTGATCTACCTGGACGAGCGCTGGAAAAACATCATGGCGTCCATCAATGCGGCCCTGCCGGACACGATAAACGTGGTCAGCAGCATGGACAAGGAAGAGACCATTGGGGTGGTAACAGCCAGCAGCTCGACCCAGCCGGCACGCTACTACCTGTATGATTTTGCCGAGAACACGCTGGAGTGGCTGGCGGATTCGCGGCCGTGGATCGATGCGAACAAGATGGCCGAGATCAAACCGATCACCTTCCAGTCGCGCGATGGCATGACCATGCACGGCTACCTGACCATTCCCAATGGCAGCGATGGCAAGAATCTGCCGATGGTCATGAACCCGCATGGCGGCCCGTGGGCGCGCGATGGCTGGGGTTTCAATCCGGAAATCCAGTTCCTGGCAAACCGTGGTTACGCGGTGTTGCAGGTCAATTTCCGCGGTTCCACCGGCTTCGGTATGCACCACCTCATTTCGGCCAACAAGCAATGGGGCCAGAGCATGCAGAACGACATCACCGATGGCGTTAAGTGGGCCATTGAACAGGGTGTGGCCGATGCCGACCGGGTATGCATTTACGGTGCCAGCTATGGCGGTTATGCCACCATGGCAGGATTGACCTATACGCCGGAACTGTACAAGTGCGGTATCAACTATGTGGGCGTGACCGACCTGGCGCTGTTGTTCAAGACCGCGCCGGATGCCTGGGAGTCCGGCAAAGACATAATGGCCGAACGTGTCGGCGATCCGGATACCGAGGAAGAATTTCTGGATGAGTGGTCACCGGCCAACCATGCCGACAAGATTCGCGTGCCGGTGTTTATGGCCTATGGTCTGCAGGATCCTCGCGTGAACATCAAGCATGCCCGTGTCATGGAAGACGCCATGGAGGAGCACGGGGTCAAATTTGAGTTGATGGTCAAGAAAGATGAAGGCCATGGTTTCCGCAAAGAGGAAAACCAGATTGATTTTTACACGCGAGTGGAATCATTCCTGGCGGAAAACCTGAACACGCAGGCGGCGGCTGTAGCCAACCCCTGATTCAGTAACGCAACAGCAATGCGGAAAGGCCGGCTCTTGCCGGCCTTTTTTTGCCGCGGAATTGTTCGGTTGTGGCGCTTCGGGCGTGCGATAATTCCTCTTTAAGCCTGCGCAGACCGCCCGCTGACTGGAACGGTCTGTCGATAAATTCGGACGAGCTTTTGAAACAACAACAGGAAAATCACCGCCTGGGTGTAACGGCGGCACTGGGTGCTTTCACTATCTGGGGCCTGGCGCCGATGTTCTTCAAGCAGCTTGTGGCGGTCTCTCCACTGGAGGTCATCGCCCACCGCATCCTGTGGTCGGTGCCCATGCTGATCGGGTTTTTGCTGCTGCGTGACGGGCCGGGCTTCTGGCGCCGTCTGCTGCTGCCGCCGCGGCTGGTGGCCGGCTTGCTGTTAACCGGCACGCTGGTGGGGGCCAACTGGCTGGTGTACGTCTGGGCGGTGGCTGACGGCCAGGTGCTGGCCACCAGCCTGGGGTACTTTATCAACCCATTGTTCAATGTGGTGCTGGGGTTTGTCTTTCTGAAAGAGCGGCTGACCCCGCTGCAAACCGGTGCAGTGGCGTTGGCGGCATGCGGCACGGTCTATATGGCCTGGTACCTTGGCGTGACGCCGTGGGTTTCGCTGGCGCTGGCGCTGACGTTTGCCGGCTATGGCCTGCTGCGCAAGAAAATGCCGGTCGGGCCCATGGTCGGCCTGACCTGGGAAACGCTGCTGCTGTCTGCTCCGGCACTTGGCTACCTGCTATGGCTGAGGCACAGTGAGCAATTGTGGTTTACCCATTCAACCGTTTTGATCGATACGCTGCTGGTTCTGTCCGCTCTCATCACCGTGCTGCCGCTGGTGTGGTTCAACCTGGCGGCCAAGCACCTCAGGTTGACAACCATTGGTTTTATCCAGTACATGGCGCCTTCGCTGACTTTTATCCTGGCCGTGGCGGTTTACGATGAAACCTTCACGTTTGGCCACGCGGTGGCGTTTGGCTGCATCTGGTCCGCTTTGCTGCTGATTACCATGGAATCGCTGGTGCGCAGCCGCCGCGCCCGCGCCCGCGCCGCGCGGGCCGCAGCACCGCCTGTACCATGAGTCCGGTGGTTGGCTGACACGATGAGCCAGGAACCCGGCCATCAGACCGTGGTGCTGGTGCACGGGCTATGGTACGGGCCGTGGTCGATGAAGCCGTTGGCCCGGCGTTTGCGGCAGGCCGGCTTCACGGTGCGGGAGTTTGCCTACCGCAGCACCTCGGCCGGCCTGCAGCAGCACGCCCGGGCGCTGGCTGAATTCTCTGCCGCGCTGGCCACCCCCACGGTGCATTGGCTGGGCCACAGCCTGGGTGGGTTGGTCATTGTGCAGGCCTTGCGCGAGTACAACGCGGTGCCGCCGGGACGCGCGGTGCTGCTGGGCTCGCCCTTGCAGGGCAGTGCGGTGGCGCGCCGGGCATTGAGCCTGCCGGGGCACCGCTGGTTATTCGGCGCGGTGGCCGAAGACTTGTGCCGTGGCTGCGGCGCGTTGCCGCCCGGCCGTGACATTGGCCTGATTGCCGGCTCACGCGCCATCGGCCTGGGTCGTTTGCTGGGTTCCGGCTCCACCAGCGGCGATGGCACCGTCGCTTTGTCAGAGGCGGATGCACCCGGTCTGGCCGACCGCACCGTGCTGCCCCTGACGCACACCAGTATG
>JBFIHZ010000229.1:0-6823 GCA_041601535.1 Lysobacterales bacterium | reverse complement strand
ATCTGCCGGTCGATAAAGGAGAACACATAAGCAACCGTCAGCACGCCCACCACGTACCATGCATAGGGCCGCCGGGGGTAGGGTGGCTCGCTGTGGGCCACCGAGTCGGGGTCCGGCGCCGCGCTGGCGGCGGGCGGGCTGGTCCGGCCAGGGTTGGCTTTTGCCCGGCTCACTCCGTTACCGCCAGCCGGGGGATTTTTTTGCCGGGGTTCATAATGCCTCGCGGGTCAATAGCCGACTTGATACTGTGCAGCAGGCGCACCGCGCGGGTGCCGATTTCCCGCTCTACATAATGCAGCTTCTGTATGCCGATACCATGCTCTCCCGTGCAGGTTCCGCCAGCGGCCAACGCACGCTCTACCAGCCGGTCATAGAACGCTTCCACCTGCTGGCGCTCTTCTGCAATGTTTGGGTTGACCAGTATGGCGACATGAAAGTTGCCGTCACCCACGTGCCCGGCGATGGTCGCAGTCAACTGCAGGTTGGCATCCATGTCGACGCGCGTGTCGCGTATGCACTCGGCCAGCCTGGAGATCGGCACGCAAACGTCGGTGGAAAAGTTACGCGTGTTCGGGCGCATGGCCAGAAAAGCCCAGGTGGCCCGGTGGCGGGCACGCCACAGTTTGGTGCTCTCTTCGGGGTCGGCGCTCCACTGAAAAGCCAGCGAGCCTTCATCCTCACACAGTGTTTGAAACAGTTTGGCGGCTTCACTTACGCTCTCATCGGTACCGTGAAATTCCACGAACAGCGAGTCCGCCGTCTCCAGATTGAGGCCGGAATATTCGTTCAGGGCACGAATCAGCACCTCGTCCGCAAGTTCAACGCGAGCCACCGGCACCTCAAACTGCAGCGCCATCACCACGGCCCGCACGGCGGCATCCACATTGGGAAACTGCACAATGGCGGTGGAGGCCGCCGCCGGCACGCCGTGCAGACGCACTGTCAGCTCGACAATGACACCCAGTGTGCCTTCGGAGCCGACAAACAGGTGGGTGAGGTCGTACACCGAAGCCGACTTGCGCGCCCGCGTACCGGTGTCGATCACCTCGCCATCGGGTAATACGACTTTCATCGACAGCACGTTTTCCCGCATGGTGCCGTAGCGCACGGTGGTGGTTCCCGAGGCGCGCGTGGCGGCCATGCCGCCCAGCGTGCAATCTGCCCCGGGGTCAACGGAAAAAAACATTCCGGTATCGCGCAGGATGGCGTTGAGCTGGTCACGGGTTACCCCCGCTTGTACGGTGCAGTCACCGTCTTCCGGGCGTATAGCAATCACCTCGTTCAGGCGGCTGACATCCAGGCTGACGCCGCCCTGCACCGCATTGATGGAACCGGCGACGCCGCTCCCAGCGCCGAAGGGAATCACCGGAATGCTAAGTTCGTTGCAGATGCTCAGCACCCCCGACACGTCCTCCACTGATTCCGCAAAACAGACTACGTCTGGCGGAGAGACCTCAAACCACGACTCATCGCGGCCATGCTGCTCACGTACCGAGGCATTGACCGACGTCCGATCTCCCAACAGCTCGCGCAGGCGTTCGATCGCCTCGCGCAGGTCGTTACTCGAATCCATCCATTTACTCCTTACAGGACCGGCGCGTGGCCGGGCCCGGTTCAACGCTCGCGACGCAGGCGTTGGAATTCATTGATTGCGCCAGCGCCACCGCCGGCCAGAAACATCAGGTCTGAAGCCAGCAGCACCAGGTCAAAGCCTTCATCTGCACGGCGTGCGGCGTCAGCCGCGTTGGAGGCGAAAATACCGGTCATACGGCCAGCAACCCGCGAACGCTGGAAAATGTCCGTAATCGCCTTCTCCACCGGTGGGGCGCTGGCATCCAGTGCGCCGGTCAACGACAAGGCGAGGTCATTGGGGCCGATAAAAATCAGGTCCACCCCATCAACGGCCAGTATCTCATCCAGCGCCGCCAGCGCTTCGCTGGTTTCCACCTGCACTGCAACCAGGGTGTGTTCGCGCGCCTGGTTCACGTAAGCGGGCACCGTTTTGCCATAGTGCGCCGCGCGCCCGGGCCCCACACCGCGATTACCCTGCGGCGGATAGCGGCAGGCAGATACCACCGCCCGGGCGGTTTCCGCATTGCTTACCCGCGGGGCCAGTACCCCGGCCGCGCCCGCATCCAGAGCTTGCGCGCAGTGCAAATAACCGGGCTCGGCAATGCGCACCAACAATGGCTTGGCCTGGCCATCACAGACTGCTGCTACCCGCCGCACTGCGGCTGCATCAAACGGGCTGTGTTCGGCATCCGCACACAAAAGGTCGAACGGCATCGCCGCCATCAGTTCGGCTACGGATGCGTCCGAAGCCTGCAGAAAGGTTCCGAGCAGACTGGCCTGCCCGGAACTTTTGCGGTCTGGAAGCCAGCTCTGGGGCATCAGGCCAACACCCCGTATGTCAGGCATTGGAGCATCATCAGAAGTCCACACCCATGCGAACACCCACGGTGCGTGGCATCGCCATAATATAGGCGAAGGGATCCTGGTCGGAGCTCAGCACGTCGACAATGAGGTCTTCGTCCGTCAGGTTGCGGGCAAACAGCCCCAAGGTCAGGTTGTCCTTGCGGAAGCTGATGTTGAGATCCAGCCGGTCAATGGATGGCAGCTCATGATAGTTGGGGTTGGACAAGCCCAGCAAGGCATCGCGGGAGCTGAAATCAGAGTCCGAATCGTCCTTGTGGAAGTAATCCAGGCGAGCCTGGGAGTCCCAGCCACCCAGCACAAAGTCATAGGCAAGGCCGAGGTTGAAGGTGAACTTCGGGGTTTTGGGAATATCGTCGCCATCCTGGCCGGTGAATGAGGCGCCATCGCCACCGACCACGAAGGGCTGATCTTGGGTAAGCTGAGCGTCGGTGTAGTTGAAGCCAAAGTTCAGGGTCAACGGATCACTCAGGTACAGGCTGCCCTCGGCTTCCAGACCAAGCACGCGCGCTTCGCCCGCGTTGTCAATGAAGTTGAAACCGCCTTCGGTAATGGTTTGCACCTGAATATCCTGCCATTCGATCCAGTAGCCGGCCAGGTTCAGGTTCAGACGGCGGTCCAGCAGGTACAGCTTGGCGCCAATTTCATGATTGCGCAGTTCGTCGCTTTCAAAAATCGGTGGTACGAAGCCACCGGCGATGGCCGCGATGCCCGAGGCGACGTTGGTACCACCCGGACGGAAACCGGTCGCCACTTCAGCATAGTAGGTATGGTCATCGCTGGGGCGCCAGGTCACATTCAGCTTATAGGTGGTGGTGGTTTCATCACCGTCCAGCTCCAGCGCGTTGCCACCGGCGAGGAAGTCAGGGCCGGTGTTGTTCTGGTTCTCCTTGATGTCAAAGCGAAACCAGCGCAGGCCACCGGTAATTTCCACCGTGGGGCTTACGGAGTACGAGAGTTCGCCAAACACCGCCAGCCGCTCGCGCTCACCGTCCAGGAACCGTCCGAAGATGCTGTTAATCTCTCCCGGCTCGCCAGCGCCAGTCACGCGGCTGGGCGCGCCCGGAATAAAGGCTTCAACCGGGCGGCCATCGGAGTTGACATTGATTACGTTGTTGGTGAAAAAGTTGTCCTCGGTTTGGTAGAAGCCGCCAAACACGGTTTGCACCGGGCCATCGAATTTTGACGCGTAACGCAGTTCAATGGAGGTCACCTCGCGGTCCTGCGGCTGTTCCACCACGCTCGCGGGAGGAGTGTCGAAACCCAGCAGGCCGGTGAAGAAGCCGACCAGGGAGGTGGTGTTCAGCGGCGTTGAGTCCTGGTACCGCTGGATCTCACGATCGAAGTAGGAAGCCGTAGCGGTGATCACTCCATTATCCATGTCGTACTCACCGGTGAGGCTGGCCAACAGCAATTCCTCATCCCATGCTGTTCTGGAAAATTCGGTGTTGATGAAGTTACCCCCTGGCGCCGCCGTCCGCGGATTCCCGGGGCCTTCGTTGATGTAGAAGCCGCCGCCCGGGCCAAACGACCCCGCCGGAGTCGCACGCGAATTGTGGCCGCTCTCCAGTTCCTGATAGGTGACGCTGGCGTTTAGCGAAAACACATCGGATGGCTGAAACAGCATCTGCGCACGCACGCCGCTGGTCTGAATATCGTTCACGTCGCGCTCACCGATCTGTGTGTTATCGATAAAGCCGGCAGTGGAATCACTGTACGCCACCAGCCGCACACCCAAGGTGTCTTCCACCAGGGGCATGTTCAACATACCGCTGGCGCTATAGCTCTGATCGGCCGAGTGTGCTGTAAAGCTCAGTTCCGCGTCGGCCCGTCCTTCAAAGGCTTGCAAGTTAGGCTTGTTGGTGATGATGCGGATGGTTCCACCCATGGAATTGGCGCCGAACAGGGTGCCCTGCGGCCCCTTGAGCACTTCAATACGCTCGATGTCTACCAGTTTTAATGGCGCATTCTTGCCACCACCGTCTTCTACGAAACGGCCGGTGATCGGCGACTCATCGAAATAGACACCCACTGTGGACTCTCCCGCAGCATTGATTCCGCGAATGATGAATTCACTGTCGCCCGGACCGAAAGATTCGATATTCAGGCCGGGGACCAGCGGAACGATGGCATCGATATTGACGATACCCGTGGCTTCCAGGGTTTCCATGTTCAGCACGGATACTGCAGTGCCGATGTCGTGCTGGGAAACACCGGATGAGCGCTTGGATGCGGTAACCAGAACCTCTTCGAGGAAGTCGGATTCCTGGGCCAGGATAGCAGCTGGAGCAAGCAATGCCGCGGTCAGGGTCAACGCGAGCGCCCGCTTGGCCATCGCAGTGGCAATATCGGCGTTCGCTATAGCCGCTTTGGGACTACATGATCTGCTGAGGGTTTTCATCTTCATCGTTACTGGGTCTCCAGTCTTCATTGAATTTCTTCCCCGGTGCAACACTCGGAAGCAAGTGCGCACGCAAGGTGCAGGCATCTGGTTGTCTAATCAGCCAGGATTTACCGCGGACGCCGGCATAATGCCCCCGCCCAACCGGTGTGTGTGGTCAAAAAACATTTGCTCGGCAGCGAGAGGCGCCCACTGAGGGTTCATCAGCCAGATTCGCAGCATCATGCGGCGACGATCTTTTTCAGGAAAATCCTCGTAACCGGCCCGGCTATGCAGAATCACCCGGTTGTTGAGGAACTGGATGTCACCCGGCACCAGCGGCATATTCAGGATCAAGTCGTTGCGCGCTGCTATATATTCAGCGTGGTCCAGTGCCGCTCGCTGCTGTGCGCTGAGCTCCACACCTTCTAACTCAACCGCTTGAAGCGCTGGGTCGGGCAGGAACCACGCGGCAAAACGACCCTTCTGATCGGGTGCAAACATCGGTACGGCACGTGGCGTCAGGGGCGCGGTGTCGCCGCGGTCGGGATGGGGAC
The DNA here is from genome assembly GCA_041601535.1 of Lysobacterales bacterium. Classification (GTDB taxonomy): domain Bacteria; phylum Pseudomonadota; class Gammaproteobacteria; order Xanthomonadales; family SZUA-36; genus JBFIHZ01. The sequence goes on along the minus strand of JBFIHZ010000229.1, from coordinate 1,453 downwards.
GATACAACAGGAACCCCTGGTACAGCAGCTCTGCCAGTTCCGGACACTCCTGCAACAAGACGTTGTGCACCGTCTGCGAGCTGACGATACGACTGTCGCCACCGCTGCGTGCCTTGCGCAAACACATGAGACCAACGATATCGATCGGGTCCACATGCATGCGAAACTCGCCGCCCGCCTCATAGCGCCGAGGCGCCGCGATTTCATCACTGCGGTCAACCACTTCACCGATCATGTCGCCGCGATGATTCTGCGAAACTGGTGCGCCGAAACTGGCAGAAATACCCCGCAACACGATCTTGGCCTCATTCACGCTGTAGCGCTCGACCGGCAGACCGCGCAATAACATGAAGCCGACACCATCGCGTAATACGGTATTGGCATCGCGCAGCTTTTCACTCAGGCCGGGCAGCGGGAATTCCGGGTCGGCATCGGTGTCACGCCAGGCCAGATCGCCGTGAGCGTGTTTAACTGCAGCGAGGCTCGCATCGATTTCTTCGATATCATCGGCAGACAGGTGAACCGTCCATTCACCGACGCGCTCTGCGACTTCAGGTCCACGCCATGCGGCGTCACCCAGGGCCTCGCGACCAACTTCCCACAATGCGTCCATTTCGCAAACCTCCCCTGCCTCACCTCAATGAGTGACGCTCAAAGACAAATAGTACGTAAATACTAAATCATAGTACGTAGGTACGTCAACGCATGAAATATCGCGATGCGCTGACCAGTTTGCGACCGGCATTTGAAACGCAAGCACGGCAAATTACCGACTGCCAGGAAAGGAACAGCCTGCAGCTGACAGTGGGTATTTTTTAGGTTAGTGCTTTGCTGTAAAGATCCACACCAAGCGCACGTTTTATTTCCCTGGCACACAGACAACCGTAAAAGCCCACAGCCAGTCATGGATTTTCCGTACACGCGCGGTTTTAATCTGTTGGTACAAAAGGAGTATGGGCTTCAAGCCATTTTTGGACCGATGCAAGCGCACATCACAATCTGTGATCACCCAAGGTAACGACTGTGGTGCTTTCTAGAGGCTACGAGATTCTGCATTTTCGGGATACCTTCGAGCTCTCTGCATTTCGGCAACGGTTTGAAGTGGTATGAGTACAAAACGCGGCATGGAAATGGATAAGCAAGCAACTGCTTCGGTTGCCCCATGCCTGGCTATGGACTTTTTTAGCAGCAGGTCTACACTTTCAACGGTACGTGCTGACATCCTGGTCGGGCGCCGTGACCGCCCGGGAATTTTATGGCGGTAAGTTGGGTCTGATAGGCATATTCACCCTTTGTGGAGGTGTCGCTGCATGATCGCTCAAGCCTGCGCCGGGTGCGCAACATCATGAGAACCTGGCTGTTTGTGGCGCTGGCCGTTCTTGCCCTTGCTGCGGGGCTGGTGTTTTTCTCTGCCGATCAACGGCTGCCTGAACCCCTGCCCCAGACCAGTGAT
>JBFIHZ010000228.1:0-6826 GCA_041601535.1 Lysobacterales bacterium | reverse complement strand
TGCAACGGCGATTCCGTGAGATATGCGTGTAGCGTCGTTCATTAGTCGGCTCCTTGAAGAAGGTTTGATAAATTATGAACGTTGCATTTGCGCATTGAAATTAGCGATACTGGCAAATGAAGTTTGCATATTTGCACCACTTCAATGCGAATGACCTGAACGTGGACGAGCTGAACTGGGATGACCTGAGAATATTCACCGCGATAATCGATGCGGGTTCGTTGCGTGGTGCGTCACGGGCGTTGGCAGTCAACCACTCCACCGTGTTTCTCCGCCTCAACCGGCTGGAGAAAACCATCGGTGCGCGCGTATTCGACCGCCTGCCCCAGGGTTACACCCTGACCACCGCAGGCGAGGAGCTGCGCGATTACGCCTTGCGCATCAGCAATGAGATAGACGCACTGCAATTATCGCTTCGTGGACGCGATTTCCGGCCCAGCGGCCTGATCCGGGTGACGGCACCGGACAATATCGCCTACAGCTACCTGCCACGGCATTTCGCCACCTTCCGGCAGCATTATCCCGATATCCGGCTGGAACTGGTGGTGGGCGCGGAATCGCTGGACCTGTCACGGCGTGAAGCCGACATCACCATTCGCGCCACCAATCACCCACCGGAATATCTGATCGGCCGCCAGGTGTGCTCATTCGCCTGGGCCTTTTACGCTTCAACAGATTACCTGGAGCAAAACGGCCGCCCGCATTCGGCTGCAGATCTGCCGGATCACCGGGTGATTGGCGGCGAAGGCGCGCTGGCGCAGCTGACGCCAATGAAATGGACCGAGCGCCACTGCGGTGAGCAACTGGTGGCCCGCTGCAATACGCTGAACGCGATGGCGGCGCTGGTTGCTGCCGGCCTTGGGCTGGCCGTGCTGCCCGACGACCAGAACCGGCCGGGGCTGGAGCGCTTGTTTGAACTGCAACCGCCGTACCACAGCGACCTGTGGATACTCACGCATCCGGAACTGAAAAGCACCGAGCGCATCCGCCTGCTGGTGCAGCACCTGTACACCAGTCTGCGTGAGGACAAAGCCCTGTTGGCCGCGCAATAAAGCCGCACAGATCAACTGCAGCACCGGGCCAGGCAAGCCTTAGCCGGTGATGCATCAGCCGCGGTTAAAGCCGCTGGGCGTGGCGTGTTACTGCGCCGTTCAGAACCGCACTCTGTTCCAGTTAAAGCCAGGGCTGTGCACCAGTTCCAGCGCCTGTTCGGCGGTCAGCGCCGAGGCTGCGCGGGCGCGCACCTCGGCCTGGTGTTTCTTCCACCCGGCGATGTCCTGGTCGCTCAGCCGGGGCGGCCGTTCGGTCGGCACTTTCTGCCCCACCAGCATATTGATGTAGCCGTCAAAACCGAAGATGCTGCGGTCGCCGATCATACCCAGCGACAGGAACGATGGTCCGGCTTTCTGGTAATACTCGACAAACTCTTCCGCCCCGCCCAGCGATGTTTGCGAGCGGGCGAATTTCCAGAACTCCGAATCGCTGTGCTGGTTGTACTTGTAGTGCAGCGCCAGGAAGTCGCGCACATCATCCCAGCGTGCACGGTAACGGTAATTTTCATAATTCCGCATGACCTGTGGCGGGTCGCCCTCACTGTCCTGGAAGGCCTTGGTGACAAAGCGCAACTGTTCCACGATCAATTGCAACGCGGTGGCCTCCAGTGGCTCGACAAAGCCGGAGGAATTGCCGATGGCGATCACGTTTTTAACCCAGAAATTCTCGTACCGCTGCGATGGAAAGCGCAGCACCCGGATATCATCGCCCAGCTTGGGGTTTTTGGCTTTCAGCTCGGCAATGGCCTCATCTTCCGAGCAAAACTGCGATGAGAACACGTAGCCACGGGTGATGTGCTCGGTGAATTCGATGTTCCAGCACCAGCCATGCTCCATGGTGTTGGCCTTGGTGTACGGAATAATCGGCGTATCGCGTTTCCACGAACCCACCGCGGCGGAATCGGCGAACAGGCTGTCCGAGTAGCTCACCGGCTTCTCGCCCAGGGTTTCACGCAGCAGCAGGGAGCGGAAACCGGAACAGTCAACAAACACGTCGGCCGTTACCGATGAGCCGTCTTTCAGGCTGAGCGCGTCGATGTCGCCGTTCTCAGCCTGCATCACCTGCTGCACCTGGCCGTCAATGATGGTGATGCCGCGGGCGCGGGCGGTGGCTTCGAGGAAGTCCAGGAAGCGCTTGTTTTCGATATGGTAGCCAAAGGTTTCACGCATCGACACGTTGCCCATGCGGTCTACAAACACCGGCGAGCGCATCTGGTCCATCTGGCTGTAACTTAGGCCGGCATCCTGCATGTCGTGCAGGCAGTAATGCATGTTGGCCATGCGCAGATCCGGCCGTTTATTGGTCAGAAAGGAGTCAAACGGGTAGTTGAAATGGCTGCGGTCTTTGGCGCCCCAGTCCAGCCGCTGACCCACCTTCCAGATCGGCCGCACCGCGCGGTAGAACTCCGCCCGGTCCAGCCCCAGGGTGCCGTGCAGGAATGCTGGCAAGGCGCGGGTGGTGGATTCACCCACCCCGATCACCGGAATACCGGAGGAGTGCAATACCGTCACCTGCACATCCGGCAGCACCGCCTTGAAGGTCAGGGCCGACAGGAATCCGGCTGATCCGCCCCCCAGTACCAGTACGCTGTTCAAACCGGGCTTCATTCACTCAGCTCCATCGGCATGTTTCCTCGTCTGTTGGTTTGCATAAACGGCTCCTGATTACTTCACCGGCCGCCGCGGGGCGGCTGATCGCCAGCGGTGCGGCCGGCTCATTCACCCACGGCCAGGGCACGCCGGGCATGCCTGCGCAGTGCCAGCTTGCAACCCAGCCAGTAGCCACCATAGGCGGCCACGAACCACATCCACATATGCTCCCCGCGAATGTGATTCATCCAGTACACCGGCCAGGTGATGGCGGTGACAAAATTCATGATGGAGGCCACCAGCAGCGCCACCAGCTGCTGCACGCTGATGGTTTCAATCAGGTGCCACAGGCCATTGTAATTGGCGAAAAAATCGCCGATCTCATCCAGTTCGATCAGCGCATAGGTCAACAGCGCCACCACGCCGTAGAATCCTCCGCCAAAAGACAGCCATTTGTTATGCACCCGGTTCAGCGGCCTGACGGGCGCCGGCGCAGGTCCACTGACGTTGCCGCTGTTGCTGGCGGTGTTATTCGAGGTGTTGGCCTTGCTGGCCTTCTGCGCCTTTTTTGCTTTCTTTTTATCGGCAGAAATCTTTTTTACCCGGCCTTCAAGTTCTTTCAGGCTGGATACGCCGTTGAACTGGTCGTGATCCAGCACCCACCACACCAGGGCAAAGCTCGCCAGCCCAACCGGCAATGCAGCCTGCCACAGCGCGTTGAACAGGCTGGCTGCCATGCCGTTCACACCCACTGATCCTGGGCAGCCGTCAGCTCACTGACCGCCTCGCCGGTATTTACCACGCCGCGTGGCTCGATCAGCATCACCTTGCAGCCGGGCTCCGCCACCGGTTTGTGTTCCACGCCACGCGGCACCACGTACATTTCGCCGGCCTGCAGCGGCACCTGGCCATCGCGGAAGTGTAGCGTCAGCGAGCCTTCCAGGCACAGGAACATCTCGTCGGTGTCGGCATGGTCATGCCAGACGAATTCGCCTTCCAGCCGGGCCAGCTTGATCTGGTAATCGTTCAGTTCGGCGATGACACGCGGTGACCAGGGTTCCGCGATGCGTTTGAACTTTTCCGCCAGGTTGACAGCGTTTCGGTTCATTCCGGATATCCTTCTGCTGTGATTTACAGGTTGCGTGCAGTGCGGTTAATGACAGCGGTCAGGCGCACCCGCACAGAGCTAGCAGCTGCTCAGATGTCGTTGATCTCAAACAGGTGACCCATGCGTTGGTGCTTGGTTTTCAAATAATCCGCTGAATGTTTGTTGGCCATCAATGGCATCGGCAGACGCTCACTCACTTCGATCCCCAGTTTCTGCAACTCGGAAACTTTCAGTGGATTATTCGTCAGCAGCCGGATGTTGCCAATGCCCAGGCTGGCCAGGATGCAGGCTGCGTCATGATAGCTGCGTGCATCATCCGGCAAACCCAGCGCGCGGTTGGCCTCCACCGTATCCATCCCCTCGTCCTGCAAGGCATAGGCGCGAATCTTGTTGACCAGCCCGACCCCGCGCCCTTCCTGCGGCAGGTAAATCACCACGCCGCCATGCTCGGCGATAAATTTCAGTGCATAGTCCAGCTGCGATTTGCAATCGCATTTCATGGAGCCCAGCACTTCACCGGTGATGCAGGCTGAGTGCACCCGCACCGGCACGGCTGAAGCAGCATCGGGCGTACCGGAGATAATTGCCATGGATTCCGCGCCCAGTTCGTTGGTATACACCCGGATGCGCATATCACCGAAGCGCGTGGGCAGCATGGCGGAGGCTTCTTCAGTGATGCAGGCCTCGTCATTCCCGCCGCCCAGGTGCTGGTCCTGATCCGGCATCATCGTACCCCGGTGACGCATTGTGGCTTGCCGCCAGGCCAGTGAACCCGTAAAACTGCCGACCTATCCGCCTCGAAAGCTTCAATACGCAAAACACCTACCTCGTTGCTTTTACTTGCCAATTTGCCTGTCAGCCCAATCGGATTCGCTGTGACACCGTAATACGCGCTTCACTGGCCAGGCTGACTTGCCCTTACCCGCCGCTGCGACAAATTATCCCAGCCGGGGCTCACGATAACCACTATAAACCCAGCAAGGCCGCATCGAAAGCAATGCGGGCCTGCGTTAGCCGCAGGGTAAGCGGTAGCCCCAGCAGCCGGATCAGGCCAGCGGCAGGCAAACGCCGGTCAGGCAGTTCCGCGTCTTGCAAATGGCAGGTGACATCCCCATTTTTGAGAACCTGCAAACAAGCGAGACATCACAGTGGAACAATATCGCGGTACAACGATTTGCTCGGTACGGCGCGGCAACAAAGTGGTCATGGGCGGCGACGGCCAGGTCACGCTGGGCAATACCGTAATGAAAGCAAATGCCCGCAAGGTAAGGCGGCTGTTCAAAAACCAGGTGATCGCCGGTTTTGCCGGTGCCACGGCGGACGCGTTTACCCTGTTTGAACGCTTCGAAGGCAAGCTGGAAAAGCATTCCGGCCACCTGGTGCGTGCTGCGGTGGAAATGGCCAAGGATTGGCGCACTGACCGTGCCCTGCGCCGGCTGGAAGCCTTGCTGGCCATTGCTGACAAGAATAATTCCCTGCTGATTTCCGGCAATGGTGACGTGATCGAACCGGAACATGGCCTGATCGCCATCGGTTCCGGCGGACCGTTTGCTCAGGCGGCTGCCATGGCGTTGCTGGAGCATACCGAACTGGATGCCGAAACCATTGCCCGCCATGCCCTTGGGATTGCTGCAGATATCTGCATCTACACCAACACCAATCTCACCATCGAAACACTGGAAACCACGTAACCATGTCCCAAATGACACCACGTGAAATTGTCCAGGAACTGGACAAGCACATTATTGGCCAATCGGATGCCAAGCGCGCCGTGGCGATCGCCCTGCGCAACCGCTGGCGCCGCATGCAGGTCAGCGAAGACCTGCGCAATGAAATCACCCCCAAGAACATCCTGATGATCGGTCCCACGGGTGTGGGTAAAACCGAGATTGCCCGGCGCCTGGCGCACCTGGCGAACGCGCCGTTCATCAAGGTGGAAGCCACCAAGTTCACCGAGGTGGGCTACGTCGGCAAGGACGTGGAAGCCATTATCCGCGACCTGGTGGACACGGCGGTAAAAATGACCCGCGAACAGGCCATGTCACGGGTACGCTCACGTGCCCAGGACGCAGCCTATGACCGCATTCTGGACGTACTGCTGCCCAAGCCCCAGGGCATCGGTTTTGCCAACGAACCGCAGTCGGAAGATGATTCAGCCAGCAAAACCCGACAGAAGTTGCGCTACCAGCTGGTGCATGGCGAACTGGATGACCGCGAGATCGAGTTTGACGTGACCGCCCAGATGGGCGTGGAAATCATGACCCCACCCGGCATGGAGGAAATGGCCAGCCAGTTGCAGGGCATGTTCCAAAATCTGTCCGGCGGCAAGAAGCAAAAGCGCAAAATGAAGGTGCGCGATGCGTTGCCATTGCTGATCGATGACGAGGCCGCCAAGCTGATCAACGAGGAAGAGATCAAGCAGCAGGCACTGGAAAACGCCGAGCAGAACGGCATTGTTTTTATCGATGAGCTGGACAAGGTGGCCAAACGCTCAGAGTACGCCGGCGCCGATGTGTCCCGCGAAGGTGTGCAGCGCGATCTGCTGCCGTTGGTCGAGGGTTGCACGGTGTCCACCCGCAATGGCGTGGTCAAAACCGACCATATGCTGTTTATTGCTTCCGGCGCCTTCCACCTGGCCAAGCCGTCTGACCTGATCCCCGAACTGCAGGGCCGTCTGCCGATCCGGGTGGAACTGCGCGCGCTGTCGGTGGAAGACTTCACCCGTATCCTGACCGAACCACAGGCTTCACTGACCGAGCAGTACAGGGCCTTGATGGCCACCGAAGGGGTGAATATCGAGTTTACCGACAACGGTGTGCGACGCATCGCCGAGATCGCCTACAAGGTGAATGAAACCACCGAGAACATCGGCGCCAGGCGGCTGCATACCGTGATGGAGCGGCTGCTGGACGTGATTTCCTATGACGCGCCGGACCGCTCGGGTGAAACCTATACCATCGACGCCGGTTTCGTGGACGAGCACCTTGATGCCCTGGCCAGCGACGAGGACCTCAGCCGCTACATTCTGTAACTCGGCCGGTAAGCGGGCGTTCGTGCAGGCAGGCGGGTTTACTGC
>JBFIHZ010000227.1:0-6826 GCA_041601535.1 Lysobacterales bacterium | reverse complement strand
GCAGTTGCCCGGCCATTTGCGCGCCGGCGGAGATGCCGGAAACCGTAATGCGGCCGGGATCTATGTCCAGCGGGTTAGCTGTATCCGGCGGGGTTGCGGTGGCGTTGCCTGAATCGGGCTTCGTGTCTGATCCGGCCTTGGCCTGCGTGCTGTCGGCCGCTGGCGCGCAGCCGGCGCCGGTGGCCCAGGCCAGCACAATGACTGCCAGCATTCGGGGTGCAAGGTTCATACGCTTTTACTCCTTAGGAATTCATCAATGCCGGCCTGTGCCTGCGCGGTTTGTATCTGGCGGACAAAGGCTTCGCGCTCGGCCTCCAGGCCGCGCCGCAAACCCTCTGCATCGCCGCGCAACAGGCGGCAGGTGGCGCTGTTGCTGTCTGCCTGTCGACCTGCGCTGCGTTGCGCCCAGGCCAGCGCCGCGGCATCGCAGTCGCTGTTCACCACCTCGTGCACCAGGCCCAGTTGCTGGCAGGTGGCGGCATCGTGGCTGGCGTTGGTGTGCAGCCAGTGAGCTGCCTGCTGGCGGCCAATAATGCCCGGCAGCAGGGCGGTCCAGCCGCCATCCGGGCTGAATCCCACGGTGTTGTACCAGGGCGTGATGCTGGCCTGGGCGTGCATCACCACGCGGTCGCAGGCCAGCGCCAGGCCGAGTGCGCCGCCGGTCAGGGTGCCGTTGATGGCGCATACGGTGGGCAGGGGCAGGGTGTAGATGGCCAGGATGGCGTCGTTAAGCATGCCCACCAGCCGGTTCGCATAGGTTTCGATGTTGTGACGCTGTTGCTGAAAACCCAGCACGTCGCCGCCGGTGGAAAACGACCTACCCTCGGCACGCAACACCAAAGCCCCAGCGGAACGGCAATCGGGAGCGGACAGGGCGGCGAGTAAATCTTCCAGCAGTTCCGGAATCAGCGCATTGTGCCGTTCCGGCCGCTGCAGGCTGAGTACGACCACCGGGCCATGGCGCTGCAGTTGAACCAGGGGACTGCTCATCAGGCCCCGCCGGCCGCGGTATTCCTGACCACATCGCGGACGTATACCAGCGCCCGTCCGGTGGCCAGCTCTTCGCCGTTTTCCCGGTAACAGCGGGTGGCCAGGTCTACCAGGTGTTTGTCCGGCCGGATACGGGTGATTTCCACTTCTGCGCACAGGGTTTCACCGGCCTGTGCGCTGGCCAGCCAGCGGGTTTCCTGTTTCAGGTACATGGTACCGGTGCCCGGCAGTTCCACGCCCAGAAGGTAGGAAAAAAGAGCGCCGATCAGCGGCTCGGGAACGGTATCACCGGTTCCGGCCTGGCCGCACAGATCGGCATAATCCCGCAGGTCTTGCCGGCTGAAACGGCGGCGAACACGCGCGCTGTCACCGACTGCGCCAATGCCGGTTGCACTCATGGGGCCATCCTGGCCTGCCCCTGGCAGGTGATGACGCCATCTTCCACGCGTTTGACCTGCAGTTCCAGCAGGGTTTCAGACCCCTGCTGGCCGGTAATGTTGACGCTGAATTCCATCACATCGCCGGCATAGGTGGGGGCCGGGAACATCACCGATTGCTGCTGCAGGCGCAGGCCGGGCGAGAGTTGTTCCATCATGCCGCGCAGCCGGCTGCACAGCAGCAGGCCATGCGCCACGGTGCGGCCGAAGCGGCTTTGGGCGGCAAACCCATGATCCACGTGAATCGGGTTGTTATCACCGCTCAGGCGGGCAAAGCGGTCAAATTCCTGCTGGCTAAAGGTGTGCAGGAGGCGCAGGGCCTGGGCCGTCATGACGGGCTTTTCCCGGGTTTGGGCAACAGGTGTTTCTGGATCTTGCCGGCGGCGGTGCGGGGAAAATCGTCCACCGGGATAAAGCGCCGGGGCACCTTGTAGGCAGCCAGGTGCTGGCGGCAAAATGCGGTCAGTTCAGTGGCTTCCGGTATCTGGTGACCGGGCCGGGGCAGCACGAAGGCGCAACCGGTTTCGCCCCATTTTTCATCTTCGATGCCGATCACCGCGGCTTCCAGGATATCGGGGTGTTCCGCCAGCTGGTTTTCCACCTCAGCCGGGTAGACGTTTTCACCGCCGGAGATGTACATGTCTTTCAGGCGGCCGACGATGTAGTAATAACCTTCTTCATCCTGCCGGCCAAGGTCGCCGCTGCGCAGCCAGTGTCCGTCCACCAGTGCACGGTTGGTGGTGTTGCGGCCGACGAAATAGCCGGGCGTAATGCCGGGTCCGGCAAACCACAGTTCGCCGGTGCTGCCGGGCGGTACATCACGGCCATTGGGGTCAACCAGCCGCACCTGGCTGAGCAGCTGCGGTTTGCCCACCGATCCGATTTTGCGGTGGGCGTTGTCTGCATCCATCAGGAAGACCGTGGGGCCGGTTTCGGTCATGCCCATGCCGTTCAGCACAATGGCGCCGCGTTGCTCAAAACGGCTGAACAGGGTATCCGGCAGCGGCGCGCCGCCACAGGCCCAGACGCGCACCTTGTCCAGCTGCAGTTTGTCGAACCGCGGGTGCAGGCTGATCGCCTGGTAGACAGCCGGCACGGCAAAAAATGCATCCAGCCGGCCAGCATCCAGCAGTTCAACCGTGCGCTCCAGGTCAAAACCGGGGGTGATTAGCACCTGCGCGCCCAGCATCAGTGCGGGCAGGGTGACCAGGTTGATGCCGCCGGTGTGAAACAGCGGCAGAAAGCACAGCGTGCGGTCGCTGTCGCGCAGGCCCATGGCCTGGGAAATATTCACGTAGTTGGCCAGCGCCATGCCATAGGTCTGGATTACTGCCTTGGGCATGCCAGTGGTGCCTGAGGTGTACAGCAGGTACCAGGTGTCCTGCTCCGGCCAGAACGCCCGGGAAGTGATGGCCTGATGCGCGTCGCGCAGCCGCGGGTAACCCGCTGGCCCCGCATCATCCAGCTTGACTGACTGAATGGACGGGGTGCTGAGTGCGGCAGCCGTCGCGGCGTCTTCCTCGCCATGGATCAGCAGCGTGGCCTTGCAATCGGCCATCAGCTGATTCAGTTCCGCTGCCGGCATACGCCAGTTAAGCGGCACCAGGATGACGCCCAGCCGGGCACAGGCAAACAACAGCTCAAAGAATTCAATGCGGTTGCGGCAGAGTATGGCCACGCGGTCGCCCGCGCTTGTGCCGCTGGCCTCCAGCCAGGCGGCGCAACGGCCGGCCCGCTGGTGCAGTTGCCGGTAACTGACCTGTTGGCCGCTGGCCAGTTCTTCCATCGCGATGCGTTCGGGCGTCAATTGCGCCCGTTTGGCCAGGATGTCGCAGATGGGAAAAGCCATACCAAACCGCCTAGCTGGTACGCCGGCCTATGCCGTTGGCCAGCAGGTCGGCCATGGTTTCCGCCAGTTCGGCGGCTGGCATGCTGTCGTCCCAGTCGGCATAGCGCATGCCGAGGAATACCGACACGCCCATGATGGCCCATGACCAGACTTCGTAGTCGCCTTCGCGGATATCCCCGGCCTGGCCGGCTTCTTCAAGGTTCTCACGGTAGGCCTCGGCAAACCCGGTGTAGTGTTCGCGGAATGCATCATTGGCCACCCATTCCGCTTCGGAAATGATGCGGTAAATGCCTTTGTGCTGGCGGGCAAATTCGATAAAGGCTTCAAGGCCCTTGCGTTCGGCAGTCAGACGATCAGTGATACCGGCCACGCGCTCGGCGATCCAGCTGCGGGTCTTGTGGCTCATGTAGGAAACCAGTGCGCGGAATATTTCTTCCTTGCTTTCGAAATAAACGTAGAACGTGCCCAGCGCCACGCCGGCGCGTTGCGTGATGCCGCTGATGGCGGCTTCGTGAAAGCCGTTTTCGCCAAATTCGATTTCGGCGGCGGCCAGCAGCTTCTCGCGGGTGCGCTTACCGCGTGCAGTTTTTGGTATTTTTTCCATAGTTGAAACTTGATTCATGTTTCATAATCTTGCATACTCGGCCCCGAATGGCAAGACGGGCAGGCAGATTTTGAGGTTTGAGTGAAGGCACTTCATCAGTCAACAACTTCGGGAATGGCGTATCGGGATGAGGGCCACGGCAGGCCTATCTTACTGATTCACGGTTGGGGTGTCAGTGCGGCGATGTTTGCCGCGCAAACCGAATCCCTGGCGGCGCATTTTCGCGTGGTGGCGGTGGACCTGCGCGGCCATGGCCAGTCGGTGCCATATACCGACGGCATGAGGTTTGGCCAGTTTGCCGACGACGTGGCTGCGCTGATAAGCGAGCTGGGCCTGGAAGATGTGTGCCTGGTGGGCTGGTCAATGGGCGCCATGGTGGCCTGGGATCTGTTGCTGCGCTACCCGCAGGCCAGTGTGGCCGGCCTGGTCACGATCGACATGGTGCCACGCCTGCTGAACAAGCGTGGCTGGCCGCATGGCCTGAGGGATGGTGAAGACACCCGCGTGTTTGACCGTAATACCGAACTGATGCTCAGCAACTGGGCAGCTTATGTTGACTTGTTCGTACCGAAAATTTTCGCAGCGCAACCTGCCGCTGCAACGCAGCCAGCAATCAGCTCAACACACGCAGTGGCCCTGGGCAACCGGGCTGAAGACATGGCGCGCATCTGGGGTTGCATGGCGGGGCAGGATTTCCGCGCCGAATTGTCCCGTATCAAACTGCCCACGCTGGTGATCTCGGGCAAACAAAGTCAGTTGTACAGCGAGGCAGCCGGGGCCTGGCTGTGCCGGCAGATGCCGGCCGCAAGGCAATTGGTGTTCGTCAATTCAGGGCACGCCCCGCACATGGAAGAGCCCGAACTGTTCAACCGGCAGCTGTCGGAGTTTGCTCACCACTTGCCGTCCCGACCTGTCCGACCCACAAACAACCCGGCACCCGCCGGCACTGAATCCTGAGAATGGGAATCCTGATAATGGAGGAATTACACATGCACACGTCATCTCCGCACATCTGCAACCGCATCGGCCGGCGCAAGCTCGCGCTGAGCGTTGCCATCACACTGGGCCTGGCGGCCCTGATGCCGGTTCCGCTGCTGGCGCAGTCTGGCGGCGAAGGCTCAAGTGGCAGCAGCCTGGAAGAAGTGGTGGTCACCGCCACGCGCCGCGAGGAAAGCCTGATGGACGTATCCATCGCGGTCACCGCGCTGACCGGCCAGGAACTTGAAGCATTTGGCATTACCGACATCACCTACCTCAGCCAGTTGTCGCCCAACACTACGCTGGAAGTTTCCCGCGGCACCAATACCACGCTGACCGCGTTTATCCGCGGCGTGGGCCAGCAGGACCCGGTACCCGGTTTCGAATCGGGCGTGGGCATGTACCTGGATGATGTTTACCTGAACCGTCCGCAGGCCGCAGTGCTGGATATCTACGATGTGGAACGCATCGAAATCCTGCGTGGCCCGCAGGGCACTCTGTATGGCCGCAATACCATCGGTGGCGCCATTCGCTACGTGACCAAGCGGCTGGGTGATACCACCGAAGGCAGCGCCAAGCTCTCCTATGGCAGCGATAACCTGCTGGACATGGTACTGACCGGTTCTACCCCGTTGTCCGACACCTTCAAGGTGGGCGGCTCGATCGCGCGTTTCAGCCGCGATGGTTTCGGTGACAACCTGAACATCGACGGCCTGGAAAACTATGCCAAGGATTCCTGGGGCGCGCGCGTCAGCGCCGAGTGGCAGCCCACTGAAAACGTGTTTTTCCGCCTGACCGGCGATTACATCGAGGATGATTCCGATCCGCGCCAGGGCCACAGGCTGACCGTGGGTAAACTCAGCGGCGCTCCAATACTGGACAATGTGTTTGACACCCGTTCGGGTTTGAACAACCCGAAACAATCGGTGGAAGCCAAGGGCATTGCGCTGCTGGCTGAATTCCAGGTCAGCGATATGGTGACAGTGAAAAACATTCTGTCATACCGTGAGGACGAAACCTGGACGCCGATTGATTTTGACAGCTTGCCATCAGCCGACCTGGATGTGCCGGCTACCTACCAGAACGAGCAAACCTCCGAAGAGCTGCAGTTCCTGTTCAGTGGCGACAACTGGAATGGCATTGCGGGCTTCTACTACCTCGACGCCAATGCTTTTACCGCGTTTGATGTCATTCTGGCCAATGTGGGCGACGCGATCGGCCTGCCCGGGCTGAACGCCTTCACCCTCGGGGACGTGGATACGGAAACCTGGTCGGTATTTGCCGATTTCACCTACGACCTGACCGAGCAGTGGAGCGTTTCAGTCGGCGGCCGATATACCGAGGACAAACGCAGTTCCACGGTGCTGCGCCAGACCATGATCGGCGGTACGTCTGACTTTTTCGGCGGGACAGCCATTCCCATCGCAACCACGTCTAATTTCCAGGGTGAAGAGACCTTTGACAAGTTTACGCCGCGTGTGTCGGTCAGCTTCCAGCCCAACGACACCAACAACCTGTACCTGACCTACAGCGAAGGCTTCAAGGGCGGCGGTTTTGACCCGCGTGGCCAGACCTCGGTGGCTCCGGACCTGAACGGTGACGGTGTGGTCAGCGAAGACGAAGTGTTTGAATTCATGAAATTCGACCCGGAAACGGTTGAAACCTTTGAGTTTGGCTGGAAAACCACGCTGCTGAACGGCCGCATGACTTCCAACCTGTCCATCTTCACCTCCAGCTATACCGATGTGCAGATTCCTGGTTCTGTGGGCCTGGATTCCAATGGTGACGGTATTAACGACACCTTTATCGGTATCACCACCAATGCCGCCGACGCCGACATCAACGGCGTGGAGTGGGAAGGCCAGGCCATCCTGGCGGATGACCTGGGACGCAGCGAAAGCCAGTTGCGCTTCGGTTGGGCGATAGGTTACCTGGATGCTGAGTTCAATGAATTCATCGATCCGTTTG
>JBFIHZ010000226.1:0-6842 GCA_041601535.1 Lysobacterales bacterium | reverse complement strand
CAGGGTATCGAAGTGGCCGGGCTGGACCGGCTGGTGGTGCGCCACCGGGTTTCCATTATCCAGCTGCTGACCCAGACCATGGAACGGGAAATCGAGCAGGTAGATGGCGTGGCGGATGCGACGCACCAGACCTGGTTTGGCGGTGTCTATCAGAAGCCGGCGAATTTTTTCGCGCAGATCCCGGTGAAACCCGAGGAATACCTGGCCATGTACCCGGAGCTGCTGCTCAGCGAGGACGAAGTGCGCCGCTGGCTGGCAACCCGCAGCGGGGCCATTGTCGGCCGCAGCCTGGCGGACCGCTTCGGCTGGCAGATCGGTGACCGCATACCGATTCAGTCCTCCCTGTGGAAGAACAAGAATGGCAGCGATGTGTGGGAATTCGACATCGTCGGCATTTACCGGGCCGCGGAAAAGGGCGTGGACGACTCCCAGATGTTTTTCCGCTACGACTTTTTCGATGAATCGAGACAATGGGGTACCGGCCAGGTGGGCTGGTACACGGTGCGTATCGCCGATCCGGACCGGGCGGCAGAAATTGCCCAGGCAATAGACCAGCGTTTCGCCAATTCGCCGGTTGAAACCAAGACCGAGCCGGAAGGTGCGTTCGCCCAGGGCTTCGCTAACCAGATTGGAAATGTAGGACTGATTATGACGGCTATTGTGTCGGCGGTGTTTTTTACCATTTTGCTGGTGGCCGGCAACACCATGGCGCATAACGTGCGCGAGCGCACCAATGAATACGCCGTGCTCAAGGCGATTGGCTTCACTGACCGTGCGGTGCTGGGCTTCGTGCTGGCCGAATCCTTCGTGCTGACCCTGATCGGCGGCGGTCTGGGGCTGGCCCTGGCCTGGATACTGGTGTCCATGGGGGATCCGTCAAACGGGGCGCTGCCGGGTTTCTATGTGCCCCACGGGGCCATGGTGCTGGGGCTGGCGCTGATAACCGCGCTGGCCTTTGCCGCCGGCATTTTCCCCGCCTTGCAGGCGCGCCGCCTGCGAATCGCCGACGCGTTGCGCCGATGAGGGCGATCATCAACAGTCTGTCGCAGGTGGTCGCCGTATCGGCGTTCAGCGTACGCAGCCTGCCGCGCCGCCTGGGCTCTTCCCTTACCGCGGTGGTGGGCATTGCCGGCGTGGTCGCGGTAATGGTCGGGGTATTGTCCATTGCCGAAGGCATTCTGCGCACCATGGAGCAGTCAGCCTCACCCGACAATGTGATTGTGCTGCGCAACGGTGCCACCACCGAGATGATGAGCGGGCTGAACGGTGATACGGTGCGACTGATCAGCGAGGCACCTGGCATTGCACGCAACGACAAGGGTGCGATGGCATCAGCCGAGCTGTTCGTGGTGATCAACCTGCCAAAGAAATCAACCGGTACAGACGCTAATGTGCCCTTGCGGGGCGTGACCCCGGCGGCTTTTGATGTGCGCGACCGCTTTTCCATGGTGCGCGGCCGGCGCTTCGAGCGTGGTCTGAACGAAGTGATTGTAGGTGTGGGCGCCGTCGCTGAATTCGCCGGGCTGGAGCTGGGTTCATCCATCACGGTAAATCGCGAGGAATGGCCGGTGGTGGGGATATTTGAAGCCGGCGGAGGCCTTGCTGAATCCGAAATCTGGGTGGATGCCAGCGTGTTGCAGCAGGCCTACCGGCGGGGCAATTCCTATCAGTCGGTGACGGCCAAGCTGGAGTCGGGCAGCGAGTTCAGGCAGTTCAAGGACGCACTGACCACCGACCCGCGGCTGAACGTCAAGCCGGTACAGGAAGCCGAGTACTACATTGCCCAGTCATCGACACTGTACGGTGTCATCACCGGCATAGGCACCGCCATCGCCATCGTCATGGGGCTGGGCGCAATTTTTGGCGCGCTGAACACCATGTACACAGCGGTGGCGGCACGCAAGCGGGAGATCGCCACGCTGCGGGCACTGGGGTTCAGCTCGGGTCCGGTGGTTTTTTCGGTCATGTTTGAATCGCTGCTGCTGGCACTTGCCGGTGCCGGCATTGGTGCGGGGCTGGCCTGGCTGGCGTTTGATGGCTTTCGCGCCGCCACCATTAACTGGGGCAGTTTCAGTCAGGTGACGTTTGCTTTTGATGTGAATTTTCCATTGCTGATGCGCGGAGTTGTGTTCGCAACACTCATCGGATTGATTGGCGGGCTGTTGCCGGCAATCCACGCAGCCCGTCAACCGGTGGCGACGGCGCTGCGCGGTCTATAATAGGTTTAACAACTTCCTGGGGGGGTAGAAATGGTCGAACAGCAGCAGGGGCATGATTTATACTCGAAATATTCATGCTGCACAGGGTGCCGGGGGTCGCGTATTGCGCGGACGCGGCAGGAATCGCGTTGCCTGATCATGTATTTCCCAATCTGATGCGGACGATCATCGCCAGTTGTCCCTTTGACCGTCCCGATCCGGCGCTGGTTGCGGCCATCGCCCGTACCCGCGCGCTGGCCGTACTTGATCTTGGCCGGGAAGCCGAAGCCGCCCGGGCGGCACTGCTCCGTACCAGCAAATTGGTGGACGGCGAGTTTGCGGTGCGCCTGTCACGCTCCGGCCTGATCAGCGCGGAGGCGTTGCCTGCCCGCGTGACTTGCGTTGTGGTCGAGTTTGGCCTGAACATCGCGGTGTGGTCGCCCCGCCAGATGCTGGTGCAGGTCACCTCTCTGGATGAAGCGCGCAAGGCGGTGGCGGCTGGCGCCGCAGGCCTGATCGCCAAGGGCCATGAGGCGGGTGGGCGCATTGGTGAAGAAACGGCTTTCGTACTTATCCAGCGTTTGATGGATGCCGATTTGGGTGTGCCCGTCTGGGTGCAGGGCGGCATTGGCCGGCATACTGCGGCTGCCTGTATGGCTGCCGGCGCGGCGGGTGTGTATATCGATGAGCAGTTATCACGGGTCCGCGAATCGCAGCTGGATACACAGATTGCCCGTGCGGTAGATCATTTTGATGGCAATGACACCGTCGTGGTGCATGGTCACCGGGTATACACGCGACCTGATTTGCCGGTGGCGGGGCACGAGAACGATTACACCGTCGATGACGTAGCCGAATTGCTGGGTTCCGCGAGCCTGCAGGATAACCTGGTTCCGATGGGCCAGGCTGCGGCGTTTGCCGGCAGTCTGGCGCAGCGTTTCAGGACCACGGCCGGGGTGATTCGCGCTTTCGAGCAGTCCATGTCGGAGCAATTGCGGCTGGCTGCGGCCATCGACCCCATGGCGCGCTGCGGACCGCTGGCGCGTTCTTTTGGCACCGATTATCCACTGGCCCAGGGCCCGATGACCCGCGTCAGCGACCGCGCCGCGTTTGCCGGGTCGGTGGCGGCAGCGGGTGCGCTGCCGTTTATCGCCCTGTCGTTGATGCGCGGGC
Organism: Lysobacterales bacterium; assembly: GCA_041601535.1. Lineage (GTDB taxonomy): Bacteria > Pseudomonadota > Gammaproteobacteria > Xanthomonadales > SZUA-36 > JBFIHZ01. Next base: position 3,471 of record JBFIHZ010000226.1, on the reverse strand, counting down.
CGCAAATCGAAGAGTTGCTGCAGGAAACCTCCGCCCAGCTTGGCGACCGCCCCTGGGGCGTTGGCATTCTGGGTTTTGTACCCGCGGAGCTCCGGGAGGAACAGCTTGAGGCCATACGTCGGTTCAAGCCGCCTTTCGCGCTGATCGCCGGTGGCCGGCCGTCGCAATCGCGGCCACTGGAGTCCGAAGGGATTGTCACTTTCCTGCACGTGCCATCGCCGCGGCTGCTGGAAATGTTTTTGAAAGAAGGCGCACGGCGCTTTGTGTTCGAAGGCCGCGAATGCGGCGGACATGTTGGGCCGCGCTCGAGTTTTGCGCTGTGGGAGGCGCAGATTGAACGGCTGCTCCAGTTCGACAAACTGGCAGAAGTGCAGGTGTTGTTTGCCGGTGGCATTCACGATGCCCGCTCTGCCGCCATGGTGGCCGCGATGGCCGCCCCGCTGGCAGCGCGCGGCGCGCAAATAGGCGCCCTGATGGGCACCGCTTACCTGCTGACTCACGAGGCGACGCAAAGTGGCGCGATAAAACCGGGCTTCCAGCGGGCTGCCATCGACTGCCAGCATACCGTGTTGCTGGAAACATCCCCCGGCCATGCCACGCGTTGCGTGGACTCGGAATACGTACGTACCTTTGAGCAGCAACGGGCCGAACTGGCGGCCAGCGGTGTACCGCAGGATCAGGCCTGGTTGCAGCTCGAAGCATTGAACCTGGGCCGCTTGCGTATCGCTTCCAAGGGCTTGCGCCGGGATAAGGACAGGCTGGTGGATGTGGATGAAGCCACCCAGGCCGCCGAAGGCATGTTCATGATCGGCCAGGTGGCGGCGCTGCGCAATCAGACCTGCAGCATCGCGGAACTGCATGCGGATGTCATTGAGGGCGGCAGCGAGCGGCTGCGCGCATTGAGTCCCGAGGCTGCTGCGGCTGGCACAGGCGCGGAACCCGAGCCCGAGCCGGTGGACGTGGCCATTGTTGGCATGGCCAGCATTTTCCCGGGCGCGGAAGACCTTGCTGGCTTCTGGGCGAATATCCTGGCGGCGCGCAACCTGATCACCGAGGTGTCGCCGCAGCGCTGGAACCCGGAAATTTATTATGACCCGGCTGCGGTCGGCGAGAACGCCGGCGACCGCACGCCGTCCAAATGGGGTGGCTTCCTGCCCACCGTCGATTTCGATCCGCTGAAATGGGGCATACCGCCCAATTCCCTGGCCGCCATCGAGCCGGTGCAATTGCTCAGCCTGGAGGTGGCAGGCCGCGCCCTGGCGGACGCGATGGTGGACGAACAGTTGTTCGACCGCGAGCGTGCCTCGGTGATCTTTGGTGCCGAAGCCGGCGCCGACATGTCCGGCGCTTACGGCTTCCGGGCATTGTTCCGCCAGTATGTGGGTGAACTGCCGGCCGAGCTGGACGCGGTGCTGCCGTCACTGACCGAAGACAGCTTCCCCGGTGTGCTGGCCAACGTGATTGCCGGCCGCATTGCCAACCGGCTGGATTTCGGCGGGGTCAATTACACGGTGGACGCAGCCTGTGCCTCGTCGCTGGCCGCGGTGGATGCCGCGGTTAAAGAATTAACGCGCGGCAGCAGTGACTTCGTGCTGTGCGGCGGTACCGATTTTCACAATACGATTTACGATTATCTGCTGTTTTCCAGCGTGCACGCGCTTTCGCCGACCGGGCAGTGCCGCACCTTCGATGCCACCGCCGACGGCATCGTGCTGGGTGAAGGCGTCGCCTGCCTGGCGCTGAAACGGCTGGCTGACGCGGAGCGGGATGGCGACCGCATTTACGCGGTAATTAAAGGCGTGGCGGGCTCCAGCGATGGCCGCAGCCTGGGCCTGACGGCACCCCGCAAAGACGGACAGAAGCGGGCCCTGCGGCGTGCCTATCGTCAGTCCGGCGTGTCACCGGCGGATGTCGGGCTGGTGGAAGCGCACGGTACCGGCACGGTAGTCGGCGACCGTACCGAGCTGGCCACCCTGACCGAGATCTACCAGGAGGCGGGCGCGCCGGCAGGCGCCTGCACGCTGGGTTCGGTGAAGTCCCAGATCGGCCACACCAAGTGCGCCGCCGGGGTCGCCGGTCTGATCAAGGCGGCATTGTCGATTTATACGGGAGTGCGGCCACCCACCTTGCATGTGACCCAACCCAACCCGGGCTGGAACCGCGCGGACAGCCCGTTTGAGTTCCGCCACGAAGCGCGTCCCTGGCTGAGTGATCATCGCGCGGCCGCGGTCAGCGCGCTGGGTTTTGGCGGCACCAATTTCCACGTGGTGCTGGAAAACCACGAAGCGGCCAATGCGCCGTTGCGGGCCGGCGACGAATGGCCGGCAGAGCTGTTGCTGTTCCGCGGTGACAAGGACGAAGCCATGGCCCGCGTCGCCAAGGCCCGTGCCTGGCTGAACGGAACGGGCCGTCTGCGCCTGCGTGACCTGGCGCGGACGTTGGCCAGTGAGGGCGACGGGCCGGTGCACGTGGCGGTGCTGGCGGCGACACTGGATGAAGCCCGCGCCCGGCTGGAAGCCGCGGCCAGTGGCAATGCGGGCAAGGGTGTGCATTTCGCTGATCGCGCCGTCAAGGGCGGCAAGCTGGCGTTTGTGTTCCCGGGCCAGGGCAGCCAGCGGCTTAACATGTTTGCCGATCTGTTTGTACAGCTGCCGACCTTGCGTCGTGTATTGAATTTCGGCCCGCAATACCTCGATCGTATTTACCCCTTGACCGCCTATAGTGATGAAGAGCGGGCAGCGCAGAACGCGGCCCTGACCGATACCCGTTGTGCCCAGCCGGCGATGGGCATGATGGGCCTGGCCATGGCTGCGCTGCTGGAACAGTTCGGCGTGCGGCCCGACTACCTTGCCGGGCACAGTTATGGTGAGCTGGTTGCGCTGTGCTGTGCGGGGGCTTTCGATGAACAGACACTGATCGAACTGAGCGAGGCACGTGCTGCCTGCATCATGCAGGCCGCCGGCGATGCGCCGGGCTGCATGGCCGCGGTCAGCGCGGGCGCCGATGAAGTACGCGGCCTGATTGAAAAGCTGGACGGCGTGGTTATTGCCAACTACAACGCCCCGGCACAGGTGGTCATATCCGGTACTGATGCGGGGGTGGCGCTGGCGCTGGAGCGCATCAGTGAGGCCGGCCTGAGCGCCAGAAAAATTCCCGTGGCCTGTGCCTTTCACAGCCCCGTGGTCAGCCGTGCACAGGACCTGCTGGCCGAGCGCCTGGCGGGCTGTGACATCCATGAGCTGCATATTCCGGTATGGTCGAATGCGGCGGCAGCGCCTTACCTGCACAGCGCTGAAGGGGTGCGGGCCCAACTGGCGGAACAGGTGGCCAAGCCGGTGCGGTTTGTCGAACAGATCGAAGCCATGTACCAGTCCGGCGTGCGTATTTTCGTGGAGGCCGGCCCTGGCCGCGTGTTGAGCGGCCTGATCGCCCGCACCCTGAAAGGCAGGCCACATCGGGTGGTGGCGTGTG
>JBFIHZ010000225.1:0-6866 GCA_041601535.1 Lysobacterales bacterium | reverse complement strand
TTCCGGCTGAGCGGAACCGCCCGGGTCGGATTCGCTGCTGCCAGCCGCAGCCGGTTGCGGCACATACCAGGCAATATTCCGCTGCTGCGGGCCCAGGTAGCGGTCCAGCACTGCCAGCAGGTCGGCCGGAGTAACGCGCTGCACTGCCTGCGGCAAACCCTGCAACTGGGGCAGTGCATCCAGCCCGGCGAAAAATGCCAGTTGATGGGCGGCGTCTTCGGTAGTCTGCACATCGAACAGCAGCTCACGCTGTACCCGGCTGCGCGCGGCGTGCAAGGCAGGAGTCTCTGCCGCGTCTCCGGGTGCGCCTCGCGGCTGTGTGGCGGCCGACAGCTGGCGGCGCAGCCTGTCCAGCCCGGCCATCACGGCCGTTTCGACCCGGTGTTCATCAGCCCTGGCATCCACGCTGCCGCCCAGCGTGAAAACGTAGTTCTGCGCGGCCGGGGGAAACCAGCTGGCCAGGTCATCCGTGACGCCATGCAGTATGGCGCCCGGGCGCACCGGGCTGCCCCAGTCGTTTTGCAGGAAACTGACACCCGAACCGCCGGCCAGCAGCTCCTGCAGCAGCAGGAAGGCGGCGTAATCGGGATGGCTGGCGGCCGGCGCACGCCAGGCCATCAGGAAATGCTTGCGATGGGTTTGCCCGTGGATGCGGATACGCCGCTCACCGCGTTGTTCCGGTTCCAGCGTGTGCGGTGGCGGGGTGGCGGGCTGGCCCGCGATGGCAGCGAAATAGTGCTGCACCAGTCGCTTCACCTCATCGCCGGACACGTCACCAGCCACGGCCAGCACCGCGTTGCCCGGGTGGTAGTGCCGCTGATAGAAGTCGACCAGCAAGGCATGGTCGATGGACCGTACATCGCTTTCCCAGCCGATGGTGTTGTTGCGGTAGGGGTGGGCCAGAAAGGTGAGGTACATCGCGTTGTCGAGCAACACCGAGGTGGGGCTGTTCTCGTAGCCGTGCATTTCGGCCAGTACCGCGCCGGTTTCGGCTTGCACATCGCCCGGGCGGATTTCCAGCTGGTGCATGCGATCCGCCTCGATACGCAGCAGCAGGTCCAGGTGTTGTTTCGGCGCGGTGGCAAAGTAGGTGGTCTGATCCAGCCAGGTATATCCGTGCCACTCGCCGCCCACAGCATATATTGAGCTGACCAGGCCGGTACCGGGGAAGTGCCGCGAACCGCGAAACGCCATGTGCTCAAAAAAATGCGCCAGCCCGGTGGCGCCGGTCACTTCGTTGCGCGCCCCCACCCGGTACAGCATCTGCACACTGACCACGGGAAAGCTGGGCTCTTCAAGCACAATCAGAGTCAGGCCGTTGTCCAGCCGGGTGATTTCGGCGCGGTTCAGGTCCAGCTGTGCGTGGCCGGTGCCGCTCAGGGCCAGGCAGTACAGTAGCAGCAGGCACTGCCGCAGCCATGCTGGAATGACCCGCCGCAGTGATGGAGCAGGGTTCAAGCCAGAGGTGCGGCAGGCAGTGCGCAAGTCTTCAGCCCCGCATAAAGCCGGTCAGAAACTGCCGCAGGTTTTCGCCCAGCGCGTCGCACAGATAGCCGCCTTCCTGCACGATCAGGCTGGGCAACGGCAGCCGCCGGGCGATGCGCCGGCCGATCTCGTTAAAGCCTTGGGTTGACAGGCTGAGCCCGCCGAACGGATCGCCCTCGAAGGCATCCAGGCCGAGAGCGATCACCAGGGCGCCGGGCGCGTAGGCATCGATGCGCTGCAGTGCGGTGTCCAGCGCGGCCAGGAATTGGGTATCGCCCGAGCCGCGCGCCAGCGGCAGGTTCAGGTTGTAGCCGTCACCTTCAGCAGCCCCGGTCTCACTGGCATAACCCCAGAAAAAGGGGTAGAAACGCTCCGGGTCGGCGTGGATGGATACCGTCAGCACATCCTTGCGCTGGTAGAAAATAGACTGGGTGCCGTTGCCGTGATGCAGATCCACATCCAGGATGGCCACCCGCGCGTGGTCGTGGCGCAACTGCTGTGCGCCGATGGCGCTGTTGTTCAGATAACAGAAGCCTCCCGCCATGTCGGCAAAGGCATGGTGTCCCGGTGGCCGGCACAGGGCATAGGCGCTGCGCTGCCCGCTGCGGACCAGTTTTGCCGCATGTATCGCGGAGGCCGCACTCCAGCAAATGCTGTCCCAGCTGCCGGCTGCGATCGGTGCGGATGCATCCGACATGTGATAACCGGCCTGCGCCACCACCGACGCCGGGTAGCCCACATCACGCCGGTCCGGGTGGATATTGGGTACCACGGCATCGGCTGCCCCTTCGATATAGGACCATCGGCGCCAGGCGTTCTGCAGAAACTCCAGGTAGCGCGGAGTATGAACTTCCGCGACGGCGTCCAGATCGCAGGCCGGCGGCGTGTCGAGGCTACACCCGGCCCCTTCCGCACCCGCCACCAGCCGCTCCAGCCGTTCCGGCATTTCCGGATTGGGCTGGAACACGCCATTGACCAGGAAGTGCGGTGGGTAGTGGGTTTTTTGCTCCGGGTGATAAACAAACTTCATGCGCAAGGCCTGTGTCTGACGGGTCGCATCACTGCGTGGGCAGGCCCAGTTCGGCGGCCAGCGCATCCAGGCTGGTGCGCAGGGTGCCGATGATCTGCTCGACGTGATCGATGCTGGCGATCAGTGGAGGACACACCATGAAGTGATCGCCTTCGACCCCTTCGCGGGTGCGTCGCGAGTAGATGATCAGGCCCTGCTCATAGGCCAGTTCTACCAGCCGCAGGTAGGCGTTCATGCCGGCTGGCAAAGGCGCCATGCTGGCCCGGTCCGAGACCAGCTCAAAGGCCAGCAGCAGCCCTTTGCCGCGTACATCGCCGATAAACGGGTAGTGCTCCATCAGGCCCAGCAGCTCCTGTTTCAGGGCCGCGCCGGTTGCTCTGGCGCGGTCCATCAGTTGCTGCTGCAGGATTTCCCGGGTGACCGCCAGCCCGGCCGCACAGGCCAGCGGATTGCCGGCGTAGGTAAAGCCATGCTGGTAGCCACCGGCATCCAGCACCGGGTCGATAATGCGGTTGGCGGCGGTCATGGCGCCCAGCGGCGCATAGCCAGCCGCCAGCCCCTTGGCCAGTGCGATGATATCGGGCTCAATGCCCCAGTGCTCGGCGGCCAGGTATTTACCGGTGCGGCCGGCGCCGCTCATCACTTCGTCGTAAATCAACAGCACGCCGAACTCTTCACAGATTTCGGCAATGCGGCCGTAGTAACTGTCAGGTGCCACCAGCGCCCCGGTGGAAGCGCCGCCCACCGGTTCCATGATAAAGGCGAGTACAGTCTCCGGCCCCAATTCCAGGATCTTGTCGCGCAGCATGTCGGCATAACGCAGGCCACGTTCTGTGTCGCTCAGTTCATCGCGGTCCAGATAGCAGCGTGGCGCAGGAATCTTCGGCATCGGCCGCAGGATGGCCTCAAACGGCTCCGTCAGCGGCCGGTAGCCGGTTACCGCCAGCGCGCCAAGCGTGGAACCGTGATAGGAGGGCGTACGTGAAATCACCTGGCAGCGTTTGCCCTGGCCGGTGACAAAGGCGTACTGGCGTGCCAGCTTGATGGCGCTTTCCACCGCCTCGGAGCCGCCGGACACGAAAAAAACGCGGTCATGCTGTGGCGGGCTCAGGTCGGCCAGCTGCCGCGCCAGCCGCTCGGCCGGCTCGTTTTCAAAATGCAGCCGGTAGCCAAAACAGGCTTTGTCCATTTGTTGCCGCATCGCTTCCAGCACGCGGGGGTTGCCGTGGCCGATATTGGAAACCATCGCGCCACTGCACGCATCCAGGTAGCGCTTGCCGTTCCGGTCCCACAGGTAAACCCCTTCCGCGCGGTCAAGCAGTGGCCGGCGCTGACGGGTCTGGTAAAAAAGGCGCGAAGCATCCGTTGCCTGCCAGCCATCGCCAGGTCCTGAGGTGGCGGCCGGCAGGCTCACGCGCGCGCTCCGTGCGGGTGGCTGGCGATGACCATTGACTCAATCTTTGCCATAAGTGCGTTGCTCGATGGGGGTTGCGGCAATGGTTTCGCTCAGCAGGCGGAAAAACTCGGCTTCCGCCTGGTTAAGATTGGCGCCGGGGTGGCGCACCAGCCAGATATCAATGGCCGGCGGGTTTTCATAGGGTGGCAGCCGGAACAACAGGCCGTCACGCACGTCACGCTGCACCACGTGGATGGGCAAGGCGCCAATGCCGAGACCGGCGGTCACCATGCGCCGCACTTCCTCGAGGTTGCTGGAAATGCCGGCAATGTTGGCACTGAAGTTGGCCTGCGCCCGCAACAGCGCGATCGGACGCAACACATCGTTCATCTGGTCGGTGTGAAAAGACACGCATTGTTCGCCGCGCAAATCCTGCAGGCGTAAACCCGTGCGGCCGAACAGGCGGTGGCGCGGGCCACAGAAAAAGCCGAAGTGCTCGGTGTACAGCCGGGTGTAGTCCAGTTCGTCGTGCTGTTCGTGCACCAGGCAGATACCCAGCGCCGAACGCTTTTCGAATACCGACTCTATGACTTCCCGGCTGCTGCTGATATCGATGGAGATGCAGGCGGCAGGGTGCAGGCGATGGAAACGGGTGAGGGTGTCGTCCACCAGGGGGCATTGCACGTGGCTGGCCATGGCGATGCTGACCTGCCCGCAGATCTCCTCGTTGGCCTGCTCCAGGGCGGAGGACAGGCGGTTGACCGAGCCAAAGATGCCGGCGCATTCCTGGTACAGGGCCTGGCCTTGAGCGGTCACCTCGAAAGAGCGCGGGCCCCGATCGATCAGGCGGGTGCCCAGGCAATGTTCCAGCCGCTTGAGTGCGTTGCTGACCGTGGGTTGTTTAAGGTGCAGGCGGCGGGCCGCGCCGGTGATGCTCTGCTCCTGCACTATGACCATAAAGGTACGCAACAGATTCCAGTCCAGATCCCAGGCCAGCGGCTGGTGGGTATTGGGGTCAGGGACGTTATCCAGTGATTGGGGCGGCATATAAAGTGATAATTGAAAACTATAGTTGATTTACCAGATATCAGAATAGAGAATAATAAGAAATTCCCATTCGAGCAAGGCCCGGCTGACTGAAGCTAGCGTCCCGAGGTTGATTTCCGACATCCGGCCACCCATTGCGAGAGCTGAATACGTGACCAACAATGTCATCATCACCTGTGCGGTAACCGGCTCTATCCATACCCCGAGCATGAGCCCCTATCTGCCGGTCAGGGCCGACGAAATTGCGCGCCAGGCAATCGAGGCCGCCGCTGCGGGCGCGGCCATCATCCATTTGCACGCGCGTGATCCGGAAGATGGCCGTCCCAGCGCCCGGCCGGAGCATTTCCGCGCTTTCCTGCCGCAGATCAGCGCGGCCTGCGATGCGGTGCTCAATATCTCCACCGGTGGTTCTTCGCTGATGAGCCTGGAAGACCGGCTGGCTCCGGCCCGTGACGCCGAGCCGGAAATGTGTTCGCTGAACATGGGTACGATGAATTTTGGCACGTTTCCACTGAAGCGCCGTTATGCCGACTGGCAGCACAGCTGGGAGCCCGAGCTGCTGGAAGCCACCCGCAAGGTAGCTTTCAGCAACTCTTTCGCCGACATTGAAATGATTTTGCAGGAACTGGGAGAGGGTAAAGGCGTGCGTTTTGAGTTCGAATGCTATGACATGGGGCATATCGATACTTTGGCGTTTTACCTGCGAAAAGGGCTGGTCAAGCCGCCGATTTATATCCAGTTCGTGCTGGGAGTTCTGGGTGGCATCGGCGCCTCGGCGGAAAACCTGATGGCGATGAAGGCCAGCGCGGACCGCCTGTTGGGCGAACAGTATGAGTTTTCGGTGCTGGGTGCCGGCTCGGCACAGATGCCACTGGCCACGCTGGGCGCCATTCTCGGCGGTAATGTGCGCGTGGGGCTGGAAGACAGCCTGAGCATAGGTGCCGGGGAGCTGGCCACCAGCAATGCCCAGCAGGTGCAGAAAATCCGCCAGATTATCGAGGCGCTCGGGTACCGGATCGCCAGCCCGGCCGAAGCGCGTGAACGCTTGCAAACCAAAGGCGCGGCGCAGGTAAATTTTTAAACCAGCCCGCTGCCAGTACAGGCTGACAGATAGCCGGGGGTGCCACAGCCGCGCCCGCAGACACCAGCGCGGGCCAGACCCGCACGCCAACGGGAGCCCCAGTGAACCAGCTGCATTATCTTGACCTGGCCGCTATCGCGCTGTACTTCCTCGCCCTGGTGTGGGTGGGCTATCGCGTGATGAAAGCGGAAAAAGCGCGCGGTGAAGCCGAATCGTTCATGGCGGCGGACCGCGACATGAACCTGTTCCAGACCACCGCCAGCACCGCGGCCACCGACATCGGCGGTGGTTTCAGTATCGCCATGGGTGGGCTGGGCTTTACCCTGGGCATTTCCGGCTCCTGGCTGATCGCCATATCCGGCCTGAGCGTGGTGCTGGCTTCCTTTCTGCTGGTGCCGAAAGTAAAGCGCTGGGCCGACCGGGTGCAGGGACTGACCACCGGCGATCTGTTTGAGGCGCGCTTTGACCGGCGCACCGGCACGCTGGCGGCACTGGTGATCGGGCTGGCGTGGTTCACTTTTGTTGGCGGCCAGATCATCGCCGGCGGCAAGCTGCTGCAGGTCACGCTGGACATGAACCTGACGCTGGCCATAGCGCTGGCCGGCACCATCATCCTGGCCTACACCGCCATGGGTGGTTTGAAGGCGGTGATCTACACCGACGTGTTCCAGATGGTGGTGCTGCTGGTTGGCGTGGTGTTGATCATGGTGCCCATCGGTCTGCTGCAGGTGGGCGGCTGGAGTGGGCTGATGCAGCAACTGGAAGCCAACCCGGACACCGCGGCCATGACCGACTGGGCGGCGATTGGCTGGAAGCAGCTGCTGGGC
>JBFIHZ010000224.1:0-6871 GCA_041601535.1 Lysobacterales bacterium | reverse complement strand
CCGGCCGGAGGACTTCCAGGTCACCGAATTGCCGCTGATCACGCCCACTGGCGAGGGCAGCCACCTGTGGCTGGAAGTGGAAAAGCGCGGCGCCAATACCGACTGGGTAGCCACCCAGTTGGCGCGTGCGGCCGGTTGCACCGCGCGTGATGTGGGCTTTGCCGGCATGAAAGACCGGCACGCGGTGACCCGGCAATGGTTTTCGCTACCGCAGCCACCGCCAGATGTAGATGACTGGGCTGCCTGGCAGATTGACGGGGTGCGTATTCTGCAGGCCATACCCCACGGGCGCAAGCTCAAGCGCGGCGCCTTGCGGGGCAATCATTTCCTTATCCTGTTGCGCGAGTTGTCGGCTGATACGGGTCAGCAGGAGCGGTTGCAACAGCGCTTGCAGCGCATGCGTGACTGCGGGCTGCCGAATTATTTTGGTGCCCAGCGCTTTGGACACGGCGGACGCAATGTGTCGGCCGGGGTACGCTGGTTGCAGTCGGGTGGCCGCCTGCCGCGCAACAAACGCAGCCTCTACCTGTCTGCGGTGCGCAGTTTCCTGTTCAACCAGGTACTGGCCCGGCGGGTGGAGCAGGCGAACTGGAATCTGCTGCTGGATGGTGAAATAGCCGCGCTGGCAGGATCCCGATCAGTGTTTGTCTGCCAATTGCCGGATGAGGAACTGTCTCAGCGCTGCCGGGATTTTGATCTGCACCCCACCGGGCCGCTGCCGGGGCGTGGTGGCATGCTGCCGGAACGTCGCGCCGCCGAGCTGGAAAATGACGTATTACAGCCGTATGGGGACGTGATCGAAGCCCTGGGCAAGGCTGGTGTGGACGCATCACGGCGCGCCCTGAGGTTGCCGGTGGCTGACTTGCAATGGCAATTCGATGACGACGGCCTGAAACTGGAATTCACGTTACCAGCAGGCGCCTACGCCACCACGGTGATTGATGAACTTGTAAGCGTGGCCGACTGACGCCACTTGAACGGGAAGCGTTCGTCACAATTACACACTACACGGATGACAAGCTAGCAGAGACATGCATACCTATCGACTGAAAGGCGCATCGGCCAAAGTGGCCGGCCAGGCCCATGGGCTGGGTGAGCGCACCGTTATCGGCCGTGCCGCCGATTGTGATCTCAGCGTGGATGATGACAGCCTGGCTGCACATCATGCGGAAATCCTGCTGGATGCGTCGGGCGGCCTGCTGCTGAAGCGTCTGGACCAGGGCGTTGAAACACGGCTTAATGGTCAGCCGATCGAGCAGGCCAGCCTGGCCAGCGGCGATGAAATCCGTCTTGGCACCTGCCGCTGGGTGTTGCAGGCGCCGGGCTTACGGCCGGAAAAAGTGCTTACCGGCCAGGCCGTCAAGCGGCGCCAGTCGCTGGTGCCCTGGTTGCTGGCCATTGCGTTGCTGGAAGCCGCGGTACTGGCCTGGCAACGAGGCTGGCTGCCGTTCTGACACACCGGCCAGGGCCGGCGTGGCGGCTGGTTGGTGACTAGGCAGGTGGTTGGTACTCGTCGCGCAGCAGGCCCAACAGGGTACTGTCGTGCCAGCTGCCGTGCACCATCCAGCGCTGCCGCAGTTCGCCTTCACGCTGGAAGCCAAACTTTGTCAGCAAGGCCAGGCTGGCCTGGTTGCGCGGGTCGGTATCGGCCTCCAGCCGGTGCAGGTCCATGTCCTCAAAGGCGTGGCTGATAAGCCGGCGCAGCAGCTCTGAGCCCATACCCTGGCCCCAGGTGCTGCGATTGAGGATATAGCCGACTTCAGCGCGGCGATTCTGGTCATCGATATGAAACAGGGTGCAGGTGCCCACCATGCGCATGCCGGCCTTGTCATCCACTGCCCAGAAGATGCAGCGCCCTTCCTGCAGCCAGGCCAGGTTCTTGTTGATCAGTTCCTCCGCCTCATGCAGTGTACTGATCCGGTCGTGTCCCCAGTAACGCACGGTTTCCTCGTCGCCATGGATGCTCAACATGGCCTGGGCGTCTGTGCCGCTCAGCGGCCGCAGGCGCAACCGCTCGGTTTCCAGCACCGGTACGGGCCGGGCTTGTATCGCTTGCATGTTCAGTCTCCTGTGGTCCGCAGCTTCCAGCTGGGCTGTTCGTTATTGCTGATCAGGTGGTGTTGCAGCAACCACTGCCGGGCGTCGTCGGCATCCTGTTCAAACCAGCGCCGCGCACTGCCCAGCCTGAAGGTGTAACCCCAGGCATCCATGTCAGCGCACATGCGCTGACGGTCCATGCCGGGCAGCTCATCGGCCAGCAGGATCTGCAGGTAGCAGACGGCATTTTCTTCATCGTAATCACCACCGGCATTGGTATCCAGGCCATCACGGCGTTGCGGAGCCATGCACACGTAATGGCAGGCTTCATGCAGGATGGAGTGAACGGGTGTGTCGTCGCGCACCATGACCTGACAACCGATCAGGCCGGCTTCTTCCGCGCCCCAGTATGAACCCGGAATGCCTGCATCTGCCGGTCCGATCTGGAGCTGCAGGCCATAGCGCTGCAACAGCGCCGTCACATCGCGGCGCCGGCAGGCAGACAATCGCATGACTTCCGGCTCTTGCTGGCTCATCAAATAAACGCCTCAATGGAACAATGAAGAACGGGGCGGGGTGGCTGAGCTAAAATAGGGTTCCCTGCCAGCGACGGATTTTACCGCGGGACCGTGATGCAGCCAAACCGGATTTTGAAAAGTCACTACAGGCCCATGGAGCTGTTGCGCTTTGCCGGCTTGTTTACCTGGTTCTGCGCCACTGTTCCCCTGCTGCTGATGAACGTGATCTATACCACGCCGGTGGACCGCGAACATTACATCGCATGGTGGATGCTGCACCTCATATTTGGCCTGACCTACTGGAACCAGGTGCGGGAGTTGCCGCACCGCTCACCCTTGTGGCACCGCCTGCTGATCGTGATGGTACTGACCCTGAGTGCGCTGGGCATCAGCGTGGCTGCCCAGTCCGGGCTGGGCGGCATACTGTTGCTGGTCATCGCCGGCTTGCTGCCTTGGATGCTGGCCATGGCGGCTGCCATGAGCTGGCTGCTGGCACAGAATATCCTGCTGGCGCTGACCATCAACACCATTCCCGGTGTGTCGTTCGCTGATGCGGCGCTGACGGCCGGTCTGTTTCTCGGCGTTTCCCTGTTTGCCTTTATGAGTTCAGTGGTGGCATTGCGGCAGCATGCCGCGCGCGACGAGCTGCGCAAGCTTAATTCCGAGCTGCATGCCACCCAGTCGCTGCTGGCGGAAAACACCCGTATCGCCGAACGCGTGCGCATTGCACGGGAATTGCACGACCTGGTCGGGCACCACCTGACGGCATTGACGCTGAATCTGGAGGTGGCCACCCACCTGGTGCAGGGCAAGGCGCTGGAGCATGTGCAACAGGCGCATTCGCTGGCCAAACTGCTGCTGGCCGACGTGCGTGAGGTGGTCAGTGACATGCGCGAGGATGACAAGGTCGACCTGGCGGCGGCCATGCGCACGCTGGTGGAGGGTGTGCCGCAACCCGAAATCCACCTGGACCTGCCGCAGGAACTGTCCATGACCGACCCGCTGCGGGCGCAGGTTTTACTGCGTTGTGCCCAGGAAATGATCACCAACAGCGTGCGCCATGCCCAGGCCCGTAACCTGTGGATTCGCCTGCGGCTGGATGAGGATGGCGTTGCCATGACGGCACGGGATGATGGCAGGGGCACGGCCCGGGTGGAAGCCGGCAATGGTTTGAACGGCATGCGCGAACGTTTACGTCAACTGGGTGGTGAACTTGCGGTAGAATCCGCCGCGGGTGCCGGATTTTCCCTGCACGCATGGGTGCCACTGGAGGCTGCTACATGATCAAGGTGATGTTGGTCGATGACCAGAACCTGGTGCGCAAAGGCGTACGCAGTTTGCTGGAGCTGTCCGAGGAAATAGAGGTGGTGGCTGAAGCCGCCGATGGAAAGGAAGCGGTGCGCACCATTCCGGAGGTAAAGCCCGACGTGGTGTTGCTGGATATGCGCATGCCGGAAATGTCCGGGCTGGATGTGCTGCTGGCCCTGTCTGAATCCGGCCAGTTACCGCCCACCATTATTCTCACCACGTTTGATGACGATGAACTGGTGCTGGCCGGAATCCGCGCAGGCGCGCGTGGCTACCTGCTGAAAGATGTGGCGCTGGCTGAACTGGTCAATGCCGTTAAAACCGTGGCTGAAGGGGGCTCTATCGTCAAGCCGGCGGTGACGCAACGGCTGCTGAAAGGGCTGGAAAACCTGAAAACCGACTTTTACAGTCTTGACCGGCCGGATCCATTAACCGACCGGGAAACCGAAATTCTGCGGCTGATGGCCGGGGGTTACAGCAACAAGGAAATTGCCAACTCGCTGGGCGTGGCCGAGGGCACCATCAAGAATCACGTGTCCAATATCCTGTCGAAGATGGGCGTGCGCGACCGTACTCGCGCGGTGCTCAAGGCGTTCGAGATGGGCCAGATCTGAGCCGAACAGGCGGTATGGTTCCCTCGCCCCGAGCGTTGGCCGGCTCAGGCCACTTCGCTCAGCCGGTTTTGTCCAGGTGGTCGAACTGTCGTTTCAGGTCTTCGCGCCGGTCGGTAACAATGCGCTCCAGTGTTTCCACCCGTTGCCGCAAATCAGACTCCAGTGAATCCAGCCGGCGGTTCACCGCATCAATGGCTTGCTGGTCGGCTTTGGACAGCTTGTCCTTGGAATGATGCCGGTACGCTTCCGCGATAATGGCCGCAACCGCAATCAGGGCTATGGCGGTCCACATACTCATTCTCCTTTCCTCCTGTGATCATCGCTTTACAATGTGGCGCCAGCCCGGACTTTATGCCAGTGGCAGAAGTCATGCGGGCGGCGGTTAAGGAATATGACCACCGCGCTACCGCAGGTCCGCCAGCTGGAGCGGATGCCCCAGTAAAGCGGCGACTTCCGTGTCCGCGGGGAGTAGACTTTGCGGGCGCCGTGTCTGCACCCGGCCCGGGTTTGCCGCAAGACTTGAAAAAATCATGCTTGACCCGAAATTTTTCTCGCCGGCCATTGTCTGTCAAGAGCGGGGTCTGTCAAGAGCGGGGTCAGTAACAAGTGGCTTGGGGGAAAATCGCGTCAGCGAGTGTCCGGTTGTCGGGCAAGGGCCGCCTACAGGGGGAAGAATGAAGCACAAGAATCTTTCAAGGGAATCTGTTGAGGGAAAAATGCTATGAGTGAAGTCAGGATCGAGGCACATGCCCTGACCAAACGATACGGTAACCTGGCCGCCGTCAGCGGCCTGGATTTTGCCATAGAGTCGGGTGAGGTGCTGGGGTTTCTGGGGCCCAATGGGGCCGGTAAATCGACCACCATGAAAATGCTTACCGGGTTTCTGGCACCGACCTCCGGCACCGCCATAATAAATGGCCATGACATCATCAGTGATTCGCTGGCGGCACGCCGCTGCATGGGCTATCTGCCGGAAGGCGCGCCGGCTTATGGCGAAATGACGGTGCGGCATTTTCTCCAGTTCGTGGCACGGGCGCGCGGTTTCAGGGGCGCGGCGGCAAAGACCGCAGCCGATGCCGCGATTGAGCGGCTCAATCTGACCGCCGTGCCCATGCAGCCGATTGAAACCCTGTCGAAGGGCTTCAAGCGGCGCGTCGGTCTGGCACAAGCTATTTTGCACGACCCGGAAGTGCTGATACTGGATGAGCCCACCGACGGACTGGACCCCAACCAGAAGCATGAGGTCCGCAGCCTGATCCGTGAAATGTCGGCCGACAAGATTATCGTGATCTCCACCCACCTGCTGGAAGAAGTGCATGCACTGTGCAATCGCGCGATGATCATCGCCGACGGCCGCCTGCTGGTGGATGATACGCCGCAAGGATTGTTGAAACGCTCTCGTTACCACAATGCGGTCACGCTGGTGGTGGAAAATCCGGAACGCGTGGCGAGTGAGCTGAGTGAGTTGCGGCAGGCCCGCAAGGTGGAGATTCGCGAAGGCGAGCTGACGGTCTTTCCGGCGGAAGGTGCGGCCTTGTTCGAGGTTGTTTCTGACCGGGTGCGCGAGAAAGGCTGGCAGGTCAGCGAGTTGCGCCTGGAAGCGGGGCGCATGGATGAAGTGTTTCGCCAGATCACCAGCCAGGGAGGCCAGTCATGAGCACGCAAATCAAACCGGCTTCGGGATTCGTTGCCGCCATGAACGTGATGCGGCGCGAACTGTTCGGCTATTTTTCCACCCCGGTGGCCTGGGTTTTTATCGTCATATTCCTGGTGATGTCCGGTGTGTTTACCTTTTATATCGGTTCTTTTTACGAGCGGGGTATTGCCGACCTGGCGCCGTTTTTCCAGTTCCATGCCTGGCTGTACCTGTTCCTGGTGCCGGCCATCTCGATGCGCTTGTGGGCGGAAGAGCGCCGCTCCGGCTCGGTTGAATTGTTACTGACACTGCCCATTACCAACTGGCAGGCGGTGGTTGGCAAGTTTCTTGCAGCCTGGCTGTTTATTGGCCTCGCGCTGGCACTGACCATACCCACCTGGATCACCGCCAACTACCTTGGCGACCCGGATAACGGTGCCATTGCCGCCGGATACATTGGCAGCTGGCTGATGGCCGGTGGTTTCCTGGCGATAGGTTCCTGCCTGTCAGCGGCCACCCGCAACCAGGTGGTCGCATTCATCCTCAGCGTGGTGGTGTGTTTCGCCTTCCTGTTGAGTGGTTTGCCCATGGTCATGAATCTGTTCAGCGGCTGGGCGCCGCAGGCCTTTTTGGACCTGGTCGCTGATTTCAGTTTCCTGTCCCGGTTCTCAGCCATCTCAAAAGGCGTGCTGGACCTTCGTGACATCCTTTATTTTGTTCTCGTGATGGTGTTCTGGCTGATTGCCAACGCCATCGTG
>JBFIHZ010000223.1:0-6873 GCA_041601535.1 Lysobacterales bacterium | reverse complement strand
CTTGAACTGGACCATGATTACCAGTTTTACGCCCAACATCCGCGACCTGGCGGTGACACCGGCAGACTCCAATGTACTGTGGCTGGGCATGACCGACGGCACGCTGCGGCGTTCGACCAATGCGACAAGTGCTGTCCCGACGTTTACCACCATCACCGTGCCCAACAACCCGGGCGCGTCCGTCAGCGAGGTGGCGATCAGCCCACTCAACCCTGATGAGGTGGTGATTGCCTACCGCGGTTTATGCGGCGGTCCGTGCAACAACCCGAACAACCGCATGCGGCGTGTGTTCCGCACTACCGATGCGGGCGCAAACTGGACCGACATCAGCGGCACGGATGGTAACCCCTCGGGTAACCTGCCCAACCTGCCAACCCACTCGGTGGTATTCGATATCGGTACTTCGCCGTACACCATCATCGTCGCCAACGACGCCGGCGTGCTGCGCTCATCAAACAACGGCCAGACCTGGGAGCGTCTCGGCCTCGGTCTGCCCGTAGCCGACAGCAAAATGCTGCAGATTGACGACAGCGTTGAGCCTCCACTGCTGCGCCTGGGCACTTACGGCCGCAGTATCTGGGAGCTGGCTGAAGCGCAAGGGCCCATCCTGGCGGTCAATGCCGATCTTGGCTTTGATACGGTGTGCATTGGCCAGCGCCAGACCCGCATCGTGCAGTTGTTCAATGTCGGCTCTGAAAACCTGATTGTCAACTCGATATTCCGCCTGTCCGGCAGCACCCAGTTACGGGTACTGGCGGCACCCTCCACGCCATTTACCATCCTCCCCGGCGAAGAGGTGGATTTCACGGTGGAATTCCTGGCCAGCCAGGCAGGTCAGCACACCGCGATTTTCCAGATCAACAGCAATGACCAGTTCGAGCCTGCGTTCCAGATTGCAGCCAGCGGAACGGTCAATACCCAGATGATCGGTACGGTAATCGCCGACCTTGGAAGTTTCGGTAATGTCTGCTCCACCAATGACTTCCATGACCTGAACCTGACCATCGCCAATCCCGGTTGCGGCACCTTATCGGTCAGCAACATCACCTTCAGTGGCGGAAATGCCAGTGACTTCAACCTGCCGGGTGTGATGAACTTCCCGCTGCAGATCGCCGCTGGCAATTCCATGGCCGTGCCGATTCGCTTCGATCCGGCCGGTGCCTGCGGTAATACACGGTCAACCAACGTGCGGATCAGCAGCAACGACCCGGCGACACCGACCAAGGACGTGCCGGTCAGCGGGTTCGTGCCTTGTCCGGATATCAATGTAGCCATCGCCAACAGCGGGAATTTTGGCAACGTATGCGCAACCACGCAGAAAGATCTCGACCTGACGCTGTTCAACGCCGGGCAATGTGACCTGTCCATCAGCAGCATCACAAGTTCGGATACCAGCCTGTTCGAGTTGCCTGCGAACACCACCTATCCGCTGGTGCTCAGCCACGACGCAGACTTTACGCTGCCGGTTCGCTTCGCGCCCGACACCTGCACATTGACACCGCCGGAACAGGGTACGATCACTATCGTCAGTGATTCGCCAGGCGAATCCCCGCTGGTGATCGACGTCAGTGGCGCAGTGCCGTGTCCGAACCTGGTGATAGACCCCGGTTCGCTCAGTGGCCTGTTTGCCTTCCCGGCCACGGTGGTCGACAGTTCCGGCTCACTGGGTTGCTACACGGACCGCAGCACCAACCTGCGTAATACCGGCTTGTGCCCGCTGACCATCAATGGCATTTCCGCCGCTGGAGCCGACTTCGCGGTCACTCAGCCAAGCCAGTTCCCGATTGTGCTTCCGCCCGGAGAAGAAACCCTGGGCGTTACCGTGCGGTTCAAACCGACCACTGGTGGCAATCCGCTGGCGCCCGACGAGATCACCGGCTTGCTGACGGTTTTGAGTGATGATCCGGATGCCAGTGGCGAAGCCGGCCTGTGCGGGGAAGGTGTTGGACAGAGCGGTGTACGTGCGTTGGTGACCGACGTCACTTCCGGCCTGCCCGTTGCCGTTAATCCGGTCGAGAGCATCACGCTGCGCTCCAAGGGCAAGTCCACGCCCAGCCCGATCAATCTGACATGGTCAAACAAGGCGCTGGAGGGCCCGGTGTCGGTTTGTGGCAATAACGTGTCCTGGCACATTGACGTGGAAACGCTGCCGGCAACCGAAACCACCGGCAGCAAGGGCGGGAGGTCGCAATACGAACTGTACGTGAAGAACGGCAACCTGCAGGACAGCCGCACTTTCAGCCTGGGACAGTGTGAGTTCCACGAGTTCCAGATGCAGTTGCTGGAGTCCTCTGGCGAATCCTGTCCGCTGAAGGCCAAGGGTGATTCCTGCGAGTTCGGCGCCGAATGCTGTTCCGGCAAGTGCACCGGCAAGAAAGGGGTCAAAACCTGTAACTAAGCGACAAGTCCAAGCATGATTAACGGGGGCCTCGGCCCCCGTTTCTTTATTCCCGTTACTGTGGGGTCAGCGCTTCCGCGCCCCCTCACTGCGTGGCACCACGGTGTTGCCGCCGTCCAGTGCGGTGGCGTTATCAACCGCTGGATCGTCCATGGGCATTTTCAGGATGACCTGGCCACTATTTGTCGCGCAGTTGATGCCAACTTCGGCGCCCAGGGCGAAGCTTTCCACCGCTCTGCTGTTGATGCGCCACTTGCCCTCACCTTCGGGTGCGCCGGGCAGGTGGCGGACAAGCAACAGCTTACCCTGGATAAAGGCTATATTGACGGGCACACATGCTGATGCCATCGGGCTTCTGCGAAGTGTGTTGTGGGCGAGGCTGAGGGACGCTGGCGCGTGGCGGGTGGCGAGAACGGGCGATCAGTCGCGGTTTATGCCGCACCGGCCCCTGGTATCCAACTCCGGTGTAAGATGTGCGCTCACAACTCCGGCTTATCTTGTGGTTGCCTGGGTGCTTTTGGAACTTGTTTTGATGTGATGACTGATGCGAATTCTGCTTATCGAAGATGACAAGTTAGTCGCAGATTATGTCCGGAAGGGCCTGAGGGAAGCAGGCCACAGTGTTGATGTCATTGGTGATGGCAAAGTTGGCTTGCTGTACGCTGCGAGTGGAACATACGACGTGATGGTGATTGATCGCATGCTTCCCAGCATGGATGGTCTTGCAATCATCCGCACAATACGTGCCTCTGAGAACCAGACCCCCGTAATCATCCTGAGTGCATTGGCGGATGTCGACGAGCGGGTAAAAGGTTTGCGCGTGGGGGGCAGCGACTACCTGGTCAAGCCCTTTGCGTTCTCGGAGCTGCTGGCTCGCATCGAAGCACAATCCCGGGCATTCACGGCTCATTCAGAGGAAACTTCAATCGCCGTTGCCGACCTGGAAATCAATTTGTTATCGAGAGAATGCCGGCGCGGAGGCAAGCCCGTCAACCTGAAAGACCGAGAGTTCAGGCTGTTGGAGTTTTTGATGAGGCATGCTGGCCAGGTTGTCACCCGCACGATGATTCTGGAGCGGGTTTGGGAATATCACTTCAATCCCCAAACCAATGTAATCGATGTTCACATCAGCCGCTTGAGACAGAAAATCGACCGGAATTTCGAACAGCCCCTGCTGCATACCATCAGGGGTGCCGGGTATGTGATACGTGCGCCAGATTAGCCTGTGGAACAACGTCAGCTTCAGGCTGATGCTTACCCTGACAGGGCTTTTCTACCTGGCATTCCTGCTTCTGGGGGGATTCATTTTCACTCGCACCTCCACCTACCTGGAACGTGAGGTACACGGGCTGGTTGATTCGGTTCTGAATGACGCAGTTGTGTTTGTGCTGGAGGAGGCCGGCTTCCCGGAGTTGATCGAAGAGATCAATGAGCGGGTAGAAGCAGATCCGTACGGGGCATCACGCTATATTCTTTTGAACAAGGACTGCGAGGCACTGGCTGGAAGCGTGCACATACAGGAAACATTACGGCTGGTGCAGCAGGCTTGTCGGGAAAAAATGCCTGAATCTGCGTGGCTGAGTTTTTCCGAAACCCGCTACGGTGAGGATGAAAATTCCGGCATGTCTTTCGTGGGCCGGCTGATCAATACCGAAGGTGGGCATCGATTGTTCTATGCGCACAGCGTTGAGCAGACACGGGAAACGCGAATCCTGCTGGCGACCACCTATATCTGGGGTTTTCTTATTTTGCTCGTGCTGGGTGGGTCTGCGGGCATTATCGTTGCAAGGGTTGTGAACAATCGCCTTGAGGTGATCAATCGCGCCAGTCAATATATCCGGGAAGGGAACCTGGGGCTGAGAGTCCCGGTTTCACACTCGGACGATGAATTTGGCCGCCTCGCTGTCAACTTCAACCAGATGATGGACCAGATCCAGCAGTTGATGGAAAGTGTCCAGTCTGTTTCGAATTCGATAGCACACGACCTCCGCACGCCATTGACCCGGTTACGCAATCATCTGGAAGAGTTGCGCAGCAGCTTGAATGACGATGAACTGGCCACAGAGCGGGTTGACAACGCGTTGAGTGAAGCTGATCAGCTATTGGCAACCTTTGGGGCGTTGTTGCGGATAGTGCGGCTTGAATCCGGCAGTACCCAGCGTGAGTTCATGTTGGTCAACCTGGACCAGGCAATCGAGGACGTGGTTGAGCTCTACGAACCCCTGGCCGAGGAAACCGGTCACACAGTTGCGGTTGGGACCACCTCGGGAGAAGTTGTCCTTGCTGACCGGGAGTTGTTGTTCCAGGCATTGTGCAACCTGGTGGAAAACGCTCTCAAACACACTGCACCCGGCTGCCAGATTACAGTAAGGAACTACCGCAACGGTGATTCCATCAAGCTGGAAGTTGCCGATAATGGTGAAGGAATCCCAGCGGAGTTTCGCGACAAGGTTATTGAGCGATTCTATCGTCGTGACTCACACCGGGGAGGGTCCGGTAATGGACTGGGTCTGAGCCTGGTGCATGCCGTAGCCAAATGGCACCATGGTCATCTGTATCTGGAAGACAATTCACCTGGCCTGAAAGTCACTATTTCTCTTCCAGACAACCTGCCCCCGCAACCTGCAGTCAAAACCGGCCAGACACCGTCCTGAATCCTGGAGCGAGCAAGCAGACTGAACATTAAAAAATGTTCATGTTCCCGTCATGCTTTGCTTTCGAATCCCTACGTACTATGGATGCGCTGTCCAGAAGGATAGCCAAGATAAAAACATAACCGGGAATTCCTGCATACCTGAGGCCGAATAAATGCACACAGTTACGAGATTTGCTTGCCCAGTATTGGTTCTTTCCTTTTTTTCGCCGATGCAAATGGTCTCGGCCGAAGATGCTGTATTGGAGGAAATCGTTGTAACAGCCCGGCGGATGCAGGAGAGCCTGCAGGATGTGCCATCATCCATCAGCACACTGAGTTCCGAGTTCATCCGCAGTGAGCGAATCCAGAACGTCGACCAGATCATTGCGTTGACTCCCGGCGCAACCTTCACCAGCTTTCACAAAGGCCAGCAGGACTTCAGCATGCGGGGTATCAGCTCACAAACTGAAGGGGCCGCTGGAGATTCAGGAGTGGCTACCTACGTTGACAACATAGTCATCGGTTCTGACTTCGCCAAGTCGCTAAAAATCATGGATGTCGAGCAGGTGGAAATCCTGCGAGGCCCGCAGGGCACGGCATTTGGGCGGAATGCTTCAGCCGGACTGCTGCACATCATCAACCGGCGTCCAACTCAGGAAAATGAGGCGATGGTGGAAGCCACCGTCGGCAATTACAGCCTGATGGAAGTTAACGCCTACCTGAACGGGGGCTTATCCGACAACTCCTCGGGCCGGTTGTCGTTTCACTTCGATGATCGCGATGGTTTTACCAAAGATCTTTCCAGCGGGCGTGATGTGGACTATGTGCGGAACACCAGTCTCCGTGGTCAGTGGCGCTTCACGCCCACTCAAGACTTTGACTTGCTGCTGAAACTGGAGTGGTCGGAAGATGATGACGGCGCGCCAATCCGGCGCGGCCCTGACTGCACCAAGCCATACTTGGAGCCGCCGTTCGGTAATTTCACCGAACCCAGCTGCGATCCCTGGAAAACCGATGTCTCAGACCGTGATGATCTGATCTTTACGCGAACAATTGTGATCGGAACAGCGGAAGTCACCTGGGACTTTACTGAGCAACTCCGGTTGACCTCCATTACCGGTTGGATGGATGCGGAAATGGACCGGTTTGCCGATATCTTCGGCACACCACTGGATGTGCTGCTACAGGGTAACAATGACAAAGCCAGTCAGTTCAGCCAGGAATTTCGGCTTGATAACAGCCAGCAGGACAGTGCGTTGCATTGGATTGGGGGCGTGTATGTGTACTCCGATGACCGTAAGAAGATCGGCGAGAACCGTGATTCCCTGAGCTACGCTGGGCCGCCATTCGCCACAACCACAGATCTCAGGACTGCCAACAAGACAACCAGTTACGGGATTTTTGGACAGCTGTCTTACGATGTTGGCGAGCGTACCAACCTGACGGTTGGTGGCCGTTACTCATCTGACGAGAAAGATTTTTCGGTTTATCACGGAACAGAGGGAGGCTTGGGTGACGTTTTCGTTGACCCTTCCCAGAACCCCATTAACGCCATGGCCAAGGAAAGCTGGAGTGAGTTTACCGGATCGGCATCCCTGAGTTACCACTTCACTGATGACGTCATGCTTTACGGGCTGTTCGCTACGGGCTACAAGGCAGGTGGCTTCAATGGCGAGCCCTATGACCTGGTGTCGGCAGTGACACCTTATGACCAGGAAACGTCAAACAATCTGGAGGCTGGTCTCAAATCGCAATGGCTGGATAATCGTTTGCGCCTGAACCTCAGCGTATTCCATACAACCTATGACGACTTGCAGGTGGTTGACTTCCTCCCGTCTGG
>JBFIHZ010000222.1:0-6883 GCA_041601535.1 Lysobacterales bacterium | reverse complement strand
TCCCTCACGGTTATAGTGGATTAGTGGTTCATCAGGCCGGGCAGCCACAACGACAGGCCCGGCAGGTAGGTAACAATAATCAAAATGCACAGCAGCAGCCCCAGCCAGGGCAGTGCGGACCGGATCACCTGCTCGACCGGCAGTTCCGCCACCTCGGCGGTAACGAACAGGTTCAGGCCCACCGGTGGTGTGACCATGCCGATTTCCAGGTTGACCACCATGATAATGCCCAGGTGTACCGGGTCGATGCCCATGTTCATGGCGATGGGAAACAACACGGGCGCCAGGATCAGGATGACGGATGTCGGCTCCATAAAGTTGCCGGCAACCAGCAGCAGCACATTCACCGCCAACAGAAATCCCCAGGCTGGCAAGCCCATTTCGAGCACCGCTGTCGAAATCTGCTGTGGGATCTGCTCGCTGGTTAGCACATAAGCGAACAGGAATGCATTGGCGATAATGAACATCAGCATCGCGCTGGTACGGCCGCTTTTGATCAGAACCTCGGTGGCTTCCGCTAACCGGATATCGCGATGGATGAATACCGCGACAACAAACGCGTATACGGCAGAGACCGCCGCGGCTTCAGTGGGCGTAAAAATGCCGCCGTAAATACCACCGAGAATGATCACCACCAAGGCGATACCCCAGGCAGCTTTGCGCAGCGCGGACAGCACCGTGCGCCAGCCGGGCCAGCGGGCGCGCGGGATGTCCATGCGCCGGCACACCACATGGGTGGCCACCATCATGCACACGGTCAGTAACAGGCCCGGCACCACGCCGGCAATAAACAAGTCACCGATGGAGGTCTCGGTAGCCGCACCGTATACCACCAGTACAATGGATGGCGGTATCAGAATGCCCAGGGTGCCGGCATTGCAGATCAGCCCGGCGGCGAATTCACGCCGGTATCCGCAGCCCACCATGCCGGCCACCACGATACTGCCAATGGCCACC
This sequence comes from Lysobacterales bacterium, assembly GCA_041601535.1. Taxonomy (GTDB): domain Bacteria; phylum Pseudomonadota; class Gammaproteobacteria; order Xanthomonadales; family SZUA-36; genus JBFIHZ01. The sequence continues at coordinate 5,926 of JBFIHZ010000222.1, read as the reverse complement.
ACGGTGGCGGGCGATGAACCGGATACCGCGGCGAACAGCATGCACGACAACACCGCTGCCATGGGCAGGCCGCCGCGGAAATGCCCAACCAGCGATTGGGCAAAGTTAATCATGCGCTGGGCCACGCCGCCGGTGGTCATGAAGTTGCCGGCAAGGATAAAAAACGGCAATGCCAGCAGCGGGTAAACCGAGGTGGTGTGGATGAATTTCTGCGCGGCGGACAGCAGTGACTGGTCGGAAAAGGCCAGCAGCGTGACCAGGCTGGAAAAGCCCAGCGCAAACGCCACCGGCACACCCAGCAACAGGCAGATCATCAACAGTGAGGTCAGCACAACGCCGCTCATTGTTCAGACATCCGTTCACCGCCCGGCGCGTTGCGCCAGAAACCCAACGCGGCCTGCAGCAGTCGCCAGGTCAGTAAACTGAAGCCCAGCGGCAAAACCACGGTCAGCAACCACCTGGGCAGCTCGATATCCCGCGCCATATGCCCCATCTGCTGCAGCCGGATGACCAGCCAGACAGAGCCGTAAAGCATCATTGCCGCATAGGCAATACAGATGGCGTGCTGCACTGCCTCGGCTATTCTGCGCGGCAGGGCGGCCAGTTGTTTCAGCGCCAGGTCCGTGGCGATGTGGCTGCCGTTGCGCACGCACAATGACATGCCGATGACCAGCAACCAGGAGAATGCGTAACTGGTGGCTTCCAGCGACCAAATCAGCCCGCTATCGAAGCCGTAACGTAAAACAACCTGCAGCGCGGTAAGCAGGGTCATGACCGCCAGGGAGACGGCCAGTAACAACTCTTCGAGGCGGTTTATGATGCCGCCGAATTTCATGGGTCCTGCGTCTTGCTGGTGGCGGCTTGCCGTGCTGCCTGAACAATATGCGGGCCAATACCCGGTTCAAATTGCGCCCAAACGGGTTGCATGGCGGTGCGCCAGGTTTGCAGATCCTGCTCGCCAGGTGTGATGATTTCGGTGCGACCTGAGTCTTCGACCAGGCCGCGGGCCCGCTGGTTGATCTGTTCCGATTCCTCGTTGACTTCCTGGGTGACCTGCTCAAGGATCAGCTCCAGTTCGTCACGTATCTCGCCCGGCAAGCCATTCCAGAACGTGGGGTTAACTGCCAGCAAATACCCCAGGTAGCCGTGATTGGTTTCGGTGATGGCTGCCTGCACTTCATAAAACTTCTGCGAGAACATGTTAGACCAGGTATTTTCCTGCGCGTCGATCGCGCCGGTCTGCAGTGCCTGGTACACCTCGGCCAAAGCCATTTTCTGGGGGATGCCGCCGATGGCCTGCATCTGTGCCTGCAGTACATCGGATTCCTGGATGCGGAAGTTCAGGCCGGCGGCGTCCCCGGGTTGCAGCAGAGGGCGCGGCGCACCGAATTGCTTCATGCCGTTGTGCCAGTAAGCCAATCCCAGAAACCCCCGGTCTTCCAGCACGGCCAGCATCTCCTGGCCGGTCGGGCCGTGCTGGAATGCCTCAACCGCTTCAATGTCTGGAAACAGGAAGGGCAAATCAAATACCTGGAATACCTGGGTCAGGCGGTCAAACTTTGACAGTGATACCGCGATCATCTGGATCTCGCCAAAAGCCAGCGCATCCAGCGAGTCATCATCATTCATCAATTGCCCTGACGGGAAGACCTCCACTTTGACCCGGTCGCCAAAACGTTCCGCCACACGTTGCCGAAAGCGCTCGGCCGCCTGTCCCTTCGGTGTCGCCGGAGCCGTGACATGGGGAAAGCGGATCACGATGGTTTGTTCGCGCTCAGTATCGCTGCAGGCGCTGAGTGAAAGCAGCAACGATACGGTCAGCAAAAACAGGCAGGCAGTGCGACAGTGGGCATTGAAGGTTGCGGTCATGGGTTCAGGCTCCCTGGGTGATGGCTTGACGCTGCTGTGTGCGTGGGTCAGTATATGCAAACGTTTGCAAACAGTAAACCGCAAGCCATGTGACTGCGGTGAACGAGTATCCGGGTAGAATCGAAAGCAGGCGGAGCGCAAGGCCGCCAGCGATGCTGGCACCAGGTGCCATTAACGGAGAACAACAGCAATGAAACAGGACCCCCAAGCTTCGCCAGTGCTCTCGGCACATGGGCTTTTTGTCATACTTGCAGCCACCGGCATTGCCTTGCTGGCAACGCCGCTGGCCGCGCCGGCCATGCCCGAGATTGCCCGGGTTTTCGCCGACCAGGCGCAGACCGAGGCGTTCGCGCGGGACCTGCTGGCCATTATCAGTGTACTGCCGGGTGAGCCCAGCGTCATCTTTCTGGTGAAGTTCATCCTGCTGTCCATTCCGGCCCTGTTTATCATCCTGGGCGCACCCCTGGTGGGCTGGATCAGTGACCATATCAGCCGTAAAAGCCTGCTTATCGCATCGTTGCTGGTATTCGGGGTCAGTGGCACCTCGGGCTATTTTGCCGACACGTTTTTACTGATGTTTATTGGCCGTGCGGTATTGGGACTGTCCATTGCCGGTATCAAGACGGCTACGGTAGCCATGGTGGGGGATTACTACTCGGGTGCTGAGCGGAATCGGGTGATTGGCTGGCAGGGTTCGGCGATGAAAATTGGCGGCGTGGTGTTCATGCTGCTGGGTGGGGCGTTGGCCAATTCATCCTGGCAAACACCGTTCCTGGGTTATCTGCTGGCCTTTGCCCTGGTGCCCAGCGCGTTGATCGCGCTGGCCAGTGGCTTGCCCGACCACAAGCCGCCACCGAAAGATGCCACAGGCGGTGTGCCGCCGGACCTGTTCTGGCCTTCGGCCTGGGTGTTTATTTCCGCTTTTCTGGCATCGGGTCTGTTTTTTATCACGCCGGTGCAGCTGCCCTTTTTCCTGAAGAATTCTTTTGCCGCCTCACCGCTGGAAATGGGTGCGGCCATTGCCCTGGGTAATACCATTGGCGCTCTGGTCTCGCTGGGCTACCACCGCTTTCGTGAGCGCATGAGTTTCGTGGCGATACACGGCGTGATCTTCCTGACCATGGCGGCGGGATACTTTATGCTGACCCTGGCCGGAAGTTACGTGGGGGCTTTGTGGGGTATGGTGGTCGCCGGCATTGGGTTCGGATTGTACGTGCCCAATCAGAGCAGCTGGATCTTGTCCATCGTATCGGCCAAGCGCCGCGGGTTTGGTGTTGGCCTGGTGACGACCGCGATGTTCCTCGGGCAATTTTCCGCGCCGTTGCTGGTGCAGCCCTTGATTGATCCGGCTGACCCGGTGGCGGTGTGGCGTTCGGTCAGTGTAATGCTGCTGGCGTTGGCCCTGGTGTACTTTACCGTGGCCGTGTTTGCACCGAAAAAGTCCGGCTGAACGGGAAGCCGGTAAACAAGCATTGCTTAATTGGTTTATGGCATAAGCCGGTAGTGCAAATAACAAAAAGAGGACTCTGAATATGGACACAGCCATTATCTGGGCAGTGTTTGCCTGCTTTCTGGTCGTACTGGTGGTGATCACGTTATGGAGCCGGCATGAAAGCCACTCCGTGGAAGGCTACTACGTGGCGGGCAAGAAACTTCCCTGGTGGGTGGTTGCTTTTTCAACCAATGCCACCGGAGAAAGCGGCTGGCTGTTGCTGGGTCTGACCGGCATGGCCTATCTGGTTGGTGTACATGCCCTGTGGGTTGTGGCGGGTGAGGTAATCGGCATCGCCCTGTCATGGATGCTCGTGGCCAGGCGGCTGAAAAGGGCCACCGATGGTTATGGCTCCATCACCGTGCCGGACTACCTGGAAAGCCGCTTCAATGACCACCGCCATGTGCTGCGCAAGATCAGTATCCTGATCATCCTGCTGATGGTGGGCGCCTATGCGGCAGCCCAGATGGTGGCGGCCGGCAAGGCATTCAGTACCTTTCTGGAAATGGATTACCGCTGGGGGGTGGCGCTGGGCGCCTTTATCACGGTGCTGTATACCGCCACCGGTGGATTCAAGGCGGTGGCCTATACCGATGTGTTGCAAGGCGTGCTGATGCTGCTGGCGCTGGTGCTGATCCCCTTGTTTGCTTTGGATCATCTGGGCGGCTGGTCAGCCGTTTCCGCCCAATTGGGGAGCATGGATGTCAGTCTGCTGGATCCAATGGGGCCGCAGGGGTGGACCGTGGCCGGTATCGTGGCGATTGCCAGTTTCCTGGCCATTGGCCTGCCGTTTATCGGCGTGCCGCAGTTGATGGTCCGGTTTATTTCGCTGCGCAGTGAAAAAGAAGTGTTTGGTGCCGGATTGACCTCGGTCATCTGCATTTTGCTGTTCGACCTGGGCGCGGTGATGATTGGTCTGTGCGGACGGGTGATGTTTCCCGAGCTGGCCGATGCCGAAACGGTTCTGCCGCAGGTCAGCCAGGCGCTGTTCCCACCGGTCATCACCGGCATAGTCATGGTGGTGGTGCTGGCCGCGATCATGTCCACTGTGGACTCCTTGTTAATCCTGGCCTCATCCGCCGTGGTACGTGATTACCTGGAGAAAGTACGCAAGTTCTCGTCCGGCGATCAACGCCTGGCGCGCACCGGTAAATGGGTTACCGTGGTCATCGGCGTGCTGGCCATGCTGGTGGCCCTGTCGGAAACCCGTGCGGTGTTCTGGTTTGTGCTGTTCGCCTGGTCGGGCCTGGGGGCCGCGTTCGGTCCGGTGCTGCTGTGTTCGCTCTACTGGAGCCGGACCACGCGCAGCGGGGCCGTTGCCGGCATGCTCACCGGTTTTGGCACCATCATGGTCTGGGTGCTGTTCATCAAGCAGGCGGCTTACGACTTGTATGAGATGGTGCCGGCGTTTTTCCTTGCCTTGTTCGCCACGGTGGTGGTCAGCCTGCTGACGCAACCCCGCCAGCGCGATACGGCTGCCTGAAACCGCTCAGGCCGGCTTGTCGCGAGCGCCAGCCCCTTCCGGGGTTGGCGGTGCCGCGGTTGCGGCGGTATGGGAGGCATGTTACTGCACCGCCGGTGGCTGGTCCCGATGCCTTTTCCTTTACCTGCCCATTACTCTCTTGCCACGAATAAATTTTTCCGTTAAGGTAACGCAAACGTTTGCATAAAAACGTCAGGTGTTTCGTATTCTGTTTAGCAAGTGTGAGATTTTTTTTGGAGCTCCGTGCTGGATGTCTCGGCCGGAACCAATCCCTAGCGGAGAGAGTGACTATGCAAAACCAGGTGAGGAGTGAAGGCCGTCGGGCAGAACGGTCAGAAAAATCGGGACAATCGGTTCATGCGAAAACGGGCCGTGTCGCCCGCTGGCTGATGCTGGCGTGCGGCGCTCTGAGTGTTCCGCTGGCGACAGCCCAGTCGTCAGATCAGACCAGTCGTGCAAACGTTATTGAAGAAGTGACGGTAACGGCGGAAAAGCGGGAATCATCCTTGCAGGACACATCCATTGCCATTACCGCCATGACCGGCGATCAGTTGCAGGAGTGGAATATCCAGAATGCGGATGATTTCGCCACGTTCGTGCCGGGTCTGTGGATCGGCACCACCATCGGCAACCTGCAGGTTGCCCTGCGCGGCGTCAGCAATGACAGCTTCTTCCTGGCGGGTGATTCGCCGGTAGCATTCAACGTGGACGGCGTGTTCCGTGGCCGCCAGACCGGTGGTAATGCCACGTTCCACGATGCCGAGCGCGTTGAAGTCCTGAAAGGCCCGCAGGGTACCCTGTACGGTCGTAATGCCACCGCCGGCGCGATTAACGTGATCACCAACAAGCCAACCAATGAGTTTGGCGGTTATGTTGAAGGCGAAGTGGGCAATTACAGCCTGTTCGGTGTACGCGGTGTGCTCAACGCCCCCATTGCGGACGATGTGTTCGCGCTGCGTGTGGCTTTTATGCACCGTGAACGGGATGGTTTCTTCAAGAACGGCCCGGAAGTAAGCAAAAACTACAGCGACATGGATGAATCATCCGTTCGCATTCATGGCTTGTACACGCCCAATGACCGG
>JBFIHZ010000221.1:0-6889 GCA_041601535.1 Lysobacterales bacterium | reverse complement strand
GGATGGCACGCCATGGGGTTACGATCCGCGCGTGATCCTGCAACGGGTAGTGAAGCGTTTTGCCGAGCACGGCCTGACGCCGGTGTGTGCGCCCGAACTGGAGTTTTACCTGTTGCTGGATAAACGGCTGGAGGATGGCACCCCGCAGATCCCCGGTACCCGTGCGAATGGCAACTGTACGCTGGGTGGCCAGTTGTACAGTACCGAGGTGATGCAGGAACAGGCGGAATTGCTGCACGAGATTCGTGAAGCCTGTGAATTGATGAACTTGCCGCTGGATGGGCTGGTCAAGGAACTGGCAGCCTCACAGTTTGAACTGAACCTGGAGCATGTGGATGATCCCTTGCTGGCCGCCGACAATGCCCAGTCACTGAAACAGACCATCAAGGCGGTGGCGCGCAAACACGGCTACATTGCCAGCTTCATGGCCAAGCCTTTCGGCGACCGCGATGGCAACGGCTATCACACCCACGTGAGTTTGCTCGATGCCGATGGCAACAACGTGTTTGATGACGGCACCAGCCGGGGCAGCGATACGCTGCGCCACGCCATTGCCGGACTGGCTCAAACCATGGGCGACTGCATGTTGATTTTCGCCCCGCACCATAATTCCTACCGCCGCCTGCAACGCGGCATTCACGGTCCGCTGTTTCCTACCTGGGGCTATGAAAACCGTTACGTGGCCCTGCGCATTCCCAACGGCGAAGGCGCCGCACGCCGCATTGAGCACCGCATTGCCGGCGCCGATGCCAACCCTTATTTGGCGCTGGCCGCCATCCTGGCGGGCATCCTGCACGGCATCGAGAACAAGCTGACTGCTGATGAGCCGGTCACCGGTGGACCGCCTGATGCGGAACCGGTATTGCCCGGCAACTGGTACGAAGCCCAGCGGGAATTCGAGCATTCCGAGTTTATTGCCGAGGCTCTGGGGGCTGATTTCCAGCAGGCTTTCGCTGCCATCAAGCGGGAAGAACAAATGGAATTCAGCGGCGCGGTAAACCCGCTGGAGTACAACACCTACCTGGTACTGGCCTGACCCATCTGCCAAACATTAGCTGGTACACGGCTCACGCCATGTACTGGCCAGTGCGAAATGGCTTCAGCGTGGCTGCACCCGGATTTGCTGGTATTGCAGTGCCCGCGGGCCCAAAAACGCGTACTGCGCATTGGCCGGCCATTCGCTCTCCAGCGGTGCCGTCACATCCGCCGGCAAGGCATACCGGCTGACCAGCCCGAGATCAAACGCCGCATCACCGGCCACCTCGAAGCTGACGTTCAGCACGCCACTGCCGGGGCGGTTAATCATCACATGTTGTGCATTCCTTTGGTGCTGTTGCGCTGCACTGGCGTCCCAGGCCTGTTGCCCGGCCACCTCGGCCAGCCGCAGGTCGGCCGCGCCGGAAAACGACAGCATAAGTAACTGCACTTCTGCCGGAACCTGCAGTTGCAGTTGATAGCGATGCGGAGCCTGCGCCGTCCCGCCCTCAGCCCTGTCGGCTTGCTGATCAAGCTGCCAGGCCACACGCGGCAGCTCCAGCGCCGGCATAGACCGTGCCGCCTGCACTTCAGCCGGGCGGTCAAAGCGCGGAATGGGCTGCGGCGTAAAGCCGTGTTCACTGGCGAAAGCGCGATCAATTTCGCCGCTGCGGCTTTCCAGCACCAGCCAGGCCTGGTCAGCCTGGTCAGCGCCCTGTGCCACGAACTGACGGTACACCGGTGTCATGTCACGCGGCACATTGGATGTATAGGCCGGCAGGAACTGCTGACCCACGCAGCCGCCGATCACCACCAGTCCCATCAGGTAGTCAAACGCCCTGCCGGGTTCACGCTTGTCCATAAACCAGACCAGCAGTGGCAGCACCGCCACGGCGGGAAACAATAGCGGCAGTATCCGGTACTGGCTCTGGTCGAAATTGACCACCACGTCCAGCATGAAAAACAGGTAAAACCCCAGGTAGACCGCCGCCAGGAAACCGAACAGGCCGGCAAACGACAGGCGCGGATGCTTTTTCCAGCGGAACCCGTCCAGCAGCAAGCCCAGGGTAAAGCCCAGCAGCGGCAAAACGGCGATAAAGCTGGCGCTGGGTACGGTATAGGCCAGTGCCAGCGCGGACAGGGAAAACAACACCCAGCAGGTCGACATCACCGAACCTGTTGACGCACGTGGCGCCAGCATTTTCAACACCCGGAAAATAAGCCATAGCGCGGCGGCCAGCAAGGTGGCCCGGGCCAGCCAGGGGTACGGGTGTTGCAATGCATGCATATCCACCCAGCGCCCCAGAGGCCACGACAGCAACCAGCCGGCGGCCGGCAGGCCGATACTCAGCACGATACAGCCCCACAGCGTCCACACCATCTGGCGGAACACCACCTGGCGCGAAAACGTGCGGCGAATCGCAATCATCACCAGCACGCTCAGCACCAGCGTCATCCCAACCGCACTGCTTACCGGGTAGTGCAACAGTGAATGGCCAAACAGGTCGATGTATACGGCATCTTCTGACGACACCAGCTTTTCCAGCGCCCGCTCGTCCATGGCCAGCAACAAGGCCCAGGCGTTCTGGCCATGGTGTTGCAGGCTGCCCCGATCAAGATGCTGTAAATCATCGATGCGCGAGTGATAAATGGCCGCACCATCGGTAAACGCAAAGTTCACCCCGGCGACGCCATAAGGCTTGTACACGGAGAAGTCCGTGTCATTGGGCATGCGCTGGTACACTTCGTAGGTCAGCGAATTGGCTACTGGCCGGTCCAGGTTCTTGGCCAGCATGCGGATAATGCCGCGGTTACCATCACCGGTTTCAAACATCGCGCTGGCGCCGGTACTGCCACGCGCCTCGAGGTTGATCACCGAACGCACGCGTTTGAACAGTTCGTGGTGACGCGCAAACGCATCCGCTCCGATCAGGCCCTGTTCTTCAGCATCGGTGAACAGGAAAATCACATCGTGCTCAAACGGCCCCCGCGTGGACGCCATGCGGGCGATTTCCGCGACGGCCGCCACACCGGCACCATCATCACTCACCCCCGGTCCGGCCCAGCCGCTGTCATAGTGAGCCGTCAGCAGAATGGCCTGTTCCGGGTTGCTGCCTTGCCGCAGCGCAATGATGTTTTCTACCGGGCTGCATGCGGCTACTGCCGCATTGCAATGAAAACGGCGTTGCACTTCAGGCTGGTAGCCGTATTCACGCAGCAGGTTCAACAGGCGGTCGCGCACCGCGTGATTGGCGGCAGACCCGCTGGGGTGCGGAACGCCGTCAGCGTATAAAGCCTGCAGGACTGCCTCCGCCCGAACCGCGGAAAATTCTGTGTCCGGCACTTCTGCAGGCCGTGCCGCGGGCGGTTGGTGGCCCATAAAAACGGCCCACGCCACAAGCAGGCTGGCCAGTAACAGCACAAAGGGTTCACGCAGCAAATTCATCGGCAGAGTTTACTTGCCACGGAGCAGGAATGCAGCTACCGGGTAATGACGTCAGCGCACTTCAGTACCTCACCCGGTGACGTTGCCACAACACAAACACGGCGGGAATCAGCACCAGGGTCAATACGGTGGCGCTGAGCATACCGCCCACCATCGGCGCGGCAATTCGCTTCATCACTTCCGAGCCGGTGCCGCTGCCCAGCATGATGGGCAACAGGCCGGCAATGATGGTGATCACCGTCATCATCTTGGGACGCAATCGGCGTACAGCGCCCTCAATGACCGCCAGGTCAATATCTTCCCTGTTCAGCCCGCGGCCCTGCTCATCGGCCATTTGCTGCCGTTGGTTGAGCGCTATTTTCAGGAACACCAGCATTACTACGCCGGTCTCCACCGCCACTCCGGCCAGCGCGATAAAGCCCACTCCTGCCGCCACGCTGAGGTTGTAGTCCAGCAGCCACATCAGCCAGGCTCCTCCGGCCAGCGCCATCGGCAGGGTGCCCAGCAGGATTAGTACTTCGCCCATGCGGCGAAAGTTCAGGTACAGCAGCAGGATGATGACAACGGCGGTAAGCGGCACCACCACGGCCAGCCGCTGGCGGGCACGCTCAAGGTATTCAAATTGTCCCGACCAGCGCAGCGAGTAACCCGCTGGCAGTTGCAGTTGCTGCTGCACCGCCTGTTGCGCAGCGGCCACGTAACGGCCCAGGTCACCACCCTCGATATCAACATAAATCCAGCCATTGGGGCGGGCATTTTCGCTCTTGATCATCGGCGGACCGTCTTCCAGCCGGATGTCGGCGACCGCCTGCAGCGGTATCTGTTGCCCGTCAGCCGTCACCACCGGCAGCAGCCGGATCTGTTCAATGGAATCACGCACCCGGCGCGGATAGCGGATGTTCACCGGATAACGCTCCAGGCCTTCCACTGTTTCCGTCACGTTCATACCGCCAATCGCGGTGGCAATCACATCCTGCACGTCATCGATATTCAGGCCATAGCGCGAAGCGGCCTGCCGGTTGACGTCAATGGTGATATAGCGGCCACCCGCCACGCGTTCGGCAAACACCGATGCGGTGCCCGGAACATCCCGCAAAATCGTTTCGATTTGCCGGCCAATGCCTTCAATCACGGAAAGATCGGCACCGGCTATCTTGATGCCTACCGGTGTCTTGATGCCGGTAGCCAGCATGTCGATGCGGGTGCGGATGGGCCAGACCCAGGCATTGCTGACGCCAGGCAGCTGCAGGCGCTGATCCAGTTCCTGCCGGATCTGCGCCATATCCACTCCGGGCCGCCACTGCTCGCGCGGTTTCAGCTGCACCACGGTTTCAATCATGGTTAAAGGTGCCGGGTCGGTGGCCGTATCGGCGCGGCCAATTTTACCAAACACACTTTTTACCTCGGGTACCGTTTTGATCAGGCGGTCGGTCTGTTGCAGCAGCTCCTGCGCCTTGCCAATGGACAGCCCGGGAAAAGTGGTGGGCATGTACATCAGGTCACCCTCATCCAGCTCGGGCATAAACTCGCTGCCCAGCCGGGAAAACGGCCACCAGGACGACAGCATGATGAGCAGGGCCAACAGGCAGACCGTTTTGGGAAAGCGCGTGACGCCGCGGATCACCGGGTGGTAAACCCACATCAGCAAACGGTTCAGGGGATTGCGCTGTTCCGGCTGAATGCGTCCGCGCACGAAGTAGCCCATCAGCACCGGCACCAGGGTAATCGACAGACCGGCAGCCGCCGCCATGGCCCAGGTTTTGGTAAAGGCCAGTGGCGCGAACATACGCCCCTCCTGGGCCTGCAGCGTGAACACCGGCAAAAAGCTCAAGGTAATCACCAGCAGCGAGAAAAACAGCGCCGGCCCGACTTCAAGGGCGGCCTTGCGGACCTCGAGCCAGTGGTTTTCCGCCCGGTAAGCCGGGCTTTCCATGCGCTTGTGCAGGGTTTCAATCATCACGATGGCAGCATCCACCATGGCTCCGATGGCAATGGCAATGCCGCCCAAGGACATGATATTGGCATTCAGCCCCTGGGCGCGCATCACCACAAACGCCATGCCAATTCCCAGTGGCAGGCTGATCAGGATCACCAGCGATGAGCGAAAATGGAACAGGAACACAAAACAGACCAGCACCACCACGGCGATTTCTTCCAGCAGTTTGTGCCTGAGCGTATCTACCGCACGTTCGATCAGAGCCGAGCGGTTGTAGGTTTCTATAATCTCAACGCCGTCGGGCAGGCTTTTTTTCAATTCGGCCAGGCGGCCACGTACAGCGGCGATGGTTTTTTGTGCATTTTCACCGGCCCGCATCACCACGATGCCGCCCACCACCTCGCCCTCGCCGTTCAGCTCGGCGATACCGCGGCGTAATTGCGGACCCAGCCGGATGTCCGCCACATCTTCCAGGCGAATGGGGATGCCGTTCTCGTTCAGTCCCAGTGGCACGGCGCGCAGATCTTCCACTGATTTCAAATAACCGGTGGCCCGTACCATGTACTCGGCCTCCGCCATTTCAATCACCGAACCACCCACTTCGCGGTTTCCCCCTTCGATGGCCCGGCGAATATCGCGCAGTGACAATCCACGCGCGCTCAGGGAAACCGGATCGACCACCACCTGGTACTGCTTCACCATACCGCCCACCGTGGCCACCTCGGCCACGCCTTCCAGGGTTTGCAGTTCAAACTTCAGAAACCAGTCCTGAATGGAACGAAGTTGCGCCAGATCATGCTGACCGCTGCGGTCGGCCAGGGCATATTCATACACCCAACCGACTCCGGTCGCGTCCGGTCCGATGGCAGGCCGTGCAGAAGCCGGCAGCCGCGGTGTCACCTGGTTGAGGTATTCCAATACACGTGAGCGTGCCCAGTACAGGTCGGTACCGTCTTCAAAAATGACATATACGAAGGAATCACCAAAAAAGGAATAGCCACGCACGGTGCGTGCGCCCGGCACTGACAACAGCGCGCTGGTCAAGGGATAGGTGACCTGGTCTTCCACCACTTTCGGGGCCTGCCCGGGGAACGGTGTTTTGATGATCACCTGCACATCGGACAAATCGGGAATGGCGTCCACTGGCGTGTTACGTATCGCCACCACGCTCCAGCCTGCCATCACCAGCGCCAGCAGCAACACCAGAAACCGGTTGCCCAGCGACCAGCTGATAATGCGCTCAATCACGGTCATTCTCCCCGCTATGCCGCTCAGGGCCTGTAGCGTGATCCCCGCCGTGGTGGCCGCTGTGATCCATGCCGTCACGCTGGTCCGGACCCTTGCCGGATGCCTCCTCCGCGCCGGCAGCACTGTCCACCAGGTGGATCATGTCAATCACGTAAACTCCGGTTTCATCCGGCCGAATGGAAAAATGAACGTTCTGACCCGTGCGGACGCGGGCCAGATCAATCGTTTCCAGCACTTCAAACTCCATCGTCATGGAAGGCCAACCCAGAGTGTCTATCGGCCCG
>JBFIHZ010000220.1:0-6909 GCA_041601535.1 Lysobacterales bacterium | reverse complement strand
CAGGAACGCGGTGCCGGAAGTGATGCTGCCGCCCGGTGTGCGATAGGGTCGCTCAAGCTCCGGAGCGCTGCGGCGCAGCGCCAGGTGCGACAGCGTCATCAGGGCATAGGAAATGGTTGCGCCAAACACGGCCATGGTAATCATCAGGTCACCTTCACCGGTCAGCGACAGGCAGAAGCCCAAGATTCCCGGCGTGATCAGGGCCGCCGCCGGCACGCCTTTTCGGTTGGTCAGTGACAACCAGCGCGGCAGGTAGCCGGCGCGCGACAGTGCAAACACCTGGCGCGAATAGGCGTATATGATGGAGAAGAAGGAGGCAATCAGCCCGGCCAGGCCAACCACGTTGACAAAGCGGGCGGCCAGCGAGTCCGTTCCGTGCACGGCCTGCAATGCGCCGACCAGCGGTGCTCCGTGATCCATGATAAAAGCCGCACCAGCCGCGCCGGGCGCCAACAGCAACACCAGCGACGCAAACACCAGCAGGATCAACATGGCACCGATGATGCCACGCGGTAAATCCCGCGCGGGATCCTTCGCCTCTTCAGCGGCCAGCGGCACGCCTTCCACCGCCAGGAACAACCACATGGCAAAAGGCAAGGCAGCCCATACGCCCACCCAGCCTTGCGGCAGGAAGGCACTGGCACCGGCGGCCGTCACATTGACCTCGATATCGAACAGGTTTTCCAGGCTGAACCACGGCAAGGTGCCGGCAACAAACACGATGATGGCGATCACTGCCAGCGCCGTGATGACCATCATGATGCGCAGGGCTTCGCCCACGCCCCACAGGTGCAGGCCGACAAAAACGGCGTACGCTGCGGCATAGACCAGTGGACCATTCCAGCCCAACAGGGCTTCCACATAGCCGCCGATAAAAATCGCAATCGCGGCCGGAGCAATCGCATATTCGAGCAGGATGGCGGTGCCCGTGAGGTAACCGCCCCAGGGGCCCAGCGCGCGCCGCGCATAACTGTAGCCACCACCCGCCGTGGGCAGTGCGGCTGATAGCTCCGCCAGGCTTAGCACCAGGCAGCCGTACATCACGGCCATCAGCAGGGTGGCCAGCAGCATGCCGCCAAATCCCCCCTGGGCCAGGCCAAAATTCCAGCCGGCAAAATCACCCGAGATGACATAAGCAACGCCCAGGCCGGCCAGCAACATCCAGCCCGCAGCCCCCTGCCGCAAGCGGCGCTTTTCCAGATACTCCCCGCTGACGGATTCGTAGGCGATGGCTGCGCTTGTTTTTGGTTTGCTGCTCATAATCGTCATTCATGCTGGGTGGCGGCGACGTGCTAACAGCTTGCGCGACGCACTGCACGCCGTCAACCCGGAAGTTATGGTGAAGTTATGCGGTCCGACCACGCCACCATGCTCGCCGGCTGGAAGGCCGGAAAGCTCAACCCTTTGGCCCTGTCTGCGCTATGCTTTGATGAATACTCCGGCTACCTATGCTGCATTGAACGATGCCAGATAACTCTTTTTTCGGAGAGCTCCGCAGACGCAAGGTCGTCCAGGCCGCAGCAATTTACGGCGCGGTCGCCTGGGGTGTAACCGAGATCGTGGTGACCGTGGTCGAACAACTGTTCCTGCCGCAGTGGGTGTCGACGCTGGCCGTGATCGGGTTTGTTGTCGGGTTTCCGGTGGCGATGTTCCTGGCCTGGACCTTCGATATTACCGCGGACGGCATACAACGCACTTCACTAAGCAGCCGCCGCGGCAAAGCCAGTATCGTTGCCTCGATGGCGTTGCTGTTGGCCGGGACGGCGGGACTTTTTCTGCTGATCCGGCCGGCCCTGCAACAGCAGGAGAGCCTTTCCCGCGCAGCTTCGATTCTGCCCAACAGCCTTGCCGTTCTACCGTTTGCAAACGCCGGACTGAGCCCGCGCGATGCCTACCTGAACGAAAGCCTCAGCGATGAGCTGCGCGACCAGTTGGGTCGCATTCCGCAACTGCGCATCGCAGCGCGTTCCTCCTCGGTCGCTGCCCAGCAGAAACAGGCCGATGCCATGTCAGTCTCTGCGCAACTGGGCGTGGCAATGCTGGTCGAGGGCAGTGTCCGGCAACGCGGCAACGGCTTGCGCGTTTCGGTGCAATTGATCGAGGGCAGCAGCGGGCTGGCCTTGTGGTCGGAGACCTATGACCGCGGACCGCAGGAACTTTTATCGGTACAGCAGGCCATTGCCGAGGAAGTAATCCGGCGCCTGTTGCCGGGCACCGAAGTGGCGCAGTCCCAGCCGGCAACCCGCAACGCGACGGCGAACGAATTGTTGCTGCTGGCCCGCTATTACGAGCAGCAAGTCCGCGCGCGCGAGGAAGTCGACCGCCAGACGCTGCTGGAGGCGATCCGCCTGTACCGCGAGGCCGTCGAGGCCGATCCTGAATCCGCGCTGGCCAACAGCCGCCTGGCCGGCGCCTTGCTGTACCTGGGGGACCTGGAAGCGGCCGAAGCGCCCATTTTCAAAGCGTTGTCACTGAATCCCGAGTTGTCCGAAGTTCAGCACACGCTGGGGCTTTTCTATTTCTCCCGCGGCATGCCCGAGGCCCTGACCGCGTTCAGGCGTGCTGTCGAACTGAATCCCAACAACGCCGATGCGCTGGCCTACTACGCTTATGGATTATGGGTAAACGGCATAAACGAAGGTGTGGCTGAGCTGTACCGCCAGGCGCTGCAACTCGATCCCCTGTCGTTGTCACGCTACGGCGCCCTGGGCGAGTTCCTGGGCCGGGATGGCCGTGTTGAGGAAACACTGCAGCTGGTACAGCGTATCCAGCAGCTGTTCGATGACGTTGACGGATACCGCCTGATCGCCCGGTTGCAGGAACTGACCGGCAATATCGACCGCGCCATCGCCTGGACCATCAGGGCAAGGAACCTCGAACCGGCCCATCACGACCACGTTTTACGCCTGGCTGAGTTGTATGCGGAGATCGGAGATTTCGACACGGCGCTTGCACTGGAACCCAAGCCCGGCGTCGGCCTGTTGTTCAAAATGCGCCGTTACGGGGAATTGATCGATGTTGCCGAGATGCTGGTGATCGAGGAACCCGAGGATATGATGCTGCGTTACCTGCTGGCGTTTGCATACACCACGACCGCGCGGTTCGAATCGGCGATCTGGGTTCTGAGTTCCACCGGGCTGCCGGAATCGGTCATGACCAATGCCCGCTCGGGCGCGGACTGGGAAGGGTTTTTCACGCTGATCAATGCGAGCCTGGGCGCCGGTGAAGATGAAGTGGCACAGGGACTCGCGCAATGGTGGATGGACGACCCCACACACCTGGTCAACACCGACTGGTGGCCTGCGACCTACACGGCCTGCGCCCTGGCCGTGCTGGGGCGGGACCATGAAGCCCTGCAGAAACTTGAACAGGCCCGGCAAAGCTCGCGCCTCCCCTGGGATCCGGTGCTCAAGGATTCACTCTGTTTTCAGGCCTATGCGGATGAACCCCGGTACCAGGAAACGGTGCGTCATTTTGATGCCCGCCGTGCTGCTTTGCGCGAACGGCTGCCGGCGACACTGGCCGAGTTTGGTGTCACGCTCTAGTTGTCGTTCCGGCGCTCGCCTGCGTCCCAGTAGCGGGTCAGGGCAAAGGTGAATGCCCAGTCAACCTCGTTCGCCTGTTCGACCCAGATACCGGTAAAAAAAGTGCCGGATAACTGGTACTGCTGGTTCAGCGAGTAGTCGAAGCCCATCCCCGCGTTGACGAAGCGGTGGCCCAGCAGGCGATCATGCTGCCACCACTCCTCGGTGTCGAAATCAAGCGGGTAATTGACGTAGGTAGGCGGCACGAAAAAACGCGATAATTGCAGCCCTTTGCGGACATACTTGGCGGTCACAAAGACGTTCATCGAGAAGCGTGGCGTGAAGTAGTATCCCGACGAAAGATAGCCCAGCCAGTAATCCACATTGACCCCCAACGGCTTCTCGGAAAACACATAGGCGCCGCTGCCCCTGAGGTACCAGTCTGAAAAATAGGGGATGAGCGTAAAGGCAACGCCTACCGGGACGGTCCACAGGTTCTGGCCTATGGCCGCCTTGGCGTAAAAGGGATAGTCGGTCGTCGGCACGGCGTAGGAGATAAAAGGCGAAATCTGCAAAGGGCCGTCCAACGCCAGGTACTGCACGCCAACCGTGAGGTCCTGGAAGCCGCCATGAAAGTTCTGATCGTCAATAAACCGTTTGTCAGGTGGCTGGAAATTCACCCACCAGGGGTCGTTGGGGTTGTGCGGATCGCCGCCGAATAATGCGCCGGCATTGAAGCGTTTTTGTACGTAAGGCAATGCACCGAATACCGTCCAGCGATCGGAAAGTGCATAGTCCCCGGACAATACGGCGATGTGTGAATCCGTAGTCCAGTAATCGTACGTTACATCAACGTCCTGGAAATCCCCGGTACGGATGTACTGGTATTCAATACGCAGACTGGCGTCGCCCTTCTGCTGGCTCTGTGGCAGCACGGGGCCGGCAAAAAACAGTGTCAGACAGCCGACCAGAACCGGCAGTGTCGACCTTCTGTGCTGCACGCGGCCCGCCACTCCTCGCCCCTATTATACCGACTGCCCGGGAAGCCGATCAGGCTTTGCTTTTCAGCGTCTTGTGAATCGCCTTGAGATAGTTTTTGATCTCATGCTTGTCGGCTACCATCACTTCTGCATAGGCCTGCTGTGCGGTTCTTTCTTCTTCGCCGTTCATCGCCACCGGAAGAAAGGTGGTGCCCGTGGACCTGGAGGCTTCAGCGCTGGCTTCGACCGCTGCATGTTGGCTGTAGGGTGCGATGACCACGTCGTAATGGCCGGTTTGCAACTCCATGGTCAGTTTGATTTCGTTGTCCACCAGTTGCACGTCATGGCCAGACTGCGCCAGTGCTTCCGCCAACTGCTTCGCGCCTTCGGACTGCCCATAGATCAACACGCTGCCGGGCAGCGGTGCGGTGTAGATGCGATAGGACATCCCCTTGCCAACCCGGTACAGACTGTCGCCACAAGCCAGAGCCTCGACCGAGATGATCGTGCAAAGAAATGCTGCCAGGCACACCAGACGGTTTTTCATGGGAATCTCCTTTGGAATCAAGGGACTTTTTCTCTCCACTACCATGGTATTTAGCACACGCCTTGTAATTGCGCAACGTGGGCCCTGTACTCTATTGAATACAAAGCAATTTCGGAAAAGTTGGAGTTATGGGGTCAGAGTCAAGTGCCAGAGTCGAAGAAGGGTCGAAGAAGACACCAGAAGAAGTAGCAGAAGAAGCGGACACCCACCTACTTTTCACAGAAGAAGCGGACACCCACCTACTTTTCAAGAGAGAAGAAGTGGACACCCACCTACTTTTCAACATTATTCAGTCCTCGAACATTCTTCTCAAACCATAGGGTCAAGCACCTGAACATTCATGCAAAAAACCCGTCGAAAAACAAACGGACTTTTCCATAAAAGAGGCTAATCCATACATTCTGAAACGATTCAGATAGAAAAGCAGCGCTGTTCAATAGTGCCGCTCTCAGACAGAGCGTGCAAACATCCGTTTGCCCCAGCTCATTCCGTGCAGGAACTTCAATCCCAGGGACTGGGCCATGGCCTTCAGTTGATCCGCTGAACCCAGCGCCCGCAGCGGCTCCTCGCCCGGCCGGGTCAGATACTTCAACAGTTCGCCACGCTGCAATGAAAGGCGCTCAAGGATGGGCGGAGCGTTTGTCGGAATGGCACCCCGCTTTGCCGTCGAAACCGATCGACCCGCCCAGTCCACAAGATCCAGATAGTCCTTCAAGCCATAGGGAAGCGGCATTGCGCCTTCACGCACCGGCTCGTCAGCAAAAGGCAGCAGATGATGATCCTCAGGTTGGCGGATTCGGGCTTGAATGGAGGTGTAGTCCGACGCTTCCGGCGTGCTGGCGATGGCTGCCCGGATGGGGTTCAGATCGACGTAGGCCATGCAGGCCAGCACCGCCCTCTCATCCAGCAAGGCCTGAGACTTGAAACGGCCCTCCCAGAACCGGCCGGTACACCCATCCTCGCGGTTGGCCAGGCGCGCGATGGGCTCATTCAAACAGCGCATGAACCAGGACACATCCGACAGGCGCTGCCGCCATTCCCTGATCAGCCGGTCGGCCATCCTGCGTTGACCCGCACTTAGGCTGCTTCCGGCCAGCCAGTCGCGCATCAACGGTGGGCCGGCGAACACCTTGAGCCAACGCCTGGCGACTTCCCGGGCATCCCACTGTTTTGCCGCTTCAGCGTCAATGCGCATCACCACGTGGTAGTGATTGCTCATGACCGCGTAGGCGCACAGGTCGATGGCAAACACCGTGGATAACAACTGCATTCGATCCACAATCCACTGGCGGCGATGTTCAAAGCTGTAGCCACTCACCGGATCTTTGCCACACAGGAAAGCCCGGCGAACGCAGCGGGAAATGCAGTGGTAGTACGGTGTGGCGTCCAGCGAGATCAGTCTTTTTCTGGGTTTTGGCATGGTGCCAGCATGCACCGATTGGAACGCAGTCGAAATCGGCAAACTGCCTTTCTATTTGTAAGACTTTGACGATTGTGTGGGTGTCCAGTGTCTTTTGTGGTGTCTTGCATTGTGGGTGTCCAGTGTCTTTTGGTGTCTTTGTTCCAGTGTCTTTGAGTGTCTTTTGGCAGCCCGTCAAAACCGATTCAATCCTTCCTTACAAAAGGCTAATCCAGACAGAACACCGGGTAGTTGCTGGGAGCAGAAAAGCGCGGGGAACAGGTGCGCCAACTCCGTAGCTGACTTTAACACCCCCCTTATTCTGCCCCTTTACTCTGACCCCATTTCCTTTCTTTACTCTGACCCCATTTCCTTTTCGAACTGCTTAAGCTTGCGGGTCAGGGTGTTGCGCCCCAGCCCCAGCAGTTCCGCGGCGCGGATGCGTTGTCCGCCGGTTTG
>JBFIHZ010000219.1:0-6914 GCA_041601535.1 Lysobacterales bacterium | reverse complement strand
GCAGCAGACTCGCCGCCAGCACCCTGCCCGGCAGCGGTATCGCCGGCAGCCGGCAGCAACAACCGCGTCAGCTGCAGGCTGCCATCTGCTTCGCGAACAATCTCCACGCGCGGCCCGCTGATCGTCAATTGTTTTAATTGGAGTTCGTTTTGTGGCCAGCGCATCTGCCCGCCCGCCAAGCCGACCTCGGCGATTTCCACCACCGCCCGGTCCTGCCCCGGCAGGCTCAGCTGCAGGCCGGTTAATTGGCCTTGCAGCCGGTCCACGCCAAAACTCAGGCCATCTGCCACCGAGTGACTGAGCCGGTAATCAAAGCCGATGTCCACCTCATCCCCGGCCGTGCGCAGTGGCAGCATCAGGCCGGCATAGCGGTGCACATCCTGCAATACATTGCCGGAAAGCTCCAGGTGGCCTTGTGACTGCAGAGGATGAAGCTGCAGGCTTCCCCGCCACGCAATGACACCGCCGTCCGAGGTGGAAATACTCACCTGTTGTTGCCCGGAGCGATCCGGCAAGGTGTTAAGGTCAGTCACCCGCACAGTCACCGGGCCCAGGGTGGCCCGGAACACCTCATCCTGCAGGTGATCACTGACAGCTACCCGGCCCTGATTGATCTGCAGGTCACGAACCCATACCGGTGGCAGCCCACTGGCATCACCGCTTTCCTTACCGGACGTTGCCACCGGCGCGAGGTCGGCAAGCAGCCGGCCAAAGCGGTGATCCCCGGGGCGGAAACGCTCCAGCAGGAGGTAGCAACCATTCAGGTGCAACTGCCGGAAAGTCCAGGCACGGTAAACCACGCTGCTTAACTGGAGGTTCAGCAAGTAATGCCGGCAGCTGAACAGAACCTCCTGATCGGTATCCAGCAAGCGGACATCGTCCATCTGCACGCTGAGCGTCAGTGGGTTGACGCGGGTTTTACCAATGCTCAGCGTGCGGCCCGCTTCAGCCGCCGCGCCCGCCAGTGCGCGCTCCAGCAACCATGGGGCCAGCAGAAAACCACACAGCACATACAGCGCAAAGCCGCTCAGCAGCCAGAACCGCAACTGTCGGGGATGCATTCGCCAACGCCTCAGCACAGGCTGGTGCGGCCCTGCGGCAGGTGTGTTGTCCGGCGTGTTTGCTGGCATTGAACGGCTTGGAGCTTGGTTGGTTTTTCAGGTTTCCGGCCATG
The DNA here is from genome assembly GCA_041601535.1 of Lysobacterales bacterium. Taxonomy (GTDB): domain Bacteria; phylum Pseudomonadota; class Gammaproteobacteria; order Xanthomonadales; family SZUA-36; genus JBFIHZ01. The sequence goes on along the minus strand of JBFIHZ010000219.1, from coordinate 5,740 downwards.
ATAACACCGGCACCTGCCACTGGTGCCTGCCAGCTGTTGTTCGGCTTTTGGACCATGAACAGATCGGGTTGATCTATTTTTGAGCAACTCACTCGCTTCGTCGCAAACATTTTTTTGGCGCCAAAAACGCGATCTTTTTTTATTCAGTAACTTGTCTTTTTTTTGTAATCTGCCAGTTCAGATACCGCTCATAAATGACAAATTCAGACTATTGACTCAAAACGATCGTGGGCATAATGTTTACCTCCCGTTGAAAGAAACCCGTCAGCAGGAAGGCCGACCCGCCGGAGAGCAGACACAAGGGTAGCGGACAACGGATCAAGCCCAGGTGGTACTGGGCATGTCACCCAGACCGGGCTCTGTCAGTAACGGTCGTACCACAAGGGTGACTCGATAGGGAGACGCGGTCCCTTGAGATAGACGCCACATGCTTTCGGGCAAGGACGTCGATAAAGAAAGACGGAAGTAGAAGGTCCGTGACCGGAGTCGAGCGACAGAGCAAAGCGAAGCCGGACGAAGCTGGAAAGGCCTTAGGAGGATCTGCAGTCCACTGTAAGCGGAGTTCCAACACTTCTACACGGAGAGGAGGCGAAAGCCTCCTCTCTTTTTTTATGCCCATCTTTTTTGCCTGTCAGTATTCAGGCCCGTCTTTGTTGCTCCTGCGCCTGTCGGCCAGGGATAATTCACCTCCGCCGCGGTTTCATCAACTTGACCGGGTTGGCGGCAATGGCCCGGATTTCCACCGCGCCTGACCACGCCGTGCAATGACCAGATGATTGTCCCGGTCTGTTTCGTACTACAATATGTCCTCAGGCACCGGCTGCCCGGAGGTGCGATAGACGGATACAGGCACAGATGGCGCAACAAGAACAACAGCAAAACGCAGACCCGGTTATCCGCATTCGCGACCTGGTCTTTCGCCGCGGCCGTAAAACCATACTGGACGGCATCAGCCTGGACATCAAACGCGGTGAGATCGTGGCCTTCATGGGCCCCAGCGGCGCCGGCAAAACCACCGTCCTGCAGCTGATTTCGGGCCAGCTTCGGCCGCTGGAAGGCAGCATCGAAATCAATGGTGTGGACATCGCTTCGCTGTCGGAAAAGGAACTGTTCCGTTTCCGGCGCCATATCGGCGTATTGCTGCAGAACGGCGCCCTGTTCACCGACCTGACCGTATTTGAAAACATCGCCACGCCGGTACGCGAACATACCGACCTGCCGGAACCGCTGGTCCGCCGGCTGATTATGAGCAAGCTGAACGCGGTCGGCCTGGGAGGCACCGAGGACCTGATGCCACACGAACTGTCCGGCGGCATGGCGCGGCGCGTGGCCCTGGCCCGGGCCGTGGTACTGGACCCGGCCATCATGCTGTACGACGAGCCCATGACCGGGCTGGACCCGATCGCGGTTTCCACCGTACGCACGCTGATGCGTGATACCAACGACGCGCTGGGCCTGACCAGCCTGGTGGTTACGCACAACGTGGCACAGATGAAAAAACTGGCCAATTATTGCTATATCATCGCTTCTGCCCGGATTGCAGGAGAAGGTCCGCCAGACCAGTTGTCGGCCAGCACCGACCCGGGCGTAGACCAATTCATGAATGGCAAGGTTGAAGGCCCCATAGCCTTCCATTACGACACCGCCGGGGTGCACTGGGACCTGTTGAACTGACATGGCTGCAACGCAATTCGACAAACTGGACTGGGTCGGCCCGATACAGGCTGCCGGCAACTGCCTGATCTTCCTGCTGCGCATGCTGGCCGGCATCCGGCCGCGGCTGTCGTTTATCCAGGCGGTGCTGCAACAGACCTATCTGATCGGCGCGCGCTCGCTGGTCATCATCATGATCTGCGGTTTTTTCGTCGGCATGGTGCTGTCATTGCAGGCCATCAATGCGCTGGAGCAATTCGGCGCCTCTGACCAGGTCAGCCTGCTGGTGGGCAAATCGCTGTTTCGTGAATTGGGGCCGGTACTGACCGCCCTGCTGTTCGCCGGCCGGGCTGGCACCTCCATCACCGCCGAACTGGGCCTGATGCGCGCCACCAGCCAGATAGACGCGATGGAATTGATGGCCATTGACCCGGTACAGCGGGTGGCCTTGCCCCGGTTTATTGCCGGCCTGCTTTCGGTACCGCTGCTCACCGCCATGTTCAATGCCCTGGCCATACTCGGCAGCGTGATGTTTTCCATTGGCGTAATGGGGCTGGATGCCGGCATTTTCTGGACCAAGCTGCAGACCGGCGTGGAATTTGGCAGTGATTTTATGAGCGGCACCTGGAAAAGCCTGGTGTTCGGCGGCATTGTCAGCCTGGTTGCGGTGTTTTTTGGATACACCTCCAAGCCAACCGGAGCCGGGGTGGGAACGGCAACCACCAACACCGTCGTATTGAGCTCGGTACTGGTATTGATTTTTGATTTCATCATGACATCGTTTTTCAGCTGAGGTAACAGCATGCGTGCTAACTACAAAGTAGAACTGGCGTCCGGTATTTTCCTGATGCTGGGTATAGCGGCACTGGTCTGGCTGGCCACCCAGGCAACCGATTATGGCCAGGAACTGGGCAAGGACACCTATGGCATCAGTGCCCGCTTTACCAACATCGGTGATTTGCGCAACCGCGCGCCGGTAAAGGTTGGTGGCGTTACCGTGGGCCAGGTTGAATCTATTGACCTGGATTCTGTCTCATTTGAAGCCATCGTCAGCATGCGCATTTCCTCCCGGTTTAACGAGCTGCCAACGGATACCGGAGCCTCGGTGCTGACTTCCGGCGTGCTCGGCGACCGTTACATCGGGCTGGAGCCCGGCGGTGCACCCGACTACATGACCGATGGCGACGAAATTTTCATCACCCAGTCCGCACTGGTACTGGAACAAGTGATTGGAAAATACCTATTCAACACCGGAAACAGTGAAGAAGAATGAAAGCTAAATTGACCAAAGCCAGCGTGCTGGCCATTACCCTGATTTTCACCTGCTGCGTGGCACCCGCTGCCATGGCGCAAGAAACCGCCGACGGGCCGGTTGAAATTGTCCGCCAGACCGCCGGCAAAATCCTGCAAACGCTGGAACAGAGGCGGGCGGAGCTCGCGGCTGACCCGGAAGCCCTGCGCGCCATGGTGCGCACCGATCTGCTGCCGCTGATTGACCTGGAATACTCGGCGCGGCTGATCCTGGGCAAGGCCGGCCGCGGCATCACCCCGGAACAGCTCAAGGCTTTTTCAGAAGCCATGAGCTCGGTACTGATCAACCGCTATGCCGACGGGCTGCTGGAATTCCGCTCGGACGAGCAGCTTGAGGTTCTGCCGATGAAAGGCAACAACACCGACAAGCTGTCGCGTGTGCGTACCCGGGTAAAACTGCAGAACGGCGGGTTTGCACCAGTGGATTACGCCTTCCATAAAACCGCCGACGGCTGGAAAGCATTCGACGTCACGGTTGAAGGCATCTCCTACGTGATCACCTTCCGCAATCAGATTGTGCCACGCGTGCAGGCCGACGGTATTGATAAAGTCACGGCGGACATCCGCACCGGTAAAGTGGAACTGAATGACTGACAAAGCCACAATAACCATTGCTTCATCCGGCCAGGCACAGATCAATGGCCCGATGACGCTGGACACGGTTGCCGCGCTGTACCACCAGGCCCAGGATGGCCCGGCGTTCAGTTCGGTTGACCTTTGCGGTGTCAGCCACGTGGACAGTTCCGGGCTGGCCCTGTTGCTGGAATGGCAATCCCGCGCGCGCAAACAGCAGCAACACCTGCACATTGAAAACCCGCCGGACGACCTGGTGAGCCTGGCGCGCCTGAGCGAAGCCACGGAACTGTTAAGCATGGTTGCCCGGTCAGGCCAGCAGGCCGCCAGTGCAACCACAACCCCGGCCATGCCGCATGCCAACGCGGACATGGCGCCCCCACACACCAACACACACTGAACATCATGAAACGTTCACTTCATGCAAAACGTGAGTTATCCCAGGGCCGGGCTGGTTTGTCAGCCACGCTACTGGCGGCATGGCTACTGGCGGGGTGCGCCAGCCAGCCGGAAAAACTCAGCGCACCGGACATCGATCCGTGGGAACCGTTCAACCGCAAGGTACACGCGTTCAACGATGGATTGGACCGCGCCGTGCTGAAACCGGTGGCCAAAGGCTACGATGCGGTGATGCCGGATGCGCCGCAACGCGGTGTGCGTAATTTTTTCCGCAACCTGTCCTACCCGGTCACTTTTCTGAACCTGGTACTGCAGGGCAAATTCGAAGAATCCATGACCGCCACCGGCCGGTTTTTAATGAACTCAACGCTGGGTCTGTTCGGCTTTTTTGACGTGGCCAGCAAAGGCGGCATTCCGCAATATGACGAAGATTTTGGCCAGACGCTGGCGGTCTGGGGCTGGAAAGACAGCCGCTACCTGGTGGTACCGCTGCTCGGCCCGCACACCGTGCGCGACCTGGGAGGCCGGCCGGCCGATACCTATACTCACCCTGTTTCCTGGCTGGCGCGTGAAGAAAGCGAATACCGTCCGTTAATTCTCGATTTGATCGCCACCCGTGCCGCCTTGTTGCCACTGGATAAGGATTTACAGGAGGCATCTGATCCCTATGTGCTGATCCGCGATGCCTACCTGCAGAATCGAGAGTTCAAGATTTACGATGGCGAGCCGCCAGCACCGGACTACGACTCGCTGCTGGATAACTGACAGCGCAGAAAATTTACGGCATGCAGTGCATCGGCATGCCGCGAACCGCTCCCTTGTTGCGATGCCTGCCAACCGCTAAGCTGGGTTACCGTGACCGCGCATAACCACAATGGAATTTCACTTCGCCCGGCGGCAGCCAGGCGCTGGATTCTTGCCGTGCTGATCGGGGTGATTGCAACCGCCTGTGATCAGCGCGACAGCCCACCCGAGACCGGGCAAAAAGCGCAGAGCATATATCGTCATGCATTTGACGGCGCACCCACCGGACTGGACCCTGCACAGTCTTCCAACATTTACGCCAACTTCCTGGTGGTCAACCTGTTCGATACCCTGTATCGCTACAAGTACCTGGCGCGGCCCTATGCACTGGAGCCCAACCTGGCGGAGGAATTGCCACAGGTTTCCGCCGATGGCCTGATCTATACCATACGCATCAAACCGGGCGTTGAATTCATCCCGGATGCGGCTTTTCCCGAGGGCAAAAGCCGGGTGGTGCGCGCGCAGGACTTCGTTTATTCCATAAAGCGCCATTTTGACCCGTCCACCCGCTCGCAGGGTGCCTGGTTATGGCAGGGTAAAATCGTTGGTCTGGACGAGTGGAAAGACAACGGCGCAAATTATGCCGAGGAGGTATCAGGCTTGCGCGCGCTGGACGACCGCACCATCCAGATACAGCTGATTGCGCCCTTTCCGCAATTAACCCATACGCTGGCCCAGGGTTATTCTGCAGTGGTGCCGCGTGAAGCGGTTGAAGCTTACGGCGAGGAATTCGGCATACATCCGGTGGGCTCCGGGCCTTACCGGCTGCAACGATTCGACAGCGCCGGGGCGCGGCTGGTGCGCAATCGGGCGTTTCGCGCTGAACCCTTCAGCCTGGAAACCGAAGGCTATGACCCGGCCAGCCAGTCCGGATATCAGCTGGAGCACCTGGAAGGCCGCATTCCGCCGTTCAGCGACCGTATCGATATCGAGTTTATTTCCGAAGACGCCGCCCGCTGGAACACGTTTGCGTCAGGCCAGCTCGATTTCGTGAAACTTC
>JBFIHZ010000218.1:0-6964 GCA_041601535.1 Lysobacterales bacterium | reverse complement strand
GCCGGAGTCCGGGGTTTTCAGGTCCACCACCCGGCTTACCCGGGTGTCGGCCTGGTTGATGTCCAATGCGCCGCTGGTCTCCAGCGACACCTCAAAGCCTTCATCGCACAGCCGGGTCAGAAACCCGGCACAGCGTTTCTGCGCCAGCGGTTCGCCGCCGGTCACGCACACCTGCCGGGTACCGTGCTGGCGGATGGTGTCGATGATGTTGTCCACGTGCAGCCACTCGCCGCCGTAGAACGCGTATTCGCTGTCGCAGTAAGTGCAGCGCAGCGGACAGCCGGTGAGGCGCACGAATACGGTGGGCAGCCCGGCCTGGCGGGCTTCGCCCTGCAGGGAATGGAAAATCTCGGTGATTTTCAGCATGCCCTCGCGGCTTTCCGGCACGTACCGTTGGGTGGTTTCGTTCATGGGCGTATTGTACCGGTACCGCGCCTGTAACGCGGCCGTTTGCATGGCCACGGAATGGCCAGATAAAAAAATACCGCCCTTGCGGGCGGCAGATTCAATACAACCAGGATTTATTACGCAACGGCCTAGTAATGCCCTTCCATACGCATGCTGCGCAGGCGGCTTTCCGCCAGGCGCGCCAGCGTGGTGTCGGGATAGTTCTGCTGCACCTGGGTCAGGGCCGCCCGGGCGTTGTCCCATTGCTTCAGTTCGTAATGGGTATAGCCCACCTTCAGCAAGGCATCCGGCACCTTGGGGCTGTCCGGGTAGCGGTCCATCAGGCGCTGGAATGCGGTCAGGGCGATGTCGTAATTGCGCGTCACGTAATACGATTCACCCAGCCAGTACTGCGCGTTGTCGGCGTATTCGCTGGACGGATATTGCGTCAGGAATGCCTGGAAGCCTTCGGCGGCGTCGGCATAGCGCAATTCTTTCAGTGACTGGAAGGCCGCATCATAGGCCGCTTTTTCATCGGCCGCGGTATTGCTGCTGACCGCCTGGCTGGCCACCTGGGGCTGATCCAGCGCGACCGTTTCGGACGGTGTATCCATTGGCGGCCGCACTTCCGGCACATCTTCTGCCGGCGGCGATGTCGGCACACTGCCCGCGGTGATCGGCGGGGTGCCGGCCGTATTGCTGCCGGATGACACTACCGGCTGGCCGCCGCGCAACTCGGAGATGCGCGCATCCAGATCCAGGTATTGATCGCGCTGGCGCTGCTTGAGGCTGGCCAGTTCCCGCTCGGTTTCTTCCAGCCGGCCGCGCAGGGTGCGCAGTTCGTCCTGCAACTCCTGTACCTGGATGACCAGATTGGCGGTGACATTGGTGTTACTGTCCTGGGCCAGCAGCGAAGCCGGGGCCAGGGTCATAAAGACGATGGCCAGCACGGGGCTGGCCATCATCTGTTTTAGCGCTTTGCGTAGTTTCATGCTTAGCGTGCGGTGTATACGATCTCCACGCGCCGATTCTGGCCCCAGCAATTTTCATCGCTGACGCGGCAGGTCGGGCGTTCTTCACCGTAGCTGACCACTGTTAACTGGTTGCCACGGGCACCCTGTGCAGAGGCCAAACCCATCACGGCATTGCCACGACGCTCACCCAGACCGAGGTTGTACTCGCGGGTGCCACGTTCGTCAGCATGGCCTTCCAGCGTTACACGGGCACTGGAATGTGCAGCCATGTAGGCAGAATGGGCTGAAACGATTCCGCGGAATTCCGGGCGCACCGTTGACTTGTCAAAGTCAAAGTAAATTACGCGCTTGGACAACAGGCTTTCCGGGTTGTCGAAATTACGGGCATCGGTGTAATCGTGCGGGTCTATCGCAGCTTCAGTGACCACCGGTGGGGTGGTATCTTCCACGACAGGCGCCGTTTCTACCGGCTTAGGCTTGGGCTGACAGGCCGCAATCGCCATTGCAATTAATATTGCCATAACCAATCGCAGTGCGGTATTCATCGTTTTCTCCTGGTTGTTGTTACGTACGCCGTACTTAGCGGCATTGTTGCTACAGTTGCTGTGACTATATTACCTGATCACAGGTGACCATGCGGGTTCGCGAACATCACCTTCGCTCAGGATCAGTCGCTGGCGGACGTTACCGTCCGCTGAAACAGCCGATAATACGCCCCGCGTACCTTCCCGCGTAGCGTAAAGTATCATACTGCCATTTGGCGCGAAACTGGGTGATTCATCCAAACTACCTGGGGTCAGCACCGTGAATCGCTGGGACTCGCTATCCCACACTGCGATACGATACTCGTTTCCGCGCCCTTGCGCTACTGCTATTCGCTTTCCGTCAGGAGCAATACTGGCACGGGCGTTGTAATCGCCGGAAAGCGTTACCCGCTCCGGGTTTCCGCCGTTCGCCGAGACCCGGTAAATTTGCGGTTTTCCGCCCCGATCCGAGGTGAAATAAACCCAGTTTCCGTCGGGTGACCAGACCGCCTCGGTATCGATGGCCCAGTGGTTGGTGAGCTGGGTTTCCCTGCCAGTGGCCAAATCCCGCACGTAGATTTCCGGATTGCCGGAACGTGACAGGGTCAGGGCCAGTTTGCTGCCATCCGGCGAGAAGGAAGGCGCGCCGTTAATACCTTTGCCGCTGGACAGCAATTCGCGCGCCCCGGTGGCCACATCCTGGGAATAAATGGCTGAATTGCCTTTTTCAAACGAAACATAGGCCAGTTTGCGGCCATCCGGCGACCAGGCCGGCGACAACAAGGGCTCTGGCGAGCCCACCACGGACTGCGGGCCGTAGCCGTCGGCATCGGCCACCACCAGCTCATAGCGCTGCTCCTTGCCCAGCCCGGTGGAGGTCACATAGGCAATACGGGTGGAAAACGCGCCCGGTATGCCGGTGATTTTCTGGTAAATGGCATCCGCCACGCGGTGCGCGCCAAAGCGCAAATCGCCCTGCCCCACGGTGGTGACCTGCGACAGCAGCCGGTCCTGGGTGTGCACGTCAAACAACTGGTAAACCAGCTCATGGCCCATGCCATCGGCTGCCTGACGCACCTTGCCAATGACCACGTAGTCCACTTTCAGCAGGCGCCAGGTGCCAAAACGGATGCCTTCCTCGTCCACCGGGCGCTCCACCATATCGGCTTCGTCCATCGGGTCGAACAGGCCGGAACGGTACAGGTCGCCGGACACGATTTCCGACACCGTGGTGATCGGCGGCGGGCCGGATTCTTCCCAGCTGAACGGCACGATGGCGATGGGCAACGCGCTGGCGCTGCCGCGGATGATTTCAATCTCCAGCTGGGCCTGGGCCAATGGCGCGGCCAGCACAGCCAGTACGAAAAGCATTAGTTTTTTCACGATATCAGTCACCGTCGTAGATAAAAGTAAATTCAATTTCGCGGGTAAATACGTCTTCGTACCCACGATAGGGCAGCGCGCCCACTCGTTCAACTGCCGCCACAATGGACCTTTGGGTAGTTTCATCGGCATTGCAGGGGCGCGCAATCGCTGCGGAGATCACCTCTCCGCCGGGAATCTGGTTGATGCGCAGTTTGCACCTCAATCCGGCTTGCGCGGTCGGCGGACGCAGCCAGTTCTGGGTCACCAGGGCCTGGATCGCGGCGCGGTAGCTGTCGGTCTTGGTGGCCTCCTGGCCGGCCTGGAACGCCCGCTCCTCTGCTGCCCGTTTTTCCGCCTCCACCTGCCGCAGACGCTCTGCTTCTTCCAGCTTGCGCCGCTGCTCGGCCGCTTCCTCTGTCTTGCGTGCTTCCAGCTGCTTCAGCCGCTCCGCTTCCAGTTTCTGCTGGCGGTCCGCTTCTTCGCGTTGCTTGCGGATTTTTTCCAGCTCCTGCTGCTGCTTCAGCCGTTCTTCTTCCAGCCGGCGCTCGTTTTCCATGCGCAGTTGCTGCAGTTTTTCCTGCGCCTCTTTCTTGCGCCGGGCTTCTTCCAGTTCTTTTTGCCGCTGTTGTTCCAGCGCCTGTTTGCGCTGGGCTTCCAGTTCCTGCTTGCGTTGTTCCTCGGCCTGCTTCTGGCGCTGCAGCTCTGCCTGTTTCTCGCGCTCGCGCTGCTGCTCGAGTTCGCGCGCGCGGCGCTCCTCGGCCTGTTTGCGCTGCTCAGCGTCAGCCGCTGCCTTGGCTGCGGCCTCGCGCTGTTCGCGGATCTGGCTGGTGTCGACCATCACCGCTTCAATCAGCATGCCCACCGGCTGTGGCTGACGAAACGGCTTCCAGTCCTTCGTGCCCAGCCATACCAGCAGGGCCATCAGCACATGCACGGACAGCGCCAGACCAAAGGCGCGCGTCATGCCTGCAAGTTCGGTGTGCTGGGCCATTTAGCCTCCGGATTCTGCCCCGGCGCCGTTTACCGTATCCAGCGGGTCGCTCATCAACCCGACCTTGGTCACACCGGCTTTTTGCAGCAACACCATGGCGTTATACACTTCGCCATAACCCACCTGCTGGTCGCCGCCCACCAGTACCTGGATTTCCGGGTTGCGCTTGACGATGGCGGTGACGGTCATGACCAGTGTTTCCGGGTCGATCAGGCCACTGGAGGTGCCGTCCAGGTCGCCGCCGGCGTTCAGGTAGAGGTCACCGTTTTTCAGAACCGTCAGCACCAGCGGTTCCTGCGACTGTTCGGTATCCAGCGGCTCGGCATCAGCCTTGGGCAGTTCCACTTCAACACCCAGGTTCAGCAGTGGCGCGGTGATCATGAAAATCACCAGCAGCACCAGCATCACGTCGATGTAGGGCACCACGTTGATTTCTGCCATTGGCCGGCGGCGGCCTTTCGTCGGTTCCATGACCGCTTACTCCTGCTTCATCGCGTGCGCCTGGCGATTGAGGATGCTGGAAAACTCTTCCTTGAAGTTGTCGTAGCGCACTTCCAGACGATCAACCTGGTTGGAAAAGCGGTTGTATCCAATCACCGCGGGAATGGCCGCGAACAGGCCCATGGCAGTTGCCACCAGCGCTTCGGAAATACCCGGAGCCACCATCGCGATGGTGGCCTGGTTGACGTTGGCCAGCTGGTGGAAAGAGGTCATGATGCCCCAGACCGTGCCGAACAGGCCGACGTAGGGGCTGGTGGAACCCACCGTGGCGAGGAAGTTCAGGTGGTGTTCCAGCTCTTCGGTCTCGCGCGTCAAGGCGATGCGCATGGCGCGCTGCGCGCCTTCCACCATCGCATTCGGCGACATGCGGCCCTGCTGGCGCATGCGGGTGAATTCGGCAAAGCCGGCATCAAAAATCCGCTCCATGCCGTTGGTCAGCCGGTGGGCCGAGGCAATGCCCTCGTGCAGCTTGGTCATGTCGGTGCCCGACCAGAATTTCTCTTCAAAGGCATCGGCGGCTTTTTCTGCCTTGGCCAGCACCTGGCGCTTGTTGAATATGATCATCCACGAGGCGATGGAAGCCGCCAGCAGAATGGCCATCACGCCTTGCACCAGCCAACTGGCATCGAGGATCAGCTGCCAGATCTGTAAGTCATTTGTCATTCTTCAACTCCGCTACCAACCAGGCCGGCACACGGGCCGGTTTCAGACTATCCGCATGCAACATGGCTGCGCTCAATTCCGCTGTCGCCAGCAGTTTGCCGTCGCTTTTGCGGGACATTCGCTGGGTAAACCCCAGCCGTACACCTTTTATCCAGGCCAATTCGGCCGTAATCAACAATTCATCGTCCAGCCGGGCGGCCTGTACAAAATGAACCTGGATGTCCAGCACCACCCAGATCAGGTTATCGTTTCGGCGCAACTCCTCATGGTGGACACCATTGGCGCGCAGCAGTTCGGTGCGGGCCCGCTCGAAAAAGTTCAGATACTGGGAGTGATACACCACGCCGCCGGCGTCAGTGTCTTCGATATATACCCGTACCGGCCATACAAAGGGCTGCTTTGATGCTTCATCCATGGAATTGCCCAATTGTCTATGCCGGACCGCTGCCGGCCGAGGTTTATGTTTTACTTATTCGTTATCTGCGTCGAACAGACCGCCGCTGACGCCACTTGGTTCCTTCAGGCCAAAATGCCGGTAGGCGCGCGAAGTCACGATGCGCCCACGGGCGGTGCGGGCCATAAAGCCCTGCTGGATCAGGTAGGGTTCCAGCACATCTTCCACGGTGCCGCGCTCTTCCGACAGGGCGGCCGCCATGCTTTCAATGCCAACCGGCCCACCATCAAAAATTTCGATAATCATTTTCAGCAGGCGCCGGTCCATTGCATCGAAACCGAGATCATCCACCTGCAGCATGCTCATGGCCGCCGCCGCAATGTCCTTGTTGATAAAGCCATCGCCCCGGACCTCGGCATAATCCCGCACCCGGCGCAGCAAGCGGTTGGCCACCCGTGGGGTGCCACGGGAACGGCGCGCAATTTCCATCGAACCTTCATTATCCACGCCAATCTGCAAAATACCTGCCGAACGGGTGACAATCCGCGACAATTCCTCGGCGCTGTAGAATTCCAGGCGCTCGACAATGCCAAACCGGTCGCGCAGCGGCGAGGTCAGCAGGCCGGCGCGGGTGGTGGCGCCGATCAGCGTAAAGCGCGGCAGTTCCAGCTTGATGGAACGCGCCGCCGGGCCTTCGCCGATCATGATGTCCAGCTGGAAATCTTCCAGTGCCGGGTACAGCACTTCTTCCACCGTGGGTGACAGGCGGTGGATCTCGTCCACAAACAGCACGTCGCCCGGCTGCAGGTTGGTCAGCAGCGCGGCCAGGTCGCCAGCGCGCTCCAGCACCGGACCGGACGTCTGGCGCAGACTGACGCCCATTTCATTGGCGATCACATGTGCCAGCGTGGTCTTGCCCAATCCGGGCGGACCAAATATCAGCGCATGGTCCAGTGGCTCACCGCGCTTGATGGCAGCCTCCAGGAAAATACCCAGCTTTTCCCGCATGGCCGGCTGGCCAATATATTCGGCCATGCTGCGTGGCCGCAGGCTGAAATCGATATCCTGATCCTCAGCGGTATCGACGGGGTTGATGATGCGTTCTTCGTTGCTGGCCATGGTTGCTTATTGTCAGCGATGTACGGTGGATTGCAAAGCCAGGCGG
>JBFIHZ010000217.1:0-6980 GCA_041601535.1 Lysobacterales bacterium | reverse complement strand
TGCCCGGCCTTGGGGGAGGGGAAGGGGGCGGTCAGGGGTTCTTCATCACCAGGCTGTCTATCCCACCGTCGTGCAGGCGCCGGCGCATATCATCCGCCTGGGCTGCACCCTTGACCGGGCCGATACGAACGCGGTGCCACCGGGCGTCGTTCACCGTCACCACCTGTACTTTGGCGACAAAGCCCATCAGCGCCAGCCGGGCTTTCATCTGGTCAGCGTCATCGGCGGACTTGAACGAACCGACCTGTAACAGATAGGAATCGGCATCTGCCTGCACGGTAGCCTCGTTGGCCGGGTTGCTGCGGTCGCTGAGTTCCTGCTCTGGCACCACCACTTCCATTTCCGGCAGGACGGTGAAAAAGTCGTAACGGGGCTTGGTGGTTTTATCTTCGGTTTTGCCGGGCTCAGCCACCAGCGGGGCTTCGTCGCGCTGCCGGTCAGAACGGTCGCTGGCCACCGGCTGGGGTGATTCGGGCTGGGAAATATACCCCTTGGCAGCCAGGTACCAGGCGGCGCCCAGGCCGATCAGAATACCGGCGAACAGCCAGATCAAAGCCGGTGTGCCTTTCCTTTGTCCCCTGCTTGCTCCACGCCTGGCCATGTTTATATCGCTCCCATTGCCCTGACTACATTTCTTCCGGCGCGGACACGCCCAAAAGCCGCAGTCCGGATGCGAGCACAATACGTGTAGCCTGGATCAGATTCAATCGGGCGTTGCGCAAATTCTCGTCATCCACCAGAAACTGGTGGGCGTTGTAATAGGCATGCAGGTCGGTGGCCAGTGCGTGCAGATAGTAAGCCATCATATGCGGTGAGCGCAGGCGGGCCGCGTTGGCGATGGTTTCCGGGAAACGGCCCAGGGTGCGCATCAGCTGCAGTTCGTGGTCTTCGGTGAGCATGCTGATGGCGGCTTCGCCAATGGCTTCATTGTGGCGGACTTCCATCTGCTCCAGGTTGCGGAACACGCTGCAGATGCGGGCATGGGCGTACTGGATGTAGTACACCGGGTTCTCATTGCTGCGCGACTTGGCCAGGTCCAGGTCGAAATCCAGGTGCTGATCGTGCGAGCGCATGATGTAGAAAAAGCGCGCCGCATCACTGCCCACTTCGTCGCGCAGTTCGCGCAAGGTGATGAACTGGCCGGAGCGGGTGGACATCTGCACCTTTTCACCAAAGCGGTACAGTACGGCAAATTGCACCAGGATGATTTCCAGCCGGTCCGGGTCTTCGCCCAGCCCCTGTGCGGCGGCACGCAGGCGCGCCACGTAGCCGTGGTGGTCAGCGCCGAACACGTAAATGGCGCGTTCGAAGCCGCGGGCCAGCTTGTCCTGGATGTAGGCGATATCGGATGCGAAATAAGTGGCGCGGCCGTTTTCGCGGATGACCACGCGGTCTTTCTCATCACCCAGCGCCGAGGCGCGGAACCAGGTGGCGCCTTCCTTGACGTACAGGTGACCGTTATCACGCAGCCGTTCGATGGCCTGTTCCACTGCGCCGCTGTCTTCGAGTTTTTGCTCGGAGTACCAGTTGTCAAACTCCACGCCGAACTCAGACAGGTCTTCCTGGATATCGCCCAGAATGCTGTCCAGCGCCGCGGCGAAGAAAATGGCATAACCGGCTTTACCCAGCATCTCGCGGGCGCGGGCAATCAGTGCATCGATATAGGTTTCGCCATCGCCACCGTCGGTAGGGCTGGGCGGCAGTTTGTCGGTGACTTCAAAACCGGCGAAACGCCACTTGTCACCGTGCTCGGCGCGTACCTCGCGGGAAATTTCGTAAATGTACTCGCCCTGGTAACCGTTGCTGGGAAAGCTGACTTTCTCGCCGCACAGCTCCAGGTAACGCAGCCAGACACACACTGCCAGGATGTCCATCTGACGGCCGTTGTCGTTGACGTAGTACTCGCGTTGCACCGTGTAACCGGCCAGCTGCAGGATATTTCCCAGGCTGGCACCGAATGCCGCGCCGCGGCCGTGGCCAACATGCAGTGGCCCGGTGGGGTTGGCGGAAACATACTCCAGCGTGACGCTTTCCTCGGACCGGTGCAGCGGGCTGCCATATTCCTCGCGCTGGCGCAGCACGTCGTTAACTACACTTGTATGTGCGCACAGCCGCAAGAAGAAATTGATAAAGCCGGGTCCGGCGATTTCCATCTTCTCGATCTGGCGGGATTTGGGCATGCGGTCGATGATCGCCTGGGCCAGTTCGCGCGGCGGCATTTTGGCCTGCTTGGTCAGCACCATGGCCATGTTGGTGGCGAAATCACCGTGCTCAACCGAGCGCGTGCGCTCGACGGTGAACGCGGGCTCGTTCTCCAGCGACAGGATGCCGTCGCGCTTGAGGTGCAATAACGACTGGCTTAATAGTTCTTCTATGTGTTCTTTCACAGGTGAATCCGGGTCAGGATCGGTTGCGGCGCGGGTGTCCGTCAGTTGTCCAAAAAGGGGGCTATTGTAAACGTTGCCGGGCCGCATAAGAAGGGCGGCCGAGGCCACCGGGCGGGCAGCTCTGCGGCGGATGGCGCGGCCACACCGTTTGGCGGCACCCGTTTCGGCCAGGTTTTCCACACAGCCTGTGGATAACTATGTGGGAAACTGCCGTGGCCCACATGCGGATGCGGGCAAACATGGAACGACCGGTCTATTTTGTAAATGTTACAAAGCCAATAAAGATATATAGATCAATAAGCTAAAAGATACATTGCATTTTTATTTCACGAAATACGGGCTAAGTCCATGATTTCCCGTTTGGGCGCACGCTGTGAATAAAATCGCTGGTAATTTTGTCCCGTCGCGTGATAACGGTGTTAACATCGCGCCTTGTGACGGATTCTGACAACAAAAATACCTACCGTTTCATGTACGCGCAGCCTCGCCTGGGGCAGCGCATATACCTGTCCGATCAGGCCAGCATCAGCGGCTCGGTGGAACTGGGCGATGATTGCTCGGTTTGGCCGATGGCGGTGATCCGCGGTGATGTGAATCATATCCGCCTCGGGGCACGCTGTAATGTGCAGGATGCCGCCGTGCTGCACGTCACCCACGAAGGCACCTATTCGCCTGAGGGCGGTCCTCTGCTGCTGGGTGATGACATCACCATCGGGCACGGCGCGATCCTGCACGCCTGTACCATCGGCAACCGCTGCCTGGTCGGCATGGGGGCCATCGTGATGGACGGCGCAGTGCTGGAAGACGATTGCATGATTGCAGCCGGCGCACTGGTTACTCCGGGTACGCGCGTAAGCAGCGGGACCCTGTGGCGGGGCAATCCGGCGCGGCTGGCCCGGCCGCTGACCACGGACCAGATCACCATGCTGCGCTATAACGCGGAACATTATGTGCGTTTGAAAGATCGCTATCTGGCACTGGCTGCCGGGACCGGACCAGAGGGGAGTTAATGGCTGTCTGGATGTCACTCGGCCTGTTTGCGGCCATTGGCGCTGCCCTGATGCTGGGCTATCCGGTGGCGTTCACACTGGGCGGGGTGGCGCTGATTTTTGCTGGCATTGGCAGCCTGACCGGCAGCTTTGACCCGGCGTTTCTGGGCGCATTGCCCAACCGCATTTTTGGCATCATGACCAACGAAACCCTGATTGCCGTGCCGGTGTTCGTGTTTATGGGCGTGATGCTGGAACGCTCCAAGGTGGCCGATCATCTGCTGAAATCACTGGCCCGCATGATGCACCACATTCCCGGCGGCCTGGGTTTGGCGGTGGTGCTGGTCGGCGCGATGATGGCGGCCAGTACCGGCATCGTCGGCGCCACGGTGGTCACCATGGGGCTGATTTCACTTCCCACCATGCTGGGCCGCGGCTATCACCCGGTGGTGGCCACCGGGACGATATGCGCTTCCGGAACGCTGGGGCAGATCATCCCGCCCTCCATCGTGCTGGTGATGCTGGCCGATGTGCTGTCGAATGCCTATCAGCAGGCCCAGCTGAGCATGGGCAGTTATTCGCCCGAAACCGTGTCGGTGGGTGAGCTGTTTGCCGGCGCGCTGTTACCCGGTCTGGCGCTGGTATTCATGTACGCGCTCTACCTGCTGATCCTGGCATGGGCCCGGCCGGCGCTGATGCCCGCCGTGAAGGAGTCTGAAGAAGAGCGCGACAGTCTGGGCCGGGTGATGCTGCTGATGGCCGGCCCGCTGATGCTGATCATTGCGGTGCTGGGTTCCATCCTGGCTGGCGTGGCCACGCCTACCGAAGCGGCCGCCGTGGGCGCGGTGGGTGCCATGATCCTGGCGGCAATCCAGCGCCACCTGACCCTGGAAACCCTGCGCGAGGTGGTGTACCGCACGGCGGCGGTATCCACCATGGTGTTCATGATACTGATTGGTGCATCGCTGTTCAGCCTGGTGTTCCGCGGCTTTGGTGGCGACGAGATGATCGCCGATGCCCTGCATGCCCTGCCGGGCGGTGTGGTCAGTGCGATGGTGCTGGTGATGTTGCTGATGTTCCTGCTGGGTTTTGTGCTGGACTTTATCGAGATCACCTTTGTGGTGGTGCCCATCGTCGGGCCGGTATTGATGGCCATGGGGCTGGACCCGGTGTGGCTGGGGGTGATGATTGCCATCAACCTGCAGACTTCCTTCCTCACCCCGCCGTTTGGTTTTTCACTGTTCTACTTGCGTGGTGTGTGTCCGGACCGGGTGAAAACGTCTGCGCTGTACAAGGGAGTGATGCCCTTTATCGCCATCCAGCTATTGATGTTGCTGGTGCTTGCGGTGTGGCCGTCGCTGGTGACCTGGCTGCCGGATCTGATTTATTCCTGAGGCCGGGCTGGCAGCCTTCCACCATGCCCGCTGCGAGCTAGGCCAGAAAGTACCACAGCAAGGCACCCAGCGTGGCCAGCAGCAGGCCGCCGATGCGCAGGTACAGCGTCAGAAACCCATCCGACAGGTTCTGAAACAGCCGCAAAAATCCCGGAAACACCAGGATCAGCGCGCCTTCAAGAGCCATCAGCCAGCCCATGACGGTAACAAAAACAGGCCAGGTGCCATGCCAGCTGTTATAGCCGTAACCCACCACCACGCCTGCCGCGACCATGATCAGGGCGCCGCCAAAAAAGGTTTCCGGCGCGTGCATGATGCCGCGCATAAAGCGTATCCAGCGCGCCGGTTGCAACAGGTAAGACAGGCCCAACACCAGCAGGCTGATGGCCATGACCATGGGAATCAGGCGGTACATAATCGACTGCTCCTTTCAAGGTGGCGCCACCCGCAGGATCCAGGCCGGGGCCGGCACTTATTGTGTTATCCCCTGTGGTTCAGGTAATACCGTTCACCCACATCGGTCCAGCGTTTGACGTTTTGCATATAGGTTTTGAACGAAGCCCAGGTTTCCGCAAACATGGCCTCGTCCGCTGCCATTTCTTCAATGATAGCAAACGTGTGTTTGCGCAGTTCCGCCAGCACGTCATCGGGGAAGGCCCGCATTTCGACATTGTGCTCGGTGATCATGGCCGCCAGTGCCGAGCCATTCATGGCCTCGAATTCCGCGTACATGTCGGCCGAGATGGCCTGGCAGGCTACCCGCACGATTTCCTTTAAATCATCCGGCAGGGCGGCCCAGGCCTTGGCGTTGACCAGGCACTCCAGCGCGCTGCCCGGCTCCTGCCAGCCAGGGTAATAGTAATAGCGGGCGGCCTGGAACAGGCCCAGGGCGCGGTCATTCATCGGGCCAACCCATTCCGCCGCGTCCACCACACCGCTCTGCAGCGCGGTGAACACCTCCGAGCCTGGCACCGTGACCGGCGTGCCACCAGCACGCCCCAGGGCCTCGCCGCCGATACCGGGGATGCGCATTTTCAGGCCCTGCAGGTCGGTGATGGAGCGGATTTCCTTGTTGAACCAGCCACCCATCTGGGTGCCGGAATTGCCGGCCGGAAAGGGTACCAGTCCATGTGGTTCATAGGCCTTGTGGTACAGCTCCATGCCACCGCCATAGTAGAACCAGCCCATCAGTTCATGGCCGGTCAGGCCAAACGGGATGCCGGTGAATATCTGGCCGGATTTGACATGGCCACGCCAGTAGTAGGCCGCGCCGTGGCCCATTTCGGCCGTGCCCTGGCGCACCGCGGAGAACACTTCCAGGGGTGGCACCAGTTCACCGCCGCCATACACCTTGATGCTCAGGCGGCCATTGCTCATGCGCCCGATGATTTCTGCCAGCCGCCGCGCACCGGCGCCAAGGCCGGGAAAGTCCCGCGGCCAGGTGGTGACCATTTTCCATTCAAAGGTCTGGTCGTAGGAAGAACCATCGCCGCCGGATGCATTCTGACCGGTTCCCGGCTGGCAGGCGCCGAGCACGCCAGCGGTGCCGGCCAGGCCAGCGGTGGCAACAAATTTTCTTCGATCCATGGTGCATACCCCATTAAGTGCAAAAAGGAAATTCAGTTGGCGGCTGTGGTGTTGCGGCGTGCGCGGTCCTGCAGCCTCAGCCAGTCGGCCTGGCCGGACTGGGTATCCTGCGCATCACCCAGGCTGCGAAAATCAAACAGTTCATGATCTGCCAGTTGCGACGGCGAGACATTGCCGATGGCGCGGAAAATGTTCTCCACCCGGCCCGGGTGCTTGCGTTTCCAGGTGCCGAGCATCTCCTTGATGGCCTGGCGCTGCAGATTGGGCTGTGTGCCGCACAGGTCGCAGGGAATGATGGGGAACTGGCGGGCCGCGGCATAGCGGTTGATGTCGTCCTCGCTGCAATAGGCCAGCGGGCGGATTACCACATGCTCGCCGTCATCAGACAACAGCTTGGGCGGCATGGCCTTGATACGGCCGCCATTGAACAGGTTCAGGAACAGGGTTTCGATGATGTCATCCCGGTGGTGGCCCAGCGCAATGCGGGTAATACCGTGCTGGCTGGCGAAATTGTACAGCGCGCCGCGGCGTAGGCGTGAGCACAGCCCGCACGTGGTCTTGCCTTCGGGAATGACGCGGCGCACCACGCTGTAGGTGTCCTGTTCGATCACGTGAAACGGCAC
>JBFIHZ010000216.1:0-6996 GCA_041601535.1 Lysobacterales bacterium | reverse complement strand
GGCCGGCCGCAGGTCGGTGGCCACCGGTCCTTCGCGGCCGACCAGCATGCGGCTCGGCTGGTCGACGCCGGCGCTGCCGAACTGGGTCGAGGCGCCGGTCGCGAACGCCGGCTGCGGCGGCGGCTGCAGGATCCGGTTGAAGATCGGGATGTACGGCGTCAGCTTCCACATCCTGGTAGACCCAGGCGAACTCCCAGTCACCCTGTTTCTTGATGCTGCCGTATTTCAGGCCCAGCGCCCAGGCGGTATCGTCGTCATCCGGGTCCAGATTGATCACGTAATCGACAAATACCAAAGCCGGCCGGCCAAAGGCCTTGAAGCCCAACTCGGCAAATGCTTCGACTTCCTGATAATCGTACAGATAAGTCAGTGATTCGGCATCATAGCTGTTGCCGAAGAAATCGTCGTCATCGCCAAAGAAGGATCCTTTACCCGCCATGTCGAACTGATAGTAACCGGCACCAGCCGTCAGCTTCAGGGTGTCACCGAATGCCAGGCTAAACCCGCCCTGCAGGCCAAATGAAAATTCTTGATCCAGTGCCTTGCTGTCGCTTTCTACCCAGGTGCCAATGCCGTTGACAAACAGGCCGCCATTTTCATATTTAAAGGCGGTACCTTCCGGGTTCCAGTCGCCATCCCATAACAGGCCGTTTTTTCCGGGGCGGAACAGCAGGTTTTTGAACTTGCCACCCACCACCGTGGTGTTGCTCAGACCAGACCACTGGAAATAGGCCAGGTCGAGGTTGATGTCCTTGGTGGAACCCGCGGAACCCAATGTCTGGTTGGATGACACCGGGTCGTCGGTGCCGCTGGCCAGTCCGATTCCGACCTGCAGGGTGGGCGAAATATCCGCCTCCAGTTC
Source organism: Lysobacterales bacterium (assembly GCA_041601535.1). Classification (GTDB taxonomy): domain Bacteria; phylum Pseudomonadota; class Gammaproteobacteria; order Xanthomonadales; family SZUA-36; genus JBFIHZ01. The sequence goes on along the minus strand of JBFIHZ010000216.1, from coordinate 6,134 downwards.
AGCGCGTGCGCGAATACGGCTGCGGCTGCGGCGATCAGAACCCTCAACCGCGATGTTTTCATAGCGGTAGCGGAAATCACCTTTCCAGCGCAGGCGTTCTGCCCAGGACACGCCGGCCATTTTCTCGTCGACACGCTCCGCCACCGCCTGGTCGATGCGTGCTTCGAGTTCGGCTTGGTCCCCGGCAGGAGCAGCCGGTGCCGTTTGTGGTGTGCGGGCGGCCAGTGCGGAGCTCTGCTCGAGTTGATCCAAACGGGCCGACAACTGCTGAATCTGCTCTCTCAGCAGGCGGATTTCATCATCGCGGCTGTCGGCCTGCACCGCCGGACTGATCAGCGCCAGCGAAATGGCGTAAAGGGCAAGTTTGTTGGTCATCCCGAGGGTCTCCACAAAGCTGATTTGGGTGTGCTTGCTTCCATTGGCCTGCATGGGGCGCGGTGCACCGGGCACGTCGTTTACCACGAGGCCAGCGCAGTTTATTGCGGATTTATGACAGTAGTGTGACTAAATGGCGACATTTGACGCCGCCAGGCCGGAAATATGACAAACGCGCGTAGCTCTGCAAAAAAAGGCCCGGCAAAAGCCGGGCCCGGTCGTGCGGTGTACTGGCGCGCATGGTGCCATCAATTCAACTTGGCAAACTCCCTTGCGGAAACCGCGGCCGGCAACGGAATATAACCATCCTTGACCACCACGCCCTGGCCGCTGCGCGACAACACCATGCGCAGAAACTCCAGCGTCACCGGATCAATGGGTTTGCCGGGTTCCTTGTTAACGTAGACGTACAAAAAACGCGCCAGCGGGTAGCTGCCATTGATCGCATTGGCGGCGGTGGCGGCCACAAATTCCTTGCCGGGTGCGCTGGCCAATGGCACCGCGCGGACCGAGGAGGTGGTGTAACCGATGCCGGAATAGCCTATGCCATTGAGTGAAGAGCTGACTGACTGAACCACCGAAGCCGAGCCGGGCTGTTCGTTGACCGTGTTCTTGAAATCACCTTTGCACAGCGCGTGCTGCTTGAAATAGCCATAGGTGCCGGATACCGAGTTGCGGCCATAAATCTGAATGCTGCGGTCAGCCCAAGGGCCGGTGAGTCCCAGCTGTGACCAGGCAGTAATGTCTTCCTCCGCGCCACAGGTCCGGGTGGAGGAAAATATCGCATCTGTTTGCTGCAGGGTCAGACCCTCGATGGGGTTGTCCTTGTGCACAAAAAGTGCCAGGGCATCGATGGCCACGGCTATCGGGGTTGGTTTGTAGCCCCGTTTCTTTTCAAATGCCTCGATTTCATTGTCTTTCATCAGGCGGCTCATCGGGCCGAGGTTGGATGTGCCTTCAGTCAGTGCCGGGGGTGCTGTTGACGAACCGGCTGCCTGGATCTGGACATTTACACTGGGGTAGACGCGTTTGAATTCTTCGGCCCACAGGGTCATAAGATTGGCCAGGGTATCCGAGCCCACGCTGGATACATTGCCCGAAATGCCGCTGACCTTGGTGTATTCCGGCAGGTTCTCATCAAGCTGGGCTTGCCCGAACGCCGCCGGGGCTGTGGCCATGGTCAGCGCCAGGCTGAGCACTGCGATCCGTTTGTTCATTGAATTACTCCGTAATCTGACGTGAAACTGATGGTCGGGTGGTCGTGCATGGCGCAGATGGTAGAGGCTGGATATGACAGATCTGTGACAACCGGCCAGGCGGGTATATGGCGTGGCTGGCTCAGGCAATGAAAATAGCGCGTTCAGGCCGGCTTTGGTGCTGGCGGTAAGCCAGCGCGTTACCCGCTGGTCATCAATCTGTAACGGCGCTGGCTGCTGTCGCGCCGACTTTACGTTCCGGCGGAAACAAACAGGCGAACTGGCTGCCTTCGCCCAGTTCGCTGGAAATCAGCAGGCGTGCTTTATGCGCATTCATTACGTGCTTGACGATGGCCAGGCCAAGTCCGGTGCCGCCGGATTGCCGCGCGCGATCCGAACCGACACGGTAGAAGCGTTCAGTCAGGCGGGGCAAATCCCGCTTGGGAATGCCAATGCCGGTGTCGCGCACGGCCAGGCGCGGGCCCTGTGGGCTGTCGCTCCAGTCCACCTGTACCTCGCCCTGTTCCGGCGTGTAACGGATGGCGTTGATGATCAGGTTGCGGAATGCGCTTTCCAGGTCGGAGGCCACGCCCACCAGGCGTAAACCCGGCGTAATCGAGAAATTCAGCCGGTGCTTGCCCTGACTGATTTCAATGGCCTGCTCTTTCAGCTGTTCCAGCATCGCGGGGACATCCACTTCCTGTTCCTCGCCCTGAATCTCGTCGCTTTGCAGGCGGGACAGCTCCAGCAAGTCGTCCAGCAGGGCTTTCATCTGGCGGGTCTGGCCCTGCATTCGGGTGATGGCGTCCGCGACTTCGCTGGCGGGGTGGTTTTGCAGCAATTCAAGATAGCCCAGCAATACCGTTACCGGGGTGCGCAGTTCGTGTGAAATATTCGCCACAAAATCACGCCGGATGCGTTCCACATTATGAATTTCAGTGATGTCACGCAACACGATCAGCCGCTGGTGCTGCTGGAACGGAACCGAGGTGACATGCAACCACTGGTTGTCGTTTACCGGAGAGGGCATTTCCAGCCGCGTCTGCTTACTTTCCTCGCGCTGCAGCCACTCGGCGAATGCCGGGCCGCGCAGCAGGTTGGTCACGGACTGGCCCAGGTCTTCCGGCAGCCGCAAGCCGAGCATGGCGGTGGCGGTATCGTTGCTCCAGGTAATATTGCCCTGTGAGTCAATCACCAGGGTGGCATCCGGCAGGGCGTTGGTAAGGTTCTGGAACTCGGTAATCATGTTGCGATAACGGTCTTCCTGGCGCCGGGTCTGGTCTTCCATGGCATTGATGCTGTCAAAAATATCTGCCCAGATTCCACGGCTTTCCGGTATCGGGCCGCGGGTATCCTGCAGCCAGCCAAACAGGCGGGCAATATTGAACAGGTGCCAGCCCTGGTAAGCCACCAGGCTGGCCAGCAAAATCTTGACCGGGTGGCCCACCAGCCACCCCAGCACGGCCAGTGCGGCGCCCGCTGTGGCAATGCGGCTGAGGTGAAACTTCCAGCTACGCGCCGGCATGCGCGGTTCCTGCCGATGCCGTATCAGTCTTCAGCGAGGAAGCGGTAACCGTGTCCACGCACGGTTTGCAGATAGCCGCTGACGCCGGCCGGCTCCAGCGCTTTGCGCAGGCGGCGAACGTGCACATCAACCGTGCGCTCCTCCAGGTATGCATTGGCTCCCCAGACATGGTCCAGCAGCTGCGTGCGGCTGTAGGCGCGCCCGGCATGCCCCATGAAAAATTCCAGCAGCCGGTACTCGGTTGGACCCAGGTGAATTTCCTGGCCATTCTGCAGCACGCGCCGGGAAACGGTATCAAGCACCAGGCTGCCTGCCGTGATCTGGCCCTCGTCGTCCGCTGGTGTGCTGCGCCGCAGCACCGCACGGATGCGCGCCAGCAGTTCACGTGGGGAAAATGGCTTGATAACGTAGTCATCTGTTCCGGCCTCGAGTCCGGCTACCTTGTCATCTTCGGTAACCCGTGCGGTAAGCATGATGATGGGAATGTCCTCGGTGAACGAGTCACGCCGCAATCTCCGCGTCAGCTCCAGGCCGCTGACGCCGGGCATCATCCAGTCCATCAGAATGATATCAGGCCGGTTTGAACTGATGGCAACCAGTGCTTCCTGGGCGTTTCCCGCCAGACTGACATCCATGCCCGCCCGGTCGAGTGCGAAGGCGATCATTTCGCGAATGGCCTGTTCGTCCTCCACCACCAGTACATTAGCCCGCATAGCGCTCACATTGGAATCCGTCGTTTCATCAGACTCCCATTATAGTTAGGCGTGTGACAGTTTAATGACAGCGGGGCAATTATCGAGGCTGGGGCAATTCGTGCGATTCCAGCCCTTCCTTGGCCAACTGGATCTGCACTTCGTTCAGACGGGCGGTGATGCGGGCGCGCTGGTAGTAGCTCAGATCGTCGCGCTTGAGCAGTTCCTGCAACTGTAAAATGGCCTCGTGGATGGCGTTGCGCAGGAAATAGGCCTCGGCAATGGCTTCCTTGGCCCGCACCGTGTCGCCGGAGTCGTTGGCGGCCCGGGCATACAGGGTATACAGGCTGGGATTATCCGGGTGGCTGAGCAGTTGTTTGCGCAATATCCGGCTGGCGGTTTCTGCCGAACCCGGCTTGGCTTCGTGCAGCAGGGCGTTGCTGTACTCCATGGAAATGGCGTGGTTGCCGGGAAAACTCTGGTACAGGCCGGCCAGACGTTGCACCGCGTCGCTGACGTGGCCGCTGTCCAGGTCCAGCTCCGACAGCTGGATGTCGTATGCGATATGAGGCTTTTGTGCCGCCAGGCTTGCAAGAATTTTACGCGCCTCGTCGTACTGCCCCTTGCGCTGCAGGATGATGGCCGTGCCGTATTCCAGGGCTTCGCGTTCTGCCGGTGCGGTGTCGGCCCGTTCTTTGCGGTGATTGAAATATTTCAACGCTGTGTCAGGGTAATCGGCGCTGGTGGCGCGCAAACGGGCCTGCATCAGGTAAAAATCCCGCCCGTCCGACGGCTTGGGGGGCGGCATATTGGCCGCACGGTTGTCCGCCTCGGCAATACGGCTTACCGTGACCGGGTGGGTGCGCAGGTATTCCGGTGGTCCTTCGCCCATGGACCGGGTCAGCCGGTTCATTTTTTCAAAAAACTCGCCCATGCCTCGTGGGTCAAAACCAGCATGTGACAGGGTCTGAATGCCAATGCGGTCCGCTTCCACTTCGTTTTGCCGGGTAAAATAGATTTGTGCCTGCTGCGCCGCGGCGGTGCCCCCGATCAAAGCCCCCTGGATGGCTTCGCCGCTGCCGCCACCCGCCAGTACCAGGCCCAGCATGGCCAGCATCAGCGGCACGCTCATCGATTGTGCGTTTTCCATCGCCCGGTACAGGTGTTGCTGCGTGATATGGGCCACTTCATGGGCCAGCACACCGGCCACTTCATTTTCATCGTCCGCTTCCAGGATCAAGCCACTGTAAAGCGCCACCACGCCACCTGGCGCCGCAAACGCATTCACCACGTCCTGGTTCAGCACCACGAAGGTGAACGGTTTGTCCGGCCGGTCGCTGTTGGCCACCAGGCGGTATCCCATGTCCTCGAAATAGGCGGAAATCAGCGGATCTTCGTTAAGCACCTCGTAGGCGCGCATCTGCCGGACCAGTGAACGGGCGTAGGCTTCCTCTTCCTTGCGCGACAGGATGGTATCGGCGGAAGCGCCCATGTCCGGCAGGTTGAGCCGTTCATTCTGGGCCACACTGGACAGGCTGACCACGCAGCTGGCCAACATGACCAGCGTACGGATGAGGGTTTGTTTGCTAAAATTCCGCATTCAGGACGTTTTCCAGAGAAATTTATGCACTCCCGCTCAGACAGCAAGCGCGTGTACGGGTTCGATTATCAAACGTGACCAGTTTAGTCGTTATTGTCAATGAAAGCCCCTGGGGTTCCGGGCTGGCGCTCACTGCCTGGCGGTTCTTGCAGGCGGCGGCCCAGGCCGGAGTAACCGTGCCCGCGGTGTTCTTCCGCGAAGACGGGGTCTACAACGCGCTGGCCGGTGAGGCACATGACGGTGGCACGCCGCAACTGTGTGCGGCCTGGTCGGAACTGTCGCGCAGCGGCGGTGTTCGCCTGCTGTTATGCAGCTCTTCGCGGCAACGCCGGCTGCCGGGGCCGGCCGATGCGCCGTGGCAGGACTCCGGATTAACTGAATTGATGGAGCTGGTGCTGGACTGCGACCGGGTGGTGACGTTTTGAGCTCCCCGGTCAGCCCGCAGTGTATTGGATTGGTGATACGCAGCGGCCCTTACCAGCAGCGTTCGGCGCGTTCCCAGCTCGATATGGCGCTGGTGGTGGCCGCCCTGCAGCAGCCCCTGCGCCTGTATTTTGCCGGGCCAGCCGTGTTGCAACTGCAAACCGTCCGGGATCCCGCTGTGGCACAAATGCCGCCGGGGTACCGTGGCTGGGCCAGTTTGCCTGAACTGACGGAGGTGTGCGCTTTTGCCGAGCCCGAATGGCAGCAGCGCCTGGTCAACGGCAGCCTGCTGGAATTGCAAACCGCCAGTCCGGCGGAGATGC
>JBFIHZ010000215.1:0-7001 GCA_041601535.1 Lysobacterales bacterium | reverse complement strand
TCATGGCCCAGCAACAGATGATTGTCGCTGTCCAGCGGAACAAACTCGGCATGGCGGATTTCCGCGGCTATTTCACGGCCGGTATTGAACGGAATCCGCTGATCGCCGCGGGAATGCAGCACCAGGGTCGGCACGGTGACCTGCGCCAGCCGCTCGCGCACATCAATGTCACCAAAGGCCGAAAGAAATCGCACGGCATTGCCCGGTGAAGTCGTCTGGCGCTGGAATTCATTAAACCAGTTGAGTTCATCCTGCGTGGCGGTGGGCATAAAGGTTGAAGTGAAGATCTGCCGGTAGGCCGGGTTGTCCTGGCCCCAGCCGGTTTCGGTCAAGGTCATGATCGCTTCACGCTCGCGGATCACTTCGGGTGAAGCCCCGATGCGCCAGCCGGCCGGATAGCCACCGAACAGAATCAGGTGGGAAACCCGCCCCGGATGACGCACGGCATATTCGATGGATACTGCGGCACCCTGGGAAATACCCAGCAAGGGAAAGCGTTGCAGATCCAGCGCATCGATCACGGTTTCAAGATCGGTAACGAAAGCTTCGAAGGAAATATCATCAACGTCCCAGTCGGACAGCCCATTGCCACGCTCGTCATAACGGATGAAGGTGTGATCGCGCGCCAGTTCACGAAACAGCGGACTCCAGATGGGCGCCTCCCAATCATGTTCCAGATGACTGAGCCAGTTGGCTGCCTTGACCAGAGGCGGGCCTCTGCCCACTTCGGCATAAGCAATGTGCACACCATCGGCGGTATGACAAAAATGGATTCTCTGCCGCGACAGCAGCTGGCGCTGCGTGGGTTTGGCTTCGCCACCCGGTTCCGCCACGGTACCCGCATCCGGTGGCCAGGAGATGCCAGCGGTTCTGAAACGCTCGGTCAGCTCCACTGCCAGTGTGTGGGCCTGCTGATCTTCGCCCAACTGCTTGAGCGCGGCTATCAGAGCCGTTGCAGCCTGGGGGTTGAAGGGATCATGCGTGAGCCAGTTACGGCAATGCTCTGGCACTTCGGTCAGCGGCGTGTGGCTGTCCTCGGCCAAACGGTGCGCGACTTCAGCGCGCAGGCGGTTCAGATCATTACGCTCCGCCACCAGCCAGCTCTGAAACAGCTCCTGCTCCGGCAGATCAATACCATCCAGCAGCGGCTCAGCCAGTTTTGCTGACATGTCCAGCAGTTCATCCCGGGTCAGCAAGGTGTTGTCGATCCGGGTGCTGATCTCCTTGAGGTCGACACTGACTTCAAGCGCCGCAAACGCCACCCGTTCGCGATCGGCAATCAGCCGCTGGCTGGCTGCATCATCTATCACGCGCCTGAGCTTGCTGAGTGACCAGCGCAAGGCCCCGCGCGGGTCGTCCGGTACTTCCCAGAACATTTCGCACAAGCGGTCGCGCCGGTGTGGACGGCCGGTCAAAACCAGGTAAGCCAGCAAGGCACGCGTTTTCTTCGACGCCGGGAGGGTCAAGGTTTCACCTCCCTGCTCGACTGCCAGCTCGCCCAGGACTCGAATGGACAAGGTCGACATAGCAACATTCTAAACCTGAATATAAAGCGGTGAACACCCGGCGGCCTGCGTGCCTCAGGCCCGGGTACGCAAAAAGCCCACCCACCCCCTTCCGGCAACCTGGCTTGCTGCAGAGCAGGCCATGCCGGCAGGGCAGATGGGGGTGGGCGGGTCATCGAACAGCCTGGATGCCGGGTTTGGGCATTACGCATCCGGCTCCCGGTATCCGGTTCTCAGGGATTTTTTCCTGGAGGGCTGCTCTCCTCAAGAACTGGTACCTCAGGGATCAGTCCTCAGACTTTAGTCTTCAGGGCTTGGCTTCCAGAATCAGGTTGAACGGGGTCTTCGTCGCCAGCCGGAAGGTGCCAAAGCCGGCCTGCACAAACAGCTCTTCCAACCGGGCTGTGCCTGCCTGAGCGCCCAGCGTATGGGTTCCATTCTCCGACATGGCATGGGCACAACACAGCGTTGTTGATGCTGAATAATAAAGCTGTCCGACCGGGTTGAGATTGTCTTCAACGCGGTCGTTCGCAAACGGCTCTACCAGCAGGACCGTGCCATCCGGAGCCAGTGCCTGCAAAGCATGTTTCGCCGCAGCGGCCGGGTGCCCCATGTCGTGCAGGCAGTCAAAAAAGCAGATCAGATCCACCTCACGGCGGGTGAAATCCGTCGCGCCGGCACATTCAAACGTCACACGCTGTTCAACACCGGCGGCTGCGGCCAGTTCCCGCGCGGCCCGCAAAGACCCCTCGTGGGTGTCGATACCAACAAAGCGGGAGTTCGGAAACGCCTGCGCCATAAACACTGTCGAGTGGCCGTGACCGCAGCCGATATCGACCACCAGCGCGCCGTGTTTCAGCTTTTCGGTTACCCCTTCAAGCGCCGGCAGCCAGTGATCCACCAGGTTGGCCCGGTAACCGTTACGGAAGAAAGCAGCGACGCCACAGAACAAGCGCTCATCATGGTCACCCCAGGCTACCCCTTCTCCGCTGCGGAATGAATCGACCGTTTTGTCTTCGTCAAACCACATGGAGGCGGGAACCTGCCAGGCCGGCGGAAAAAATACCGGGCTTTCCCGGTCAGCAAAAACAGCCGCTTGTTCGGGGGTCATATCGTAGGTGGCGCTATCAGCGTGGTAGCGGATATAGCCAGCCGCGGCCTGCGCATTCAGCCATTCGCGTACGTACCGTTCACTACAGTCACTGCGTGCAGCCAACTCGGCCGAAGTCACTGGCCCGGCGTCTTGCAGCGCCTGGTACAGGCCCAGCTTGTCACCAACACTCACCAGCACGCCGGTGTAGTTGGCCGCAAGATCACTCACGACCTTGTCCAGAAAGTGTTCGAGTTTCTTCGAATCAACCTGCGTATTCAATGTGTCATCTCCTTTATACAAATTTCGCGTTATTCCAATTGATACATCCGGCAACCCGGGAACTTCATTACATGGTCCCCGGGTTCCATGCCGGATGGTTTCATCAATGGGCGGTGAGTCTAGGCAGGCTTCGTGTGACCGAGCGTTTGAACCAGCGTGGTTTTTCGGTTCGGAAATGCAGCTTTCTGTGACGTGGTAAACGGAAACGGTTCGTAAGCGACCGGACTTCGACTGCCGTCGTCCAGTGAATTTTCCACGCCATTTTCCACGCCCGCTCCAACGCTGGTTCCCATGTTGACTCCGTAGCATGGCGCGCTCGATTCACTGCTGGTGAATCAAAATTGACGAAATATTCATTGGAGCCAGAACATGTTTAATATTTACAACTATGCTTTGGCGGCCGGTTTTGGCGTGTTCGTTCTGCTGGACCTGTTTATGCCGGCCCGCCCCTTTCCGAACACCCCGTGGTGGAAGACGCGCGGTGTTCTCTCAGCCATCATGTATATCGCTCTGGCCAGCTACTCTCCCTACCTGTGGGCTGACTGGATGGAAGGGCTGCAGCTGATTGACGCGAGCAGCCTGCCGCTGTGGCTTGCAGTACCGCTGGGTTATATCGTGCTGCAGTTTTGCGGCTACTGGTGGCATCGCAGCCTGCATCGCTTTGATGTGATGTGGCGTTATTTTCACCAGATGCACCATTCCGCCGAACGGATGGACATTTACGGTTCGCTGTACTTCTCTCCACTGGATGCGGTGGGCTTTACATTTTCAGCCAGTTTCGCATTGGTGGTGGTGCTGGGTGTCAGCCCGCTGGCAGGGGCGATTACCGGTGTGATGGCCGGACTGATCAGTCTGTTCACGCACGCCAACCTGAGAACTCCCCGCTGGCTGGGCAACATCATCGCACGGCCGGAATATCACTCCCTGCATCATCAGCGCGGCCGGCACACCGGAAATTTTTCCGAGCTGCCCCTGTGGGACTGGGTATTCGGCACCTTCAAGAACCCGCAGCGGTTTGACGGCCAGGTGGGATTCTACGATGGCGCCTCATTGCGCATTCCACAGATGTTACTGGGACGTGATGTTTCACGCAGCGGTCAGATCACCGGCGGCAACGGCTATGCCCTGGAGGAAAAATGAACCGGTGGTTCTCCCGGCTGGTGCAAACACTGGTTATCGGCACCATGTTCTTGAGCATGGCCCAGGCACTCAGGCTGTTGTTCTGAGTGCCTGGGCACAGCCACGCACGTAAATAAGCTGGCAAAAGTGCAGGCCCGATAGATTCAGGACGGCGGGAACGCTTTTTTACGTAAAAGGCACTGGCCACATCGCCTTTTTTCCTCGGAGGGCGGGTCAGGTTTCGAATGTATAAATCAGGCCGTAGACCAGTACCGAGGTCGCGATATAGATGTTTTCAACAGTCCGCTTTTTCTGTGGGTTCTTCCGCGCGCCCGTCACATCGAGCACCATCTGGTACAGCAAAAACGTGTAGAGCACGTAATACAGGAAAGGAATGACGTGCACGGACACCGGGTAGTCATCGGCCTGCTTGCCGAACAAGGCCAGAATCCAGCTGATCTGCGCATAAATGCCGAACAGGCCCAGGGCGGCATTTATAAACATCCACTTCACCTGACCCACCCCAAATATCGCCAGGTAGAAAATCAGATAAATGAAGATGGCGAAACCGCCATGAAGGTAGAGAAAACTGAGTGACGGCGCATCATTGGCATAGGCCATGAAAAACCCCGAAAGCCCGAATATCAGCATATGGACCAGGAAGAATGGGTAGATGGCGTACCAGGCAAGCTCCGTTCCTGCCGGGTAGTGTTTGCCATTGATCGTGATGCTGCTGTGCGCTTTCATGCAACAAGTCTTGCCTGCCACGGCGCTGAGGTCAATGCGCGCCGCATTTTAATAATGATCAGGATATGTTCGCCAACTACGATCCCGCGAAAGCGCTTTTGCCGCGCCGAAAACGCTTCACCGTACTTCCTGATTATCCAGATGGTTCAGCAACCAGGGCCATTGCAGAACAAGGTAATGAAAATTTCCGAGCGGATCTTCCATACACCATCCACCTTGCTCCACGACGCGGTATACGAGCCACCCAGCTCTTTGCGCCCGGCCTCCGATGTCCACGAACCGGTCCAGCGCCCATGTTCGGCCGCGCGCGGCAGGTAGGTACTGACTTCAATCGTCTGCGGGCTGCGTGTATAGATAATGTCATCACTCACCGCGAATATTTCCTGCCAGTGTGCCAGCCGTTCAGCATGCGTTTCCTGGAACAGTTCGCCGCTGCCACTGGTGACCTGGTATTTATCGTCGAACGAGGCCAGTACACCCGCCAGGTCGTGCCGGGCGATGGCCTGGTTGGACTGCTCGCGGAGTTCTGCAATTTGCTCCCTGTCGGACGGGACATCCGCACCGCCAGCACCGACGGGCAGACTACACGCCAGAATGGCCAGCGGTAAGGAAAACAAGGACGGTATCTGACTCATGGCGGGTTCCTTTGCAGTTCAACTGGTGATTATCGCGGGTGCGGACGAAACGATTGTTTGCGGTCACTCCGCAGCGTGTTTACATCAAATAATGCGCCAGCCAGCCGGCCAGGTACAGGCCAATCCCGAATACCGCATGTGTGATCAGGCTTTGCAGCCTGGCCGCACCCGGCCGCGGCGTGCGGCGCGCGGCAATACCGGCGCCCATGCCAGGCTGCATCAGCAGGAAGGGTGCCGCCACGGTAGCCAGGCCAACCGCCAGCGCCGGACCGGGTGTGGGGTGTTGCAGCCAGGCTTTGCCGAAGATACCCAGCAGCAGTCCGGCAAATGCGATACCGGTCAGGTAATGCGCGCTCCAGCCGGCCAGCAGTTCGCCGTGTATTGGCTGTGCTGCGGCAATGGACTGATGGCGGAATTTTCCGCGTGGCATGTACAAAAACCACCGGCCGACCAGGGCGTAATTGGGCAGCGGCTGGCCGAAAAGCTGCTTGCGGACCAGGGACCCAAGGTCCATTACCGCGGTAGCGGCCACCCCGATGATTGCTGTGCAGATTAAATATTCCATATGTGTTTCCTCATGATTAGTGCGGATTTGTCAAAAACCACTGCAAGCGCTAGAGTGCCACTTAAAGTCCACTTGAGGTCAAGTGCATGCACTACCTGGATATAGCCGAGGTGTCCAAGCAGTCGGGCCTGCCCGCCTCAGCGCTGCGTTACTACGAGGAAAAAGGCCTGATCGTCTCGGTTGGCCGGCGCGGACTGCGCCGGTTGTTTGATCCTGCCGTGCTGGAACGGCTGGCTTTGATTGCACTGGGACGTTCCGCCGGTTTTTCACTGGACGAGATCGCGCGCATGTTTGCGCCCGGTGGCAGACCACAGATCGACCGCGCAGCCCTGGCCCGCAAGGCGGATGAGCTGGATGTAACCATCCGCAAACTGAAATCCATGCGCGATGGCCTGCGCCACGCTGCTGCCTGCCCTGCGCCCAGCCATATGGAGTGCCCCAAGTTCCGCCGCTTGCTGGGGCTGGCCGCGACCGGGGCCGGCCGCGAACGCAAGGGCAAGTCCATCGGCAAGGCATCCCCGCCGCGCAGGCCGGCTGCGATCACGCGGTAATACCCGGCATGGCGCTTGTACGGTTGCAGCTTGCCTCATGCACGCGCTTTCAATCATTCGCAGGGGTGCGCTTTTTCCGGCCAATCATGCCGGCAGACCGCCAGCCAGGCCGGGCGGCTGAATGTGGTTTCAATTCTATTTCTCCGCGCCTGCCTATATCATGTGCGTTCACGTTCGACGGCTAGCAGGGAGGCCGCCAGGCCCTATGTACAGGAAACCGGTTTCATTCATTGATGGCATCCGCAGATACATGGCGGGGCAGTTCACTTCGCACTGGCTGCGCACGGGTCTGGTCGGGTTCGCGCTGCTGCTTGGCGCGCCCGTGGCAGCCGCCCAGGATATCCCTGACCCGTCCGTATTGTCCGGCTCCTGGTATAACCCCGACCGCGACCTCGAAGGGTTCGAATTCCAGGTGCTGGACAACGACAGTTTCCTGATCATCTGGTACACCTATCCGGGCAGCGGCGACCCGGTGGCCGCCAAACAAGCCTTTATCCTGGGCGTCGG